>NZ_JARJLM010000455.1 GCF_029335485.1 Cupriavidus basilensis
GCCTACAAGGCCAAGACCATCATCGTGAACAAGCGTTCGATGGCCGCCGGCTACGCGGGCCTGGACAATGACCTGTTCTACATGGACAGAACGATGATGGTATTTGGTGATGCCAAGAAGGTCGTAGAGGAGATGGGCAAGGCCGTCGCTTGATGTTCTGAGGGCCTCGGGTCTGGTAAGCGGCGCTCCCGATTGCAGCGTTTCCGGCCGACCTACGCTCACAGCATTCCGCCCTCCTTTTCTCTGCCTGCTCTACAGCCAGGGGTTCAAGCGATGGCGGATGGAGGTCACTCGCAAGAGTGGCCGTTGGCAAATGAAGCCTGCTGCGGCGGCCTTGCGCGATTTGCATCAGCTACTCATGAGCGAGGTTTTCGACGAACCTCGCCGGACGGTTCCTACATCGTCCGGGAAAATCCCAAAAGATCCTTCCCAAAGGTAGTTCAAGCAGACCAGCAGTCGCCGTCGCAGGCACCGCGCAGAATGAGTATGACGTTCGACACCGTCGAACTGCGCGGAAAGAGCGCGGCGCAGCGCACAAAAGCACTCGCACATCTTGCCAGCCGGCTAATGCTGGCCGCCGGCTGCGGCGCAGCAAAGGGGGGATAACGATGACGAATGCCGATCGTTCGCCCTACGGTACTTAACCGCGAGGCAGTGGTCTGTGTCAGACAGCCGATGCAGGCACAAGTCCGGATGAACCTTGAAAGCCAGCGCCGACTGTACGAACTGGTCGAAGAAGCGAAGCACCGGAGAGTCCGCGACATTGAGGTGATCGACGACGACCTCGATCGCTCAATGAGCAGCATGGTGGCCAGGCCTGACTTTGCACGTCTCGTTGCGTGGCTTTGTGGCGGAGAGATCGGAACGGCGCTGTGTCTAGATGCGTCGCAGCTCGCGCGCAACGGGCCACGAAATCATCCGCGTACCGCAAGTGGTAGGCCCAGAGGGTACTCGTTCGCTAGTAGAGGCGATGCCACTGATCCCTGCGGTGTGCCTGAGTCACGGACGCTGACGAGAACGCCCCCTTGAGCCACCTGCGAACAAGGCTGATGACGTGTTGATCGCCAATCCGGTGCTCGATGATCCAGTCGAGCTATTCCTCGCTAACTGAGTCAAGGAAGCCCCGAAGAACGGAACCCAGAATCTAGTACACCGGGGTGCGGATGAGAACCGTTGCCAACGCGTCCCGCGCATCATGCTGACTACGCCCAGGACAGAACCCGTACACCTCGACCACGGAGCGCTGGAAGATCTTGTCTTCCAGCGCGGCGATCCCCAGTGGGTGCTGTTTGCCGGCCCACTTTGCATGTGCTGCCGCCAAACGGGTCCTGCACGATACGCTCCCCTGAGACGTGCGTGTGCAGATGCGGAGATACTGTTCCAGCCCTCCCTCATAGTGCCACCACGCATGCCATCCACTCCCGCAGATGCGTTGCGTTTGATCGCATAGAACAACTCCCGAAGCCGCTCCAGCGTGACGTGGTGCAGCAGCGCTGTGAGCCGCTCCCTTCTCCCGCTGGCTCGTAGCTTGCCTGCCGTACACGTTCTAGTCCCTGTGACACGCTTGCCCAGTTCTGCGCCTTGTACGTGTTGCACTGCCCCGTGTTCCCCTTGCTCCTCACCCCTCGTTCTACCCCCTCCGTAGCCGATTTCCGGGCGTTGTTCGCAGGCTTCCTCGCTACTACTGCAGAGTCCAACTTCTCCCGTCCGTTCATCATTGGCTACGGCTCCTCGCCTTCCCAATGCTGACCAGCCCATGCTGCGACCGGCCAGACGGGAGATCTCCCGGTTCCCGAGCAAGGAGCGGCCGTGCGTGCCAGGGCCTTTGACCACGCCGGGTCGTCGAGGCGCTCGCACGCCCCTCCATGTTGCCTTCCGCGTTCTGAATCGCGTCGCCCCCCGGAATAGCACAACTATCGTGGCTCAATGGCTGACCCACACAGTCCCCTACCGACGCTTCGCCGACCACCTCACGGCGGCTTGCGCACGACGGGGCCGATGTGGTCCACTATTCCTTCATCGTAGTGGACTTGCACCTCCTACGCCTTATCGATCTCCGGGCACCCTCAGAACTTGTGACGTAAGCCGACCACTACGCCAACTTGGTTCGCACCCGGCTGCACCGTGCCAAAGCCCCAGCTGCCAGATCCAATCCCAAGGTTTGATCCGTGGCGGTTCTTCGCGTAGCCTACGGTCAGATAGGCATCCGTGCGCTTTGAGAACTCATAGTCCGCCGAGCCAACAAACAGCCACGGATCAGCGTTGGTACCTGAGAAATCCTGATAGTAAGCAGCAGCGGCAAGCGTGAGCGCGCCCACGACATTCCAGCGTGCACCGGTCCACCAGAGATTCGAGCGTTGATTGCTCTGCGCCGGTGCACCAGGCAGGAGGGCCCCACCATAGGCTTTGCCCCAACGGTAGCCGGCATAAACTGTGGCCTTCCCGAAGGCATAGGTGCCCGCGAGCGTGGCACGCCGCGTCGTGGCATCCGGTGTCACAGTGACTGTCCCGCTGTTAAGTTCATCGTACGCAGCGGTAATGCTTAGATTGTTTGCCGAATACACAATGTTGCCGCCAAACTCCCGGCCGAGCTTGGGCTGCCCTGGCACCTCGCTGCCGCCTACTTTGCCGCTATCCGCGCCGAAGCTATACATTGCGGATGTCTTGACTGGACCAAAGGCCCCCACATACTTTATGGTGTTGTCTGCCCGCGCTGCGAACTGGGCGTCTTGGGCCAGCAGTGAGTAGCGCGGCACGATGAACATCGGGTCGATGCTACCGGCAACATCAAAGATTGGACCATTTTGGCGACCAATTAGGACCTCGCCCCATTCGTTCTTCAGACCCACATACGCGGCACGGCCAAAGAGACGGCCACCCTGGGAAGATTTTCCTGTGTCAGACTCAAAGCCACTTTCCAGCACAAACAGTCCTTTCAGCCCCCCGCCCAAGTCTTCGACACCGCGCAGGCCCCATCGCGAACCGGCCACGTTTGCTGTGGTCAGACGAACCACGTCGTGTCCGCCTCCTGGCTGATTGTTGGCGTACTCGATGCCGGTGTCGATGACTCCATACAACGTCACGTTCGATTGGGCCTGCGCACCAGCCGAGGCTGCCAAGGCGATCATCGAAAGCACAGCCTTTTGTTTCAAATTCATTCCATCTCCTTTCCCACTAGCTCTTTCATTCTTCGATATTGTTTGTTTGGCCGGACCCAGTTACTGCCCATTTCTCTGGCAGTACCTGAGCGTATCGAATTACTCCTCCTATTTCCGACCATCTATATCCCTCGCAAGATCGGAGACCGACAGGAAACAACAAATACATAACCTGTTCGAATCCGGATGAATACGTGGACGCATAGCAACCAGCAATCTCCATGCCAAGATCGAATTTTGGGGAAGCGCGCCGCTACAGCCCCGTGCCGCGCCTTGTGGGAGAAGAATGTCTCTCTCCGTATCCGTTGTGTACGTCGAAAACGCACGTTGTGTTTGATAAAAACAAAAGCCACTCTGCGAAATAAGCCGGCTCGATCTTGATATGGCCTCCTGAATATCATCACCTTCATGCATAACAGCTAGCAGGCTGCTGAAGTACCTCGACCCCGAGTCAGCGCATCGACGTATCGAAACGTTGATTTGAGAACTCGACACCATTCACTCTTCGAAATCGCATGCGCGGCACAGACACCTTTATTGAAAGCTTGTTCACCATGCGGCGGCTGGACGATTTCGTGCCCAAGTCCCATCCACTTCGCCCGATCCGCACCATGGAATCAGGCCTTGGCGAAGATGGATCGGCTGTTCGCGGGGATGTATGAAGTCGACATCAAGGGCAGTCGCCCGAGCATCGCGCATCCGGTCCGAGCGCCAACTGATGGAGCAGACGCAGTACAACCTGCTGTTTCGCTGGTTCAACGGGTTGTCGATGGACGACGCAGTCTGGGTGCCCACGGTCTTCAACCGGGCGCGCGAGCACTTCAGCGTGGACGGTACACTGATTCAGGCGTGGGCTGGCCATAAGAGCTTTGTTCGCAAGGATGGCAGCGACCGCGACGGCGATAGCGGCGACTTCAGGAGGGACAAGCGCAGCAACGACACCCATCAGTCCAGGACCGATCCGGATGCGAAGCTCTATCGCAAAGGCAAGACTGGCAGTGAGCTGCGCTACATGGGCCATACCCTGAGCGGCAACCGCCACGGCCTGGAGATCAGCGCCCTGATGAGCACCGCCGATGGACACGCCGAGCGCGAGGCTGCTAAGGTCATGCTCAACGACGCCCGGCAGCCAACGGTCGACCCGGACACCGAAATCACAGTGGGTGCAGACAAGGGTTACGACGCGCAGGAGTTTATTGAGGCCTGCCTGGAGATGAAGGTGACGCCGCATGTGGCGCAGAACACCTCGGGTTGGCGCTCGGCGGTTCCTGATGCCATTGCCCGCAGCGAGGGATATGCCATCTCGTAGCATAAGCGCGATCTGCTAGACCAAGTCGATTCAATATTTCAGGGTGGGCGGTAAGTTAAGCGGACCTCCGCAGCGCTCGCCGCATTTGCTACCAGGCTGCCTCAAGGATCGCCAACACTTCACTCGCACCCGACACCCGCCGGGAGTTGCGGCTGATGAACCAGTCCGACATCGCGGCATCGGCGATGTGGACGAGGTCGACCTGGGCCACGCCGATGTCTTGCAAGCGGCGGGGAAGGGACAGCTTCGCAAGAAAGATCTCCAGGACCTCGACTGCCCGCTCGGAGCCGACCTGCTGCAATTCACCGGCAGCAGAGACAGAGCGCAAACCCTCCACAATTCTGTCAGCGCTGTGCAGCGCCGTGGGTGCATTGAATCGCATCGTGTGTGGCAGGACGATGGCGTTCACGATTCCGTTCGCGACTTTGCTTCGATGCCCGATCGCATGGGCTAGGACCGAAGCAAGCCCGCCTCCGGATTGTTCTGTTCCTCGGCCGCAGAGCACCGCCGCGATCGCCAGGCACTCACGACTCGGGACGTTTTCGAGAGACATGCCGTCCAGGTTCTGCGCTATCAGCCGCAGAGAATGCATCAGCATGGCTTCGGAAATCGGGTCGCATTTCGGCGACTCTAGCGCTTCCACGGCGGTGGACAGTGTGTTAAGGCTTGCACTCTGGACGAGTTCGGCCGGCGACGTCCGAAGGAACTCCGGATGCAGGAAGAGCGCCTTGGCCCGCGTCTTTGGATCAAACAGGGCAAGTCTGTGCCCGGTATCTGAATCGTGGATGGCACTTCCGGCCTTGACGTAGGCTGTGCTTGGCGTTGTAGGCACCACGAACTGGGGTAACTTGGGAGCATTCAATCGGGGGCTTTCGAATTGGCCACCTGGCGTTCGCCGAGTGCACAGATCTTGCACTGGGAGCTTCTCCGCCAGCAGGATGCTGGCGGCGCGCGCCGTGACCGCCGCCGAGCCGCCACCTATCGCGATGACAGCGTCTGCCCCCAGCTCGCCTAGCATCCGCGCAGTCTGCTCGACGGCGGGTACCGGACTGTTGGACCGCACCGTGTTGCATTCCCCGACCAGTAGCGGGCCCAGCGTGTTGCGCAGCAGGTCCATGGCATTCGAGTTGCTCACGGACCGTCCGCAGACCACTACCGCCCGGCGGCAACCGCCACGTTGAAGCTCTCGCTGCAAGGCAACAAGGCTATCTGCCCCACAAAAAAGCCGCAGTTCGGCGGCCACATGCTGAAATGGCAATGAGGAGGAATTCGTAGTCATGAGTGTTGGTCCTTGACGCCACGGACAATCGTGGCCCACAGGGCCTCTCGCAATCGACATGCCAGGGCCGCCCGTCGAAGGCGTCGCGAGGTGCACATGCACTAGTGTCCTCATGAAAAACATCGACTCCACAGCAGTGTCGACACGGCGCACATTCGACCTATGGTGCTGGGCAACAAGGGCTAGACTCTAGACGCTCCAGAATCTGTCGCTCTACCGCGCCGCCATGTCGCTTCCTGCGTCGCCTGACGGCACGTCCGGCTTCGTTGTAGAGACGAAAGAACCGCTTGTGAGTAGCATGAACGCCGTCGCGGCGAACCAGCGCGTGCAGGCACGGATCGCCGAGCCGGCGCCGCTCGCTGGCCCATTCGATCAATCTGGTCTGCATTTTGGGATAGCCCCGTCGCCCCCTCAGGCACAAGGCGAGATCTCCCAGGTAAGAGCGCACACTTTCATCACCTAACCGCCGCATCTACGCCTCCTGAACCTTGACCACAAGAGCGCCGCAGTATTGCACCCGGCCCCACTTCGCTCACTGTGTCAGCTTGCGGGAGGACTTGCACTCCAGAAGTGCGCCCATGCCGGGCGCAAAAAAAACCCAGCCCGGAGGCTGGGGTATGAATTCCCGGTGAGGCAACGATTCCACCACCAGGCTGGAGACACCTCTTCAAGCAGATCTTCTAGCGAATGTCTTTCCCGAACATCTCCGGCGACGATCAACGCCCCCCTCCGCAATGAATCGCCGGACGCTGGCGGCACCGATTCCACCGCCGGGCGCCGGTCACCACGATAGTCTTCCCCGCAAAACGCCTCATTCTCCGGCCCAACTCTTGTATTTGCAGCGCAGCGAATCCCCACGTCGCTGGAGCCATAGCCTGGCACGCTTTGCGCGCCGCGCGGGGTAATCACCATGCTTGCTACCGCAATAGTCATGCCAGTCTATTGTGCCTATGCTCGCGAGGCAGGATGCATTCGACATCTCGACGCAGGTTTCACTCATTCATCTGAAGCTTGACTGCGCGAAAAAAGTCCCGCACCGACTTTCTGGACGGCGCCGCTCAACCAAAGGCCTTGCCGCCTGAAAGAGGCGCGTATGGTCAAAAGACACCGGCGGCCTTCCAAGCTTGCAGAGCCTCGTCGGAAAATCCAAGCCAGTCTCGGTAGACGAGTTCATTGTGCTGGCCGAGGCAAGGCGCAGCCGTGCGGGTTCCGTATTCGGTCTCATGAAAGCGAATCGGCAGACCCATAGTTTTCAAGTCCGGCATGACACCCAGCGCGGGATGCGAAAGATTCACAACTTCCTGCCGCTCGTTGACCGCTGGGTCGTTCAAGGCCTCGGACGGACTGCGCACCTTCGCCACGGGAATACCAGCCTTCAGCATTCTCGCTTCCACTTCGTCGCGGGTTTGCTCACCGCACCAAGCATCGACCGCGGCCACAATTTCCGCATTGCGCTGACTGCGTGCCGACAGCGTAGCGTAACGCGGATCCTCGACCCACTCCGCGCGGCCCATCATCCGGAACAGCGCGTGGGCGAACGTGTCGTGGGTCCCCGCCGCCGTCGCGATATAGCCGTCGCGGCAACGAAACACACCGAAGGGCGTTGACCTGACGTTAAAGTTTCCGGTCCGGGTTGGCTGCCCGAGCCGCTCCAGCGCCTGCCATTCCTCGCTGGCAAGGAAGGCGGTCAGCGTTCCCAGCATCGAGATGTCGACGTACTCGCCACGACCGGTCTGCCCGCGTCGAAACAGCGCAGCATTGATACCCATCACGGCGAACAGCGGCGCGACGGTATCGGCGACCGACATGCCCACGCGGACCGGCGGCTGGCCTTCCTCGCCGCTGGCCAACATCATTCCACTCAACGCCTGGATCACCACGTCGAGCGCCTTTCTCCCGGACATGGCGCTTGCGCCAAATCCACTGATGGAGCAATAGACGATGCGCGGGTTGATGACACGGGTCGCTGCATAACCGATGCCGAGGCGGTCGGCTGTCCCGCCCGAGTAGTTCTCGATCACGACGTCGGCTCGGCTGGCAAGCTCACGGTAGATCGTCATCGCCTCGGGGCGCTTGAGATTCAGGGTGACGCTGTGTTTGCCTCGCGCGCGATTGAGGATTGGCACCGACATCGCATCAGGATGTTCGCGCCACATCGTTAAGCCGCCGTCCGGCCCGATGAAGGGCGCGAACCCGCGCACTGCATCGCCCTTGATCTCTTCGATTTTGATCACGGTGGCACCCATCGCCGCGAGAAGGTAGGTCGCCATGGGGCCAGACTTGTGCGTCGTGAAGTCGAGAACCACAACGCCTTCAAGGGGCCCTCGATTGGTGCCAGCGAAGGGTTGCTGTGGGTTTTCTCCCTTTGGACTGATGGACGATGTCATATATTTCTCTGAAATTTGTTAGCTACGGCATCCGGTCGGGACCAGGTCAACTTGGCGCCCGCCCGCCGACCGTTCGTCGTCTCATGCACGCATCAGCGGCGCAGCCAAGGTCGCAGTCGGCCTTGGCAAGCAGATCGTCCATCGCGCGAGGGACGGCGATTCTACAAATGCCTACTGTTTTGAAATTCCGAGTTCCTCTGCCAGCTTCGCGAACTCAGCTTGTTCTCGCTTCAGCGATTCCATGTATTCCTCCGGCGAGACGGGCACGAACTCCGCACCGTCCGGCTCGAATCGCTCGCGCACTTCCCGGCTTGCGATGGCGCCCTGCAATGCAGCCGCAAGCTTTTTCACGATGAACTTTGGCGTTGCCGCCGGAGCGAGCAATCCGATCGTAACGTAGGAGCTGAAGCCCGGCATGCCTTGCTCGGCAATGGTCGGTACATCGGGAAACGCTGATAATCGATTGGTCGAAGTCATTCCCAATGCACGAAGCCGTCCAGCGCGCATATGACCCGCACTGCTACCGACAGCGTCAAAAATCATCGTCACACGCCCGGAGATCACATCAGGCATGGCAGCCGCAATTCCTTTGTATGGCACATGCATCAGATTCAAACCTGCGCGTTGGAGAAACATCTGTTCTGCCATGTAGGGCGATGTTCCCACTCCCCCGGACGCGAAGCTGAGGCTCTTTGGATTCGACGTGCCGCGCGCTATGAAGTCCTTGGCAGATTTGTCAGGCTGCGCTGCGCCAACGAGCATTACGTACGGCGAACGGATGTAGGGGCCAATGCCAACGAAATCCTTCAGTTCGTAGCCCGCATCAAGCTTGATTGCCGCCTGAATCGAGATGGTGTTCGATGCGGAAAGCAAGGTGTAGCCATCGGCCGGTGCGGCCTTTACGTAGCGGGTGCCCAGCAATGTGTCCGCACCCGGCTTGTTCTCCACCGTAACCGGCTGCCCTAACCTTTCGCTCATCTTCTGTGCCACGACCCGGACGGCGATATCCGCCAGTCCACCGGGGGCCGATGGCACCACAATGCGTATGGGCTTGGTCGGATACTCCTCTGCGGCAGTACCCGCCAGCGCGAATGTGGCAATGCTGACGCTGACGAATGCTCTCTTCAGAAATGTTCTCATTTTGTCTCCTTACCAAGCCTCTCTCAGCGGAACCCGGACCAGGTAGATGGTCGTTGCGTCAGCTGCCACTGTCGAATTCTGATTCGTTGGGCGTCTCTTACCGGATGGAATGCATCGTGGTCCAAGAGTGAGCCGTTCTTGGTTCATCCCTCCAGGGTAGACCTGCAAGAGAACCTGACCACGCCGCCCAACAGGTGGTAGAACGCAACATGGGGCAGCAACCCGGTCATGCCGCGCAGGCCAACGCCGAGCCAAAGGCCATCTCAATCACTGGTCACCGGCCGGTTCGCCTTTGGGCTACACCGACGCCCCCATGTGTGCCTCAAGCACGCTTTGGTCAAGCGCGGGACTGAGCTCTGCAATAAAGTCGAACAGATACTTCTTCAGATTGCCGTGGCGACGCAAGAGAATGACGGAGACCGCTGGATCGAACAGGTATGCTACGTCTCGCACGGCCAGACCGATATCCTTGCCCGGTGAGTACGTAAACGCGGGAATCACACCGACGCCGAGTCCCGCTCCAACGTAGGTCTTGATGACGTCGGCGTCCAGCGCCTCGACAGTGACCTTGACCTCTATCCCTGCTTTTTGAAAGCTGCGAGCAACTTGGGCGCCCTGAGGCCGAGAAGGCGACTGTATGACGAGCGGATACCGGGCAATGGCCTCCAAGCCAAAATTTCTCTCGTTCTGCAGGGGATGTCCCGTCGGCATCACGAGCAGCTGCGACGACGAGAGAAAAGGTACTGCCACAGTATCCCTTGGCAGGTCGTTGGGTCTGTGAGTCACGCCCAGGCTGGCCATACCATCCCGAACCAATCCGGCGACTTCATCGGGGTTGCCCATACGTACCTTGATGGAAAGCAATGGACAACGGCGACGGAAAGCCATGATGGCCGGAAGGAGAACATAGTTCGCATGCGCGTGGCTGGTCGCCACCTCAATCGTCCTCCGCCCCTTGCTTGCACCTACATGCCCCAGCTCTTTGATGTGGCCCGAGCAACGAACTGCGCGTCTTGCCCAGCCAAGAACACGCTCTCCTACCTCCGTCAGCGCTACCGGACGACCGCCCTGTCGCAACAGCAGAGCCTCGCCAAGATCCTTTTCGAACTGCTGCAGCTGTTTGCTAACCGCCGGCTGCGTGGCGTGCAAAAAATCTGCGGCGCGAGAGATGTTGAAGTTCGCGTCCACGACGGCACAGAGGCATTGCAGTTGGCGGAGATTCATTAGTAGCGCGCAGCGTTCGAAACCCTGATGAGCCAGGAGGCTTGGCGCACCTTGTAACCCTCTGAAGCTACGTCCAAGTCGGGATGCCCCCAAGCGACCGGAGTGCGGCCTCCAGCTTGCCATGTCCCGTAATCGGGCGGCGCATCCACCCGATGAGAGTTCCAACGCCGCAGTCCCACATTCCCGTCCTTGCGCATCAAACGGCTTCAGGTCGGGGGCAGGTCGCTTCCCATGCAATAAGTGTGCGCGGTGAATGCGATGATTCGACGGCTCTGGGAAAAACCGTTGCTCACGCCCTGAAGATCTTGACGGGCTATTAGGCCCTCGGCGGCGAGACATCGACTGAACACTCGACATGCAACCACTGTCCGCGAAGAAGACAGCTATGACGTCAGCGCAGACACCATTGTTCGTGCTCTCGGCATTTCCAAAGGAATGACAGGACTAATTCTTGGCACGGGCATTGCTCTTCGAGGTTGCAGCGGCGTTCGCGGCCAGCCGACCGCGGGGAGCAGCGACCGACACACGCCTCGTAGAATTGCTGATACCTCTCGCCAACCCCGCGCTTCAAGACATCGCGGCCCTAAACCCAGCTTGATTCGATTGGGCCCCAAAGCTAGCATCTATGGCCCTTGAGATGTAGACCATGAACTTCCGACAGCTGCAATGCCTCTGTGCGGTGGCCGACGCCGACTTCAATCTTTCCCGCGCTGCCTCCGCACTGAATGTCACACAGCCTGCGATCAGCAAACAATTGCGGCAGCTTTCGGATGAGTTGGGGACGGATCTCCTGCTACGACAAAGCGGTAGGCCGGTGGCCCTGACCGAGGAAGGAAAACAGGCACTCGCCTGGGGACGTCAGGTATTGCAATGCATGGAAAACATCCGCGTGGTGACGGGCAAAGGAGCCAGCGAAGCCCGTAGCACGATTTTTCTTGCGACCAGCCACACCCACGCCAGTTATCTCCTCCTTCCGGCGATCGTGGCGTTCAGTTGCTCATTTCCGAGCGTCCAGATCAATGTACAGCTGGGTACGCCAAACCAGGTCGCTGACCTCGTACGCGACGGCAAGGCAACGGTCGGTGTGACCCACCTACCCGAAGAACTGCCCACAGAAGTTGTGGCGGCGCAGTTCCTGAGCTCACCCCGCTTGCTGATCCTTCCTCCCGGCCATGCCCTTCTGAAGGAAAGAGACTTGACACTGGAGAAACTTGCACGGTACCCGTTGATCCTTCAGTACTCATCCCGGGCGCTGGGTCCACGAATTCTGCGAAAATTCCAGCAGGCAGAGCTGCAGGTCGACGTCGCAGTCGAGGCTCTCGATGCAGACGTCATCAAGAACTTCGTTGAAGCAGAACTCGGCTTGGGCATCATCCCCGCGTTTGCCTATTCGCCTGCGAAGGACCATCAGCTTCGCGCACGCAATGTCGGCCACCTGTTCGATGCATCCGAATCCGCAGTGCTGCTGCGTCGCCACAGCCAACTTCCGAAACACGTGTACCAATTTCTTGAAGTGCTAGACCCGGCCCTGAAACCGCTGAGGGTCGAACCCATGGTACTGGAAGGCATTTAGCACGTGCGTCCTTCCCCCCCTCACGCGCCCACGAACACGGGTCTTCTCTTCTCCAGGAAAGCAGCGCGACCTTCGCGGTAGTCTGCACTGTCCATGCAACGGCGCATGTGCTCGGCAATCGCGAACAGATCTCTCGCTTGCGGAGCTTTGCGAAGCTGCTCGAACGAGTGCTTCGCAGCCATCACCGACAGCGGTGCGTTGTCGGCAATCGTGCGAGCGATTTCCAGCGTCTCAGCGACGACATCTATTTCAGCGAGCACGTCCACCAGCCCCATGGATAAAGCTTCCGCCGCGCTGAACCGTCGCGCGGTGTAGAGCATCAGGCTTGCGCGCGCCGTGCCCACCGCCTCTACGAGTCGCTCCATGGCCTCGAAGGCGTAAGCAATTCCCAACCTAGCCGCCGGCACGCCGAATATTGCATCGCTCGCCGAGACCCGAAAGTCCGCCAGGAGCGCGGTGGCTAGGCCTCCACCGAGACAATAGCCCTCGATGCAGGCAATGCTAGGCTTGGAAAATGCCACCATCTTCTCGCGCCCGCGCCCTGCAATGCGCGCAAACTCCGCATTTGCCTCTGCGTTGTTGCGGCGTTCCGCGAACTGGCTGATATCGTTGCCTGACGTGAACGCTTCTCCGCCCGCGCCGCCATACACGACGACACGCACCTCGTCGTCCGCCGTGAAGAGGTCGATGGCCGAGCATACGCCATCCCACATCTCCAGATTGACCGCATTGCGCTTATCGGGCTGGTTGAACAACATCACGCCCACGCCTCCCATTCTCCCGGCCAGCAACTTGCCGTCGGCATAACTGCCCACGACCTGCATCTCATCTTCGAATCTCGTCGCTGTGTTCATGGCTTCCATCCCTGCGAAATGAGGCCAATTATGCGAGACCCAACCGGGGTAGTAAAGCTTCCAGTCGTTTGAGCACTCAAACGATTTGGACCGGCAGTTCCTCGTGGCAAGAGCAACCCAAGCAAAGCGAACTGGACGTTTTCCCGAGGACGCCCCGGATCCGCTTGCGGGAACCTCCACCGCAGCAAACACTCGCTAAGGCTGCGACCTCAAAACCGCAGACGGCCGATTCCTTGCCGAGCAGGTGAATGCCGGGATGACTCCGACGCCGAGTCCGAAACCCACATAAGTCTTGATCACGTCCACGTCGAGCGCGATCGATTCTTGGAGTTCCGCCGTGCTGCCCACTTCTCTTCCGATACGCAATGCGCTTCTTGGAATCTACGATGTACGATGCACAGCGTCCGCAGAATTGGCTCCGGAACATCTGAAGAGTGGGACGCCTTCTACTGTAGCTTTGGACCGATATTGCGGTGGTCGGCGTGGACATCAGAGTCGCATGCCCCAGGGTCCAGGGCAGTGCCGCATTTTCCGCTCGGTGTGCCAGCCCACCGTGTGCCCGGCGCCTTGCGATCGGTGGCACGTACGAGCCGGTTATCCGGCGGGGCCTGGTAAAAATGTCCGACTTCCCAGGTTCAGAGGCGATACGTGCGCCGGGCGGTTCCCTCAAATAAACACCGACGCTCCGCGGGGGACAGGTCGGACGTGATCCGCTTGAAAACGTTCCAGAGTGTCACATAGTCACAGAGTTTTCTGTCCACAGGGAAATTGCTCTCGAACATGCACCGGTCGGGGCCGAGGGTTTCGATGCAGAAGCGCAGCTCAGGCCCCCAGTAGGCGGCAATGTGCTCCGAAGAGCGCGGTCCGTCAAACAGCTTCTGCTCGGCGGCGGCGCGCCGTCCGATGCCGCCCAGTTTCAGGACAATATTGTGGTGCTCAGCGACTTTTTTCAGACCGGCACTCCATTCGGCCATCACCTCCGCTCTGCGTCGCTCGTACGGTCCGGTCGCCGCCGGGCCACCGAGGTGGCAAAGCACGATCGTCAGATCAGGATGCGCGCGCGCCAGCATGGAAAGCTCGGACAATTGGTGAAAGTAGCGCAAGGTTTCGAATATCAGCCCGCGCCGCGAGAGCTCAGCAACGCCCTTGCCGAAGGCGTCGTTGAGAAGGAGGCCAGCCGGCGGCTTGCGCGGCGTGTAGTACACGCCTGGGTTCGGGTCCCACGACACCGAATGACGGATACCCTTGAAGCGGGCTCCGCCGGCGGCACGGTGGGCATCGAGCACTTCTCCAACGTCGGCACCGAGCGTCATGTCGGCGTGCCCGATGATGCCGCTCATCAGGCGGTCATCCGACACCTGTGACATGACCCATTCGACCTCGCCGACGGGTCTGACATGCGCAGGACCCTCCGTTCGGTAGTTCGAGAAGCATTCAAGGTAGACCGTCTTGACGATGTTGTGGCCGCCGGCGACATCGCGGCCGAAGTCATCGAGCGAATACGGTGTCCATTGGTGCAAGGGAGCACCTTGGCCGACCTGCTGGCCGGGGCCGCCAGCTGACGATACCGTCACCAACTTCTCGGGCCAGAGATGGTGGTGGGTGTCAATGATGGGCAGTTCGGGCTCGAGGGCGACTTCTGTATGGCGGTGCATTGGCTTTGTCATGAGCATGCCAATCGATTGATGGGCAGGATAGTTGGCCTCAATTCGGTTGCACCTTGGCCGCCTTGAGCCGATCCCTGACCTTCGCTCGGTCCGCCGCCAGGAACCGCGCGAAAGCGGCAGGGGTGTCGTCCAGCACCCCCACTAACCCCTGAGGATCCAAGTTCTTTGCTACGAAGTCAGGATCCTTCAGCACGGCTGACACGTCGCGAGCAATCTGGCTGGCAAGTGCCGGCGGCAGCTTGGCCGGACCGTACAGCGAGAAAGAGAATGGGACAACTGCGTCTTTGTATCCCGCCTCCGCAAGCGTCGGCACGTCTGGCAACGCCCTCATCCGGCTCGTGCCGTTGGTAGCCAGGGAGCGCAAGCGACCGTCCTTAAGAAACGGTAAAACCCCGCCCAGCGACGTGGCGGTGAAATCTATGTTTCCAGCCAGCAGATCAACCATTCTGGGTGCCGACCCCTTGTAAGGAACATGCATGAACTGTACATTGCCTGCCGCGGTTGCGAACGACTGTATCGCGAGATGCGCGGATCCGCCGACGCCGCCGGATCCGTAGGAAACCTTGCCCGGCTGTGCCTTCGCCGCCACCACCAGCTGTTGAATGGTCTGGAAGGGGCTCTCCTTCCTCACGACAAACACGTGGATACCTTCGGTGAGGCGAGTGATAGGCGCGAGATCCGTCATCGGGTCGTACGGCAGTTTCAAATACAGGAATGGGTTCATTTGCTGCGTCTCGGTAGCGAACAAAAGAGTGTAGCCATCCGGCTTCGCACGAATGACCTCCGTTGTCGCGACGATTTCACCTGCGCTTGGCTTGTTGTCGATGACGACTGGCTGCTTCCAGTTCTCCGCCAGCTTGTCCGCCAGCTTCCTGACAGTGAGGTCGGCGCCTCCTCCAGCCGGGTACGGCACGACAATGCGGACCTGTTGCTTTGGCCAGTCCTGGGCTCGCGTGGACTCTGCGAAAATGAGGAGCAGCACAAGAGAGAAGATGGAAAAGATGAATCCGAAAGATTGCATAGACATTTCCTTAAAGTTGACTTGTCGAATTCCCGAATCAGCTATTCCATCTGCAGCCGGCACACGCGGGAAGCGTTTGCGCTGAAGAAAGAACATCTCCTCGCGCCTATAAGCACGATGCGTACCCCGCGACGGCTTTCACCACGAATTTGTCCGTCCAAATGTCTCCTTGTTGAAACCTCTTGCCCGGAGTTCCGCGCGTTCGGTGTGGGCGCCGCGCTTGCGCCTGCCATCCAATTCCAGTTTGTTGGAGCACCCTTACCGGACGGAATGCCTTTCTTTTCCATGCAGGTTTTGCGCGACCCTGAACGGAAGAATGGAGAAGAGTCACGGGCACGCGACATTGCCTCGCAGGCCGATTTCGATCGGGAGCAAGGTGACAAATCCCCGCACGCCTTCGCGATGATCCAGGGCCAACGGTAGCGATGTCAGCGAAGCCAGTGCAAGGTCGCCTCCGGATGCGCGCGGCGACTAGGTCGGGAGCCAACGATGCGGTGGCGTCCCGCGGCACAAGTGCTCTGAACCGCGACACGTGTACGCACGGACGACAACCACCGACACCCGGCATGCAACGCAAGACACGGCAAACACCAGGAGTCCGCAGCGGTCGAGGCAGGAGCCTTATCGATAACCCGGGGGTGGTATGGCAATTGCAGGTTGAGACCACCCAGCAACTGCACCAAGTTCCGCTGGTTGCCGAAGCAGATACCGAAGCGCCGATGCCTGAGAACCCAAAGGTGCGCTGCAGCGACTTTCAAGAACGCCGGTCGCTGGATCGGGATCGTGGGACCTTGGAAACAATCAGGAGACACCAAAAATGAAATTCGCAGTGATGAGGCTCGCACTAGCTCCCATGCTTGCCACCTCTTTCATCTTCACCGTCCCGGCCCGCGCGGCCGACGTCTTTCCGAATAGGCCCATAAGGGTGGTGGTGCCGTCTGCCCCCGGCGGCCTGCTGGATGTCGTGACGCGTCTCGCGGCTCAGAAGATGAGCGAGAAGCTCGGCCAACCGGTGGTGGTAGAGAATCGCGCGGGCGGCGGAACTCTGGTTGGCACGCGCTTCGTACGCAGCGCGCCGGCAGACGGCTACACGCTGCTGGCCGCCACCAACACCATCACGGCCTTGCCCGCGGTCAAGCTGGACCCCGGCTATGACCTGCTGAAGGATTTCACCGGCATCGGCCAAATAGGCCGATCGCCATGGTTCGTACTGGTTGGCGCGAACCAGTCCGACAAATCGATTGCTGATTTCATCGCGCGCGGCAAGAGCAATCCCGCGACGATGACGTTCGCCTCGGCAGGCTTCGGTACGACGCCTTACCTGGCGGCGCAATCCTTCCTGCACCGGGCCGGGGTAAAAATGCTTCACATTCCTTACAAGGGCAATTCGGCAGTGTATCCGGACCTGATAAGCGGTCGCGTCACTATGTTGTTCGACGGCGTGGGAAACACCGCCACTATGGTTAAGGGCGGGCAGCTGAGGGCGCTTGGCGTCACCTCGCACAAGCGGCTGGCGGCTTATCCGGACATCCCGACCGTCGCCGAGCAGGGACTACCCGACTTCACCTCATACTTTTACCTCGCGCTGCTGGCACCCGCCGGCACACCGAAGGCCGTCGTGCAGCGGCTGGCCGACGCACTGCAAAGCGCCACCTCCACCAAGGAGATGCGCCAGCGCTTTGAAGCGGACGGCATCGAGCCGATTGCGACCACACCCGAGGAGTTCAACAAGGCGCTCAGGCGAGATCTGGATGACATGGCCCAGCTCGCGACGACTCTAGGCGTCAAGAAGGAATAGCGCGTCAGCAGCGCGGCTCGGAAGTAGGCCGGCGCCGTCGCACTACCTCGAATTCCCGTTGCCTCCTTCCTACCACCGCCGCGACCACCCGGCGCACCACATCGCCGGCGCCGGGCTGGCTTCGCCTTTGCGCGGGTGGGTAGTATCAGATCGCTCGACAGCACCAGGCATCGGATCATCGGCTCACCCACGGACTACCTCTCCACCAATCGAAAGATACGGCAATGAATCTGCATGCTGAACCGGATGCCGCAGCGCATCCCTTCCTGAGCTCGAAGCTTGGTCACGCCATCGATGGCTATGTGGTGCCATCCGCCTCGGGCAAGGTGTTCGAGACACTAAATCCCGCCACGGGGCAGGTACTGGCTCACTTGGCCGAAGGCGACGCAACCGACGTCGACAAGGCCGTCCGGGCGGCACGCGCCGCTTTCGAGGGGCCATGGTCGACATGGACGCCTTACCAGCGCCTGGCTCTGCTCATGAGGGTGCACGATCTGGTGGAGGCGCGTTTCGACGAGATGGCGAGGCTGGAAACGCTCGATGTGGGATCGCCTATCACTCGGGCGCGCAATCTGAAGAACTTCGTTCTGCAGACCATCGCGTACTTTGCCACGCAGACTGTCAACGTGGCCGGAGAGACTCTGCCCAACAATCTGCCCGGCTCGGTGATGACCATGACCGTCAAGGCGCCGATCGGGGTGGTCGGCGGCATCCTGACCTGGAACAGCCCGCTGGTCGGCCAGTGGCATCTGGTCGGGGGCGCCCTAGCGACCGGCTGTACGGTGGTGCTGAAGCCGTGCGAGTACGCCTCCCTGTCGGTGCTCTACATGGCCAACCTGCTGTTGGAAGCCGGTGTCCCCGACGGGGTGGTCAATGTCGTGACCGGCTATGGACCGGTCGCCGGCGCGGCGCTGGCGGCGCATCCGGATGTCGATCGCATTATGTTTTCCGGCTCGGTCGGCACCGGTCGCCGCATCGTCGAAGCGTCAGCCGGCAAAATGAAGGCCAAGCAGGTTGGGCCGGGCGGCAAGTCTCCCAATATCGTCTTCGCCGACGCGGATCTTGATGCGGCCGTGCCGGGCGCGGCAATGGCTGTTTTCAACAACAGCGGCCGGACCTGCACCGCCGGAACCAGGGTGTTTGTCCAACGCAGCATCTACCACGAGTTCGTCGAGCGGCTGACCGCGCTCTCGAAAACCGTACGCGTCGGCAATGGCCTGGATCCCGACGTCCAGATGGGACCTGTGATCTCGCAGCAACAGCTCGACCACGTGACGGAATACGTGCAGAGCGCCGTGCTGGAAGGCGCGACGCTCGCCACCGGTGGTGGGCGCCTTCACGGCGAGCTCGCCAACGGATACTTCGTGCAGCCAACCGTGCTTTCGAATGTGACCCCCGCCATGACCATCGCGCGCGCGGAAATCTCCGGCCCGGTCATCATGGTGTTGCCCTTCGATGACGCCGACGATGCGCTGCGCATGACGAACGCTATCGGGTGCGGACATGGCGGCGCAGTGTGGACGCGCGACGTGACCACTGCCATGAAGATGGCCCATGCTATCCAGGCAGGCTGCATGTGGGTCAACTGCCATGGGCTGCTCGATAACGCCGTGGGCATAAACGGCTATGGCGCCAACGGCGGACCCAGCCATGTCGATGCGTTCCTCCATCAGAAGAGCGTCTACATCAACCTCGGCGGACCGCTTCCACTCTGACCAGTGCCAGCGCGTTGGCGCTGATGCCGAACGGGCCGAGTTCGGGCGCCATGGTCTGCGTGATCCCCACCACTCCATACTTCGACGTAGCCGAGGCGGTTGGGCACGCCCGTAGATCCCGGCCGCGCATGCCAGGTTAACGATTGAGGCGCCGGGCGTGCCCGCTTCCTTTGTGGCGCGGGTCAAAGCCTGGCACAGATTGAATGTACCGCCGAGGCTATCTGCCACCACCTTGCACCGGGCCTCCGGGGCGAAGTCAAGCACACTGCCGACGCCGCGGATCCGCCAGCGTAGTTGCCCAGCCCATGCAGGTCTTCGAACCGGCCGGCCGCGTCGAATATCAACGCGGCCACCTGCTCTCGGTCCGACACGTCTACGCCGACGGCCTAGGTGCGCTCGCTATCTCCGGACCCGGTCACGATCCTGTCCACGCCCGTCTTGCGCACATCCGCGGCGATGACGGCGCCTCTCTCGTCGAACACGCGTCGGACTGTGGCTTCCCAACCATCGGCGGTCCGGTGACGGCCGCCTCGGGACTAGCCTTCATGGCGGGCACGCAGGACTACTACCTGCGCGCGTTCGATGGCCGCAACGGTCGCAAGCTGTGGAAAGGACGCCTGCCGGTCAGTGGCGAGACCACGCCGATGACCTATCTTTCGCCACGCAGCGGCCACTAGTTCGCGGTGATCAGCGCGGGCGGCAATCGTTCCACGGCGGTCTGCGGCGAATACATCGTGGCTTTCGCCCTGCCCAGGTAAGCGGCGTGCCTCCAACGGGCGGCACGATGGCGCGGTCCAGCGCGACCGAATCGATCCAGTCCGCCTCAATGGCGAGAATCGGCACCCTGCCCTTCGTCGACGCGCCGGGCGGTGGCGATGGCGTCATTGAGATCGTTCATGACTTCCTGCACGCGTGGCAGCAGCGCGCTGCCGACCGCTGTCAGGCGGACCCGGCACGCGAGCCGTTCGAATAGTGGGGTACCGAGCTCGTTTTCCAGGTCGGCGATGATTTGCGAGACGGCCGGCCTCGTGACGCTCAGACGATCGGAGGCACGACCGAAATGCTCTTCCTCGGCGGCTGCCATGAAGTAACGGAGATGTCGAAGTTCCATGGTGGTAGGCCCCGGCCGTCCGGTATGTCGATGATTTTGCAACTCGCGTGCCACGGCGCACGGCCCCCAAATCGTGCCGCCAGGTGGGATCGGACGTCCGCGGCGGCGACACCAGGGCGGCACCGGTGTCTTCGCTCTGTGCAACGCAGTCCGGAATCGTTGGCCGCACCGGGTAGGGCCCGGGGTACAAGGCGACGCGGATAGCTGCACTTCACGCCGCGTCGGTCACTGTCTGGGCAGCTTCAACTCCATCACCAGCTTCTCCATCTGCGGCACCTCGGCCGCGAGGTATTTGTTGAACGCCTCCGGCGTGACGAACGATGGGTCGGCGCCTTCGCTGACCAACCGGTCGATCAGGTCCTTGCTGCTGGTCGCGTACTGCAAGGATTCGGACAGGCGTCCGACGATCTCCTTTGGCGTGCCCGCGCGCGCGAGCAGCCCCATCCACAGCGTGTACTCGTAGTCGATGCCTTGTTCCTTGAAGGTCGGGACATCAGGCAACGGACCGTTGCGGGTGGCGGAGGTTACGGCCAGCGGCCGCAGTTTTCCCGACTTGAGGTAGGCGACACAACTGGTGTAGCCGTCGAAGATGGTCGTCACACGCCCGGCCACGACATCCGGCAGCGCGAGGCTGTTGCCCTTGTATGGGACATTCGTCAGTTCCAGCCCCTGCATTCGCAGGAACATGGCTGCGGCCATATGCGGAGGACCGCCGACGCCACCGGAGGCAAACGACAGCTTGTCCGATTTGGCCCGCACGATGAACTCCTTGACATTGCGGCTCGGGTCGTTAGCGCTCACCAGCATGATCATCGGGGAGCGGGCCATCAGGCCAATCGCCGTGAAGTCCTTGAGCGGATCGTAGCCCGCATCCTGCTTCAGCGACGGCAGGATAGTGAACCCGTTCGCCTGCGCCAGCAGCGTGTAGCCGTCCGCAGGGGTGTCCTTGACGTAGCGGGTCGCGACGAGGGTATCCCCGCCGGCACGGTTCTCTACGATGACCGTCTGGCCAAGCTTCTCGCCCATCTTCTGCGCGACCAGCCGCGCGATGATATCCAGAGATCCGCCGGCGGCCGCCGGCACGATGATGCGGACCGGCTTGCTGGGAAACGGCTCGGCCGCCTGCGTCACCGTCGCGGTAATGCCCTGCGCGAGCACGGCCAGCACGGATGCACACAAGAGGTTCAGGACTTGCATTCTCATCGGTTTGTCTCCTTCGATGGATGGTGGATCGGCATTCGCAACGCCTCGCCGGCAACACGATCACCAGATCCAATTTTGGTGTATCGGTCGCGATGCAAAGCCTGTGCCACTTCCACCATCACCTGCCGAGGAAGAGTCCTCGCTCCGGTGAAGCGGCAGCGCGAAATACACTTCCTTGCCCGGGGAACCGGCTAGTACCGGGGACGAAGAACGGGATGGCGCGAAGCGCGGCAAGGCCGCGGCGCCAGTGCGAGGCTGCCCACGCTGTGGCGTGCGCGATCATCGCGACCATGTGCGGCACGAAGTCACAGTGTCTGTTCACCACACACTCGCGGTCACAAAGAGCCAGCAGTCACTGCCACGATGCGGCGCATCGTAAGCCTCGTCGACTGGCATGCGGATTGCATTGTTAGTTCCAGTCATAGCTGCACGATATGCCAACAATCAAGGAGACGCACATGCCCGGCCCCCTGACCGGCTTCACTGTACTGGACCTGACATCGGTCGTGATGGGTCCGTTCGCCACGCAGATCTTTGGCGACCTTGGCGCCGACGTGATCAAGGTCGAGAGTCCAGACGGCGACATCATGCGGCATATGGGCGCATCAGAGCGGCCCGCGATGGGACCGATCCACGTTGCCGTGAACCGCAACAAGCGCAGCGTGGTGCTGGATCTGCGGCAACCGATGGCGCGCGACGCACTGCTGCGTCTGGCCGCGGGCGCCGACGTGTTCGTGCATTCGATGCGGCCGGATGCAATCGGACGGTTGGGCCTGACATATGACGATGTCAGGGCGGCGCGTGAAGATATCGTCTACTGCGGCGCCTACGGCTACGGCAAGTCCGGCCCTTATGCACTCGATCCCGCGTATGACGACATGATCCAGGGCGTTTGCGGGCTCGCGGCGTTGAACGGCCACCTGGCGGGCGAGCCGCGCTTCACGCCGACCATCGTCGGCGACAAGGTCTGCGGGCTGACGATCGCCTACAGCGTGCTGGCGGCGCTGCTACACCGCGCTCGAACCGGCGAGGGCCAATGCCTCGAGGTTCCGATGTTCGAGTCGATGGTGTCGTTCATGATGGTCGAACACCTATGGGAACGGACCTTCGACCGGGACCATGGGCAAGCGGGTTACCCGAGGGTGATGAGCCAGTTGCGCAAGCCGCACCGGACGCTCGATGGCTACATCTGCATGCTGCCCTATACCGATCGCAACTGGCAGGACTTCTTCCGGCTCGCAACGCGCCCCGACCTCGCCGACGATCCGCGCTATGCGACGCCTACACGCCGCAGCGAGAACTACGAAACACTGTATGCCGTGCTGGCCGAGCTCATCGCGGGGCAGAGCAGCAAGTTCTGGCTGGAGCAGTGCCGGGAACTGAGCATTCCGGCGGCTCCCGTCAACCGGCTTGAGGACCTGTTCAGCGATCCGCACCTGCGTGCCGCCGGCACCTTCTTCGAGGCGGAGCACCCGAACCTGGGTCGCATCACGCAGGTCAAGCCACCGGTGACGTTCAGCCGTAGTCCGGCCCAGGTGAGGCGCCTCGCGCCGGGGCTCGGCGAGCACAGCCGCGAAATCCTGCAGCAGGCGGGCCTGGCCGACCACGACATCGCAGCACTGGTCGCCAGCGGCGCGACCATCTGAGAACGGAAGTCCCGGATCCGCGGTCCGGCTGGACCGTGTCGGGCCTGCCGCCGCCGATCCGATCGCCGCATCCAATACAAAACGGAAGCTACCGACTGCGGGGCAATGGCGCGCTCTGTGCCACCGGGGCCAGATTGTCACGCGCAAGTAACAGGGGGAGCGAAATGATGTGTTGACTTCCGTCGTAGCGAAGACGATCGCCGCGCGGCCGCTGGCCGCCCGTTCCCCGTTCCCCGTGCCTGTCGTGGCGCAGGCAGACGCTGACGCGCGATCGCTCGTACTGTCGAGCGACCCGCGCCGGGATTGGCAACCCACCCCTTTTCACGCAAACGGCCTGCATGCGCCAGACGCCATGAAGCTGGCAGACGCGATGGCAGGCAGACACTTATTAGCGCCGGTCGCCCCAGGTTGCGGTGCACCGGTCGCGCTCATGACGGAATCGGAAAATGAAAGCAAAGACCATCGGAACCCTGTATGCCGCCATCACGGTACTCGGTCTCGGCGCTAGCAGCGCTTCAGCGGAAAACTATCCCTCTAGACCCATCCGGCTGCTGGTCCCGTTCGCGGCAGGCGGCCCGACCGACTACCTGTCGCGTCTCTACGCGAAAGCGCTGTCCGAGCAGTTGAAGCAGACAGTCGTGGTCGACAATAAGCCCGGCGCGGCCGGCAACCTCGGCGTCGACCTTGTCGCCAAGGCGCCGCCCGATGGCTATACGTTAGGCTTCGCTACCAATGGGCCATTGGCGGTCAATGTATCGCTGTTCGGCAAGCTTCCCTACGACCCGCGCAAGGACCTGACCCCCATCACCCGTTTCGCCTTCGTGCCAAGCGTACTGGTAGTGAACCCCGCCCTCGGGATCAGGGACCTGGACGCGCTGATCCGCCTTTTCAAGGCCAACCCGGACAAGTACAGCATCTCGTCCGGCGGCAACGGGACCACCCAGCACCTGAGCGTCGAGATGCTCAGGTCCGCCGCGCAGGTCAAGATCAGCCACGTGCCCTACAAGGGTGAAGGCCCGGCCATGGTCGATGTGCTGGGCAACCAGGTCCCGATTACCTTCGCCAGCCTCGCCACCGGCCTGCAGCAGATCCGCGCCGGCAAGGTCGTGCCGCTCGCCGTGACCTCGGCCCAGCGCAGTCCCGCGCTACCGAATGTGCCGACGATCGCAGAGAAGGGTTACCCCGGCTTCGAGGCGACAGCCTGGTATGGCGTGATCGCACCGCCGGGCATGGCACCGGAACTGGTGCAGAAGCTCAACAAGGCCAGCGTGGCGGCAATCAACTCGCCGGAGGTCTCGCAAAAAGTCAGGGAGAATGGCGGTACGCCCTCCACCACCTCGTCCGAGGAGTTCGGCGCCTTCATCCGATCGGAAGTCACGCGATGGTCCCCCATCATCAAGGCTTCCGGCGCGAAGGTGGACTGAAGGCACCAGCCGTCACAGTCCGAGTCCGCCCGACGCGGACTCGGACTGTGAATCGAAGCTGTGGCCAAAGAGGCTTAGATGGACACCGCCGTTTTTGCCAAGTAGAAGACGCGTGATTCAAGCTGGATAAAGATTGCGAACTTACATCCGGCCTTCGATCGCGGCAATTGTCTCTGACCACTATGGAATGCGCTGACGGTTGCCGAGCTTGTTGTTCATGGCTCTAATCGGATCGATGCCATCCCGGTCTTACCTGTTTGGTTCTTCAAGCTGCTCTAACTTCTCGGCAGAGCAGTCAGAGCGGAATACCAGGCCGTGTGCCAGCATTGTCCAGACGATTTCAGTCCCTTCGGATAGTACGGCTAGGCGCCGTGCACTACCAGCCCATGGCAGTTCTCCGCCATCCTCGCGAGACCCCCTCACTGCGCGTTGGAATGCGGTGTTGCGAAACCCACCACCTTGATCTGTACCTGCTCCCAACGCAATCACGTTCTGCTTGCCATGCCACCGTGATTCGACGATCACTCAAAGCGGTTGGAGAGCGTCCCTATCCCTGCGATCGACAACGAGACCTCGTCCCCCGGTTTGAGAAAGCGAGGCGGATTAAAACCAATCCCGACCCCGGCCGGCGTGCCGGTGGCTATCACATCTCCCGGTTGCAACGTCAGCCCCGCCGAGATCGTCGCGACCAGAGTGGGAATATCGAAAATGAGATCGCGGGTATTGGCTTGTTGCCGAAGTTCGCCGTTTACCCAACACTGCAGTTCAAGGTTGTCCGCTTGGAGCTCGTCCGCCGTCGCTATCCAAGGACCCATCGGACAGAATGTGTCCAGCGCTTTCCCCAAAAACCACTGCTTGTGGTCGCGCTGGCGATCTCGGGCCGTCACATCGTTGACGAGAGTATAGCCCCAGATGTGGTCGTAGGCGTCATCAGGAGCGATGTCGCGCCCGGTCTTCCCTATGATCAGCGCGAGCTCCGCTTCGTAGTCGACTGCGGAGGTAATGTGCGCGTGGAGATCGACGGTATCCCCATTGCCCACGACGGTACTGGGTGGCTTGGTAAATACGGCAGGGAATTCATCGATTTCCGCACCTTTCACAGCGCCGGCCTCATAGCCACTTCCGGAAAATTCCTTGGCATGTGCGCGGTAATTTTTGCCAACACAGAAGATATTGCGCCGCGGATTTATCGGGGCAACAAGCTTGACCTGCTCCAACGGAATCGCCGGACCTTCGAGGTGCTGCAGCACATCGAATTCGTCGTATTTTTCGATCAGTTCGATCATGTCATGTAGGGACGGATCGAGAGCGCGAATGGAAGATGCATCGATATCGACGATGCCGATTCGATGGCGAGAACCTACTACGAAGCATGCGAACTTCATTGGTTTTCCTATTCTTAATAATGGCAAGCAAGCCCGCCGATGATTTGCGATAATGAAAGTCATGAGAGAATGTGACCGAGAAGATCGCGCTCCTCGAACTCTTTTTACGGGAGCGGTCCCACTTGTGCAACGTGCTCGACGTCCGAATGAGGCCCGTACTCCCTCCCGCTGAGAAGCACTTCCCATAGCGGGAAAATATGAGTTCGATCGGCGCCTATTCTCTCCCAAAGAACGGCGCTCTTCTATTGCTAGCGGCAACGGCACACATGTCTCTGTCGGTGGAAGAGCAACCAGCAGATGACGCCTCTGACGCGCACATACGACTCCCTTAGCTTACCCGTCTTGCTATCTTGACGAATTCTAGGGCCCCAAGGGGATCGGCGCCAGCCTTGCAGTCCATGGGGTATAACTCGGGGTTATCGGCGACGTGTCGCTGCGTACGGTAGTTCCTTGACTCGACGTCTTGCTGGATGAAAGAATCATCCTGCGAGATAGGTCCTAACGCCAGCCGCCAATACTCGCTCATGTCAAATTTCATTTTGCACCATGAGTTGCTGGCAGCTTTCTTAGTAGTCCGACCGGCAGCCCAGGCGTTTCCCGAGGAGAGTGAATGAAAGAGTCCGCACGCGAGCTGGTACGCAACGGCGTCAAAGAGAAGCTGGCTCGCAACAAATTGGTGGTGTCAATGACCGTCCGTTTGGTTCGGACCATAGAGATAGCTGAAATAGCCCGCACCGCCGGTTTTGATTCCATCTACATCGATCTGGAACACAGCAGCTTATCCCTCGACACAACCGGACAGATTTGCATGGCTGGTCTCGCTGTGGGAATTACGCCGTTCGTGCGCATCGCGAGCACTGCACCGGAGTATATTGCACGGGTGTTAGATGGCGGTGCTCTTGGCGTGATCGCACCGCACATTCAATCATCGCAGGATGCCGCTCAAATCGTACGGGCTGCAAAATTCCCTCCGTTAGGCGCCCGGTCATTCACTGGCTCGCTTCCGCACCTTCGATTTCGGACGTTCCCGACCGCTGAAATCTTTGAAGCGCTCAATGAAGCTACGATGGTGATCGTCATGATTGAATCAGCTGAAGCGCTTGCAAAGGTCGATGAGATAATTGCCGTGGACGGCGTCGACATGCTGTTTATAGGAACAAATGATCTCTGCTCCTCGCTTAACATCCCGGGACAATTGGACCACGAGTTGATTCGCAATGCCTACTCACGAAGCATCGAGGCGTGCCAACGGCATGGAAAGCAATTGGGAATCGGAGGGCTCAGTGCGCATCCGAAGTTTGCTGCCGAACTGGTCGACCTAGGTGCGCGTTACTTTTCCACCGGTTCCGACCTATCGTTCCTCCTCAGTGCCGCTGCGACAAAAGCAAAACAAATGCGCGATCACTGAATTATCCCACCATTTTAAATATATATAATCCAACACTCGTTCATCTCAAATATTTTTAGTTATTATAATCTTCCACCAACCTAGAAGGAGCTAAACCATGGCCAAAGCTTATCTGCTTACCGCTTATCGCGCTATCAACGACCCTGCCGCGTTGGCAGAATACGGCAAGCTTGCTGCGACCGCGCTTCAGGCGGCAGGAGGCCGTATTTTGGCACGTGCAGTGCCTTCAATGGTGTACGAGGCAGGGATCAAAGAGCGCACCGTACTTGTGGAATTCGATAACGTCGAACAAGCGATCGCTGCGCATGACAGCCCCGCTTACCAGGAAGCCTTGAGCGCCCTTGGCAATACAGCCGATCGCGACGTACGCATCATCGAAGGCGTGGCTTGATCTCGCATTGGCCGGTCTTTCGATTTCACCCCGGCGGTCGCGATCCTGAGAGTGAATGGCATTTACTCGAAATTCCCGAACCTCCGGCGAGCCAGCCCGGCAGTACATCAAGCTCTTTTCTGGCCGTTAAAGGCTTCATCCGTCGGAATGGCTGAGCCCAAGCGCGACCACCCTTCTTGAGTCGAAGGTCAAAGGGATTCTGTACCGTAATCAGGTTCGGGTGTCATACCACAATTGACGCCGCCGAGACAATGCGGCGGTCTGCAACGAGTACTACATGAGCAAGACCCTGTACGAGAAGATTTGGGACGCCCATACGATTCTTCGGCGCGAGGACGGTCAAACGCTGTTGCATGTTGGTCGCCACCTGGCCCAAGACGGCTCCTGCCATGCATTCGAGTTTCTTCAGGACCGCGGCTTGGGTGTGCGCCGCCCGCACCAAGTGTTCGCCATGCCCGACCATGCAGCCCCTTCTCACACTCGCGACGTTACAGCGATCCGCACTCCCGAGTACCGACGAGTGATCGAGGCACTGTCGGAAAACACCCGAAAATTCGGCATTGTGCACTTCGGGCTTTCCGATCCGCGCCAGGGGATCGTGCACGTCGTCGGACCGGAGCAAGGCCTCAGCCAACCCGGCATGCTGCTTGTCTGCGGCGATTCCCATACATCCACGCATGGTGCCTTAGGTGCGCTAGCATTCGGCCTAGGCTCAAGCGATATTCTGCACGTACTCGCGACCCAGACGACTTGGCAGCGGCGCGCGAAGACGATGCGCATCAACGTCGATGGCCGCCTGCCGTATGGCGTTACTGCCAAAGACGTGATATTGACGATCATCGCTAGAATCGGCACCAGCGGCGCCACGGGGCATGTCATCGAATACACCGGCTCCACCGTACGCGCGATGTCTATCGAAGAGCGCCTAACGGTATGCAATATGTCCATCGAAGCCGGAGCCCGCGCCGGCATGGTCGCGCCCGACGAAACTACCTTCACCTATCTGCACGGGCGGCCGTACGCCCCCAGAGAAGCGCGATGGGATAAGGCGCTCGCTTACTGGCGCACGCTGCCTTCGGACGCCGACGCGATATTTGACAAGGAAGTCTCACTCGACGCAAGCACGATGGCGCCAATGGTGACCTGGGGCAACAGTCCCGAAGATGCGCTGCCAGCGGACGCCAGAGTGCCCGATCCGGCCGCGGAGTCAGATCCCGAGCGCCGTGCATATATGCTGCGCACGTTGGAGTACATGGGTCTTGTGCCAGGCATGGCGATCACCGATATTCAAGTCGATCATGTATTCATCGGGTCATGCGCCAATGCGCGCATCGAGGACCTGCGCGCTGCCTCCAGAATCGCGAAGGGCGGACGTGCCGTGGTCCCTGCACTTGTCGTAGCAGGATCAACGCAAGTGAAGCTTGCGGCGGAGGCCGAGGGGTTGGACCGCATTTTCCGGGACGCGGGGTTCACTTGGGGGGAATCCGGGTGCTCCATGTGCGTTGGCATGAACGGCGATTTGGTTGGCAGGGGCAAGCGTTGCGCTTCGACATCCAACCGGAACTTCGTCGGGCGTCAGGGCGTTGGAAGCCGCACGCATCTTGTCAGTCCAGAAATGGCTGCAGCTGCCGCACTAACCGGACGCATCACGGACGTGCGTACATTTGGGAATTGAAATGGAACCTTTTGTCATCTTCGAGGCTCTAGCCGCTCCCTTCGATCAGTCCAACGTTGATACCGATCAGATCATGCCGGCGCGCTTCACGCGGCAGCCGCGCAAGAAAGGCTACCAAGACTATTTGTTCCGTGATCTGCGCTTTCGCGACGACGGTAGCGAGAACCCGAATTTCGTGCTAAACCAGTCACTCTTTCGTGGCGCGCGCATTTTGGTGGGGGAGCGCAACTTCGGCTGTGGTTCGAGTCGTGAGCAGGCTCCCTGGGGACTGCTTGACTACGGCATCCGCTGCGTGGTCGCCGCAGACTTTGGCGACATCTTCTACATTAACTCACTCAATTGCGGACTACTTCCCGTGTCCCTTGATGTCGACGTCTGCACCAAATTGCGTGAGCAGCTGCATAGGCGACCGGGAGCGAGCCTGCGCATCGATCTGCTCAATCAGACGGTGACCGGGCCTGACGGCGCCATCTACACGTTCGATATTGACCCCTTCCGTAAGCGCTACCTGCTTGAAGGCTTGGACGATATTGGCATCACCTTGCAGCACGAGGCTGCGATCACAGCATTTGAGGAATCCTATCGTCAAAGGTTTGACTGGCTTTTCGAGGACCAACCTGAGCTTTTGTCGCAATTGCCTAGCTACTAGGTGGGGGCCGCCCAAGTAAGCCCCCTGGAGTAAAACGAGGATTCGGACACTCGTTTTTTGAAAGTGCAAATGAATGCGCCTGAAACAGCCCTTCGAGGACAGCATGCAGTAGCGATCAACCGGCTATATTTGGCCTTTGAATTGGACGAGAAGAGCTGTAAGTTGTCGCCGAGCGATGGCGTGGGCACGCCGAGCCAATGCCCGGCCACGGCAGGCGATACGCCGTCAATGCTAACAGCGATCTCGTAGATCAAAGCACGATGTGACCAGGCCGGGTAAGCGCCGGCGCCTAACTGCTACGTGGCCGGTCGCGACCGCTTCTGGCTGCACGCTGGCTGACCGATCAAGGCATTGCCAACCTAGTGGTGGACTCGGCCAGTATCGAAGTCAACAGCGCGCGCCGCACAGCCTGCTAGGCGTGTTTCATCGCCATCCTATGGAGACTAGCCGAGAAATGATAGTGATTGCAGCAGCAACCATCCCGCGACGTCATCGTGGGCGCAAGCCAGCGCCTGCGAAGGCTTGATGAAAGAGTTTCCATTGTCCAAGTAGTGACGTCAATGAACGATGCTGAACATGGATGCGACGCCAATAACCTCAGGTTATGCCCCGTGGACTCAAAAGCTGGCGCTCTTTTCCCAGCAGTTTTATATTGCGGTGAGCTAGAGCCATCGATAGCGGCCTAAGGAGGGTCACATGCGAGTGTCTGAATCATCGTCTGCTGGGTTTGGTGCGGTTGGGAGTATGCGCGAGGGTGTTCTACAGCTGAAGTTCTTGCTGGCGGGGCAGGACGACTCGCCGAATAATTACGCGCTGTTTGTGGGGCGTGCCGGTTCCGGTGGTTGGTCTACCCCCCGTCATAGACACAACTTCGATCAGTTGCGATATGTAATCCAAGGAACATACCCCTACGCTACCGGGAAGACAATGCCAGAAGGTTGGGTCGGCTACTTCCCTGAAAGTGTTCGCTATGGCCCCCAAGAGAGGCCTGAGGGGCTGGAGATGGTGACATGCCAGTTCGGCGGCGCCAGTGGAAGCGGCTACCTAAGTGTGGAGCGCAGAGAAGCAGCAAACGAAGTTCTCAAGAAGAAGGGCGAATTCAAGAATGGCGTCTTTACTTATGTCGACGAGCAAGGCAAACGCCACAACCAAGACGGATCTGAGGCTTGCTTCGAAGAGGCAACGGGACGGAAGTTGAGCTTTACGCAGCCGAGATACGATGACCCGATCTTAATGGATCCATCCAGCTATGAATGGATCCCGGAAGCCACCCCCGGGGTATCCACGAAGTGGCTCGGCACCTTTACAGAGCGGAGAATGCAGGTCGGATTCACCCGCGTTGACGCGGACGCGACGTTTCCTGCAGGAGAACAGTCGTCGATCGAACTCTTGTTTGTGTGCAGAGGAACGGTGTCACTCAACGGTCGCGAGTACGGGCCCCATTCCGCCTTCGAGTTCCTTGCCAACGAGGGACCAATTCCGCTTAAAGCGGTAGCACAGGCCGAATTCTATCGCATTGTCATGCCTCAGTTCTAGTCCTCTCTGCTTATCAGCAGGCGCCTGGTTCGTCCGCCATCAGTCATTGAAGAAGCTACTCGCTCTGATCAGAAGCAAGTCGGGGCGCAACATCGCACCCGAGCGTGCCTGCCATCACATATGGGGTTACACCATCGACAACGACGTGACCGCATGCGATCGCAGTGCAACCCACTAGCAGCGATTCCTGCGGGAGCATTTGACACGTCCCGTCCCATAGTTTCCTGTATCACGACGGCCGACGAGATCAGATCGGGCCATCTCGAACTGAGATGCTGGGTAAATGGCGAAACTCCGGCAACAGGCCAATGCCCGGGATCTCATCTTCGGCATCCCCACGCCGGTTGCAACAATGGCGACGCTTCTACAAAGAACGCAAACTTCATTGATGCACTTTGGGACGCCTGTACTCCCAGGAGCATCATGGCGGCGACCTGCCTATTTGCCACGCGGTGTCTGGTGTACAGGCAGCGTGGCTCTAGTTGTCTGGGCTTGAGTATGGAACCTGGAGACTCTTCCTGTGAAGTTAAGGGAAAACTCGATGAGTGAAACCCACCAAGGACGAATGTACCGATGCGCATGAATGGGCGGATCATTCCATAGTAGTTTTCAGCTTTTGTAGTGAGAGTGAAACGCAGGGGATGACCCAGCTCCCGCGTGCGCAGAGCGCGCCAGGCAGTGCATGGGACGACGGCTATGCCGCCAGAACTCGTGTAAAGACTGCTTTCACTTCCGCTATCGGGAATAGCCGGAAGTAAGGTGCGCGGAAGGAGTCGAGGCAAGCGCCATTAACCAACTATTCCTTATAAAGAACCAGGAGAAGACGTGACCCCAATCAATAGAGCAGTTTGTGCTCTAACACTGCTGACTGCGGCAAATTTTGGCGGCACCAGTATAGCGATCGCCTCCGGGCCGTGTCCTGCGCGGTTTATCAAGATGATTGTTCCTAATCCGGCAGGCGGCGTCGGCGATCTCATCAGCCGCGTAGTGGCAGAGAAAGCGAGTGCCGAGTTGGGCCAACCGGTCGTTGTCGAAAACCGTTCCGGCGCCACTACTGTGATTGGTACGGACTTCGTCGCCAAGTCAAAGCCGGATGGCTGCACCATTCTGAGCTTGACGGCGTCGGGTGTCGTCGTGTCTGTATTGCGAGAAAATCTGCCCTATAAATTGGAACATGACTTCGCACCGATCATCGGCGTCGGCTCATTGCCGATGGCGCTGGCTGTGCCGGTCGCGTCGAAGCTCAACTCCTTCGCCGATCTTGGTGCCGCAGCGAAATCGAAGGATGGGATAACCTACGGATCCGGAGGTACTGGGAGTCTGGCCCATCTCTCAGCCGTCCGGCTCATCAAAGAACTGCACGGGACAGGTAACCACATTCCATATCGCGGGAATAGCGACGCGATCCAAGGCCTGCTGGGAAACCAGATCCAGCTTTTTTTTCCTTCGACAGCTGAGGCACTGCCATTTGCAAAGTCAGGCAAGCTTCGGCTGCTCGGAGTGACGTCGGACGAACGTCTTCCGGCCCTCCCTGACGTGCCTACGATGAAGGAACTGGGCTTTGCGGGGTTTAGTCCAAGATTGTGGTTTGCTCTTCTAGCCCCAGTCGATACGCCGCCCAACATCGTTTCACGACTGCGTGATGGCTTCGCTAAGGCGGTTATAGACCCCTCCGTTCAAGAGCGACTAAGAGCATACGGCTTTACGACGGAGATACAGAATCCCCCAGCAGTATCCGCGTTCATGAAGAACGAGGCTGGCCGCTGGAGCAAGCTCATCAAGGAAGAAAATATAAAGATCACCGACTAGTACTAGCGCCGTAGATCATAAATGGAATGGAGGAAACTGCGCCATCGTTAGTGGGACAGCTTGTGCACGAAGCAGACGTCGACGCCATCAGGCCAACCCGCCGAGGACATGCTGAATCGAATGGGTACCATGCCACAGCAGTCGCATTTTGATGTGCCCCGTCGTCAGCGATGCCATGCCCGGGAACCCCTCCGCATCGCCTCCCGTGGAAAGGCGCGAACAGTATGCGTCATCACGATAGCCCGCACCTCAGGGGCGGTACGGCAAACCTACAGCGCAGCGATCGACGTCTCCAGCATGTCCTCGGCAAACACGTTGAGCTTCTCAGCGTCATTAAGGGGGATCGTGGGGATGCCTCGATCGACCTCGAACTTCAGGTATTCACTCCACCTCAGGCGCTGTTTATCTTCCATTCTTCGGTCACGTCGTTCTTCCGGATGTCCCGAAGACACGCCCTTCCGCGGCGCCGATCCGCCAGTTCGGAGCCCAGGGCATTCTCGGCAATCGTGATCTTCTGCACCTTGGCAGACCGCTCGCCGGTAAAGAACAAGTCGGAGAACGCTCGCAGCCACGACACCCGGCACTCCTCGGCCAGCCCGTATCCTCCGAAGCCTTCTCGACCCACATCTTCGTAGGCTACAAAGCATTGGTACTTGGAGATTGCTGCGAGCCGGTTCGACGGCATCCCGTTGTCCTGTGAGGCCAGATCGCGACATCGTCGACAGGATGCTCGGGCGCGATACTGGTTTTTTTCAGGTATCGCTTAAATTGCACCACTCAGCAAATAATACCGTTTTCAAGGGAGAAATCACGAGCCCCCGCGGGAAAGAGTGACACCTATATCTTCGATGTGCGCGATCAACTCGCGGCTCACGCTGTCCAGAGGTGCACCCTCGCGGAATATCACCGCTATATCACGCTTCAGAGCCGAGACAGTTATCGCTAGGGGCCTTATCTTGCCTTCGCTTACTTCCGCCGTGACGGCGTGCGCAGGCAACATCGCCAAGTGGTCACTCGTCGCAACGAGCGATTTTGTAAAGTCGATGGAGCTACACTCAACCAATTTCTGCGGAGGATCGACACCTTCAGACGCCACTAGCTTCTCGAGAATGGTCCTCTGTGACCAGCCAACCATGGGACACACCCAAGGGAACTGAACGAGGTCATCCCACGAAAGACTTTCTAAAAGGAAAAGACTGTGTTTCGGGCGGGCAAAGACGCACAAGCGGTCTCGAAATAGAACCCGTTGTTTCATCCCGTCCAAGAAAATATCGAAAAATTCCGTTTGCCCAACAATGAAATCAAACTCGCACCGAAGAAGCCCCAGGAGGAGTTCCACCTGAACTTTCTCCACTACTCGTAGCAATGCACGGGGATGTCTTTCCTTCCATCGACCTACAGCAAGCGGGATAACGCTGCTCGAAAGACTCGGAAGTGTACCAATCGTTACGACACGAGCATGATCCTTCTCGCCATGGATCCGTGCTTTAGCGAGATCCATTTCCTCTCTAATCAATCGAGCATGTGAGTATATAAGCTCTCCAGACGCTGTCGGAATTATGCCCGTCGGCCCCCGCTGAAGCAACTTGATCCCGAGCTCGCCCTCCAGTCGATTCATCGATTTGGAAAGAGCTGGTTGTGAGACCGACAAGTGCTTGGCCGCTTTCGCCAAGCTACCTTGCTCAATTATTGTGGCTAGATACAAAAGCTTCCGAGGATCCATGACACATCCGGCTAGATGGCGGGTCGTTCGAGCCAGCCTTCTTCGATTTATAGAGCTCTGTCAGCAACTTTTGACCCGAAGTTGTAGTCGTTTCAAGCGCTCGCCGCGGCGGGAAACCCGAGAGTTGGGCAGAGTCGCCGATCACCTCATGCCTTCTTTCCCTCATCTTCAGCGCTACCAGCCCCGTCGTGAACTCAAGAGCGCCGGCCGGTACCGCAGGGTTCACAATGCGCATGGGTTTGGTCGGGAATGGCTCGGATGCCGCAGCCGAAGATGCGCCGAACAGCCCCAACACAACCGCGCACAGTCTGCGCGTGCAGCATCGCCTTCATCCCGGTATCTCCGAGGCCGCAATGGGCGAGGTGCAATGCAACTGTAATGCCAGCCCCTCGCTTCGGCAGTGGTCGCGATACAGCCCAACGTCGTGCATTTCTGCGCGGCATAAACGTCCCTGCCGTGGACATATGTCGTCGACCGCGACACAGCGCCCTCCCCGTTCGCCTGCGAAAGCACTGGCATATGTCTTGCGTAGATCCTCGGACTTTCCCACAACCTACACAGGAGAGACTCGATGACATACACAGCCACTGGCGATTCCGTCCGCATATACGAGCACGTGCCGCAGCTCGCGCGCATCCGCAAGGACGTACTGCTGGGCGATGTCTGGAAACAGCCAGAGATGGCGTTCCGTGACCGCGTTCTGGTCACCTTAGGCGTACTGGCCGCAGGTGGCAAAGTCGAAGAGATGAAGGCATGGATGGCCCGTGGCGTCGAAGCAGGCATCACACTTGATGAGCTGCGTGGCCTGGTCATGCAGGTGACCTTCTACGCGGGCTGGCCCGCTGGGCTCGCCGCAGGCAAAGCGGCACTCGACCTGTTCGAGGCCGAAGCCAAGTGAGCGAGGGAGCATCCATGAATATCGGTTACATCGGCCTGGGTGCCATGGGGGGGGCGCTTGCGCGCCGGCTCATGGGGACCTACAAACTTACCGTCTGGGATGTCAACAGCGCCGCCGCCACCGCCTTCGAAGAACTGGGTGCGGCCGTGGCGCCTTCCGCCGCCGAGCTGGCCCGCCGCTGCGACATCGTGCTTCTGTGCCTGCCGCGCACTTCGGACGCGCGCGAGCTCGTCTTCGGCCCTGCGGGTCTGGCCGAGGGTCTTTCCGCCGGCAAGCTGATCATCGACCAGACCAGCGGCGTGCCCGGAGAGACCCGCGAGATCGCCACTGAGTTGGCTGGGCGTGGCATCAGGATGATCGATGCGCCCGTCTCTGGCGGGCCGGTCGGAGCCGCTGCGGGCACGATCGCAATCATGGCTTCCGGCGCGGAGGACAGCCTCCAGATCGCGCTGCCGGTGTTCCAGGCAATCAGTCCCAACGTGTTCATTGTCGGCAACCGCGTGGGCGATGCTCAGGCGATGAAGCTGGTCAACAACATGCTGAGCATGAGCTGCCGGCTCGCGACGCTCGAAGTGGTGGCCATGGGCAGAAAGCTGGGCCTGCCGCTCGCGGCCATCACCGCCGTGATCAACAAGGGCCCCGCGCGCAGCCGCACATCGATGAGCACGTTGCAGGGCTTGGTCGATGGCAACCTTCTTCCGTCGACGTTCACCGTGGCACTCATGCTCAAGGATCTGAACCAGGCGATCCAATTGGCGATGGAATGCGGGGTGCCCACGACGATCACCAACGTCGCGCGCGGGCTACTGCAGATCTGCGTGAGCACGCTCGGCGAGAACGCGCAGATAGACGAGCTTCTGGGACTGATCGCATCGATGGCAGGCACCCGCCTCGTCGACTCTTCGGAGCCGGCAGCCGCGCAATCCGTTGCTGGCCCCACTGCAATGGACACAAGAGCATTGCGGGTCGGCTACGTGGGACTCGGCGCCATGGGCGGTGCGATCGCACGCCGCATGATGTCCTCGCGCGATCTCCGCATTTTCGACGCGCGACCCGAGACCGTCCGTGCGTTCGAGGCCGAAGGCTCGATCGCCGCCCCGGACCTGCGATCGCTCGCCCAAGAGTGCGATGTGATCTTCATCTGCGTGCCGAACTCGGCTATCGTGAAGGAAGTCATCTTCGGCAAGGGCGGCCTGGCCGAAGGACTCTCGCCGGGCAAGATCATTGTGGACCAGACCACAGGCGATCCATCCGTAACTCGCAGCCTCGCTGCTGATTTGCAGAAGCTCGGCGTGCAAATGGCCGATGCCCCGGTCGGCGGCGGCCCGCGCGGCGCCGTGGCCGGCACGCTCGCGATCATGTGCGGCGGTCCGGCCGACACCTGCGCGGCAGTGAAGCCCATCCTGGAGTCGGTCAGCCCCAACATCGTTTACTGCGGACCGATTGGCAGTGGGCACGAAGCCAAGCTCGTGCTCAACGCCTTGTCGACCGCCAATTGCCTCCTCACCTACGAGGCGGCGTCCATCGCGGTCAAGTACGGGCTCAAGCTCTCGGACGTGTCGAAGGTGATTAACACGGGTGGGGGATGGAGCGCCGCCACGGAGCGGATCCTGCCGACGCTGTCGGAAGGCAAGGCGACGGCTGACTTTCAACTCCATCTGCTGGTCAAGGACCTGAAACTGGCTGGCCGGATGGGCATGGAATGCGGTGCGCCGATGCTGATTGCGAGAACGGTCTGCAGCCTGTACGAGGTGGGCGCGTACAAGCTTGGCGGCACCGCCAACATCGACGCCATGTCCCAGTTGTATGAATCGATGGGCGCCATCAAGTTCGTCGGGGCTTGAGAGGCAGTCAGTCAACTTGGATGGGTACCGACTTCGAGCGTTCGAGTACTTTCGATCCACAATAAGGCCAAGATTCCGAAAATGCGAAAGGCACACAACAACAATATGGGCTCGACTCCAAGAGTCGGACGTGATGATCAACCGGGAGACATTCAGTTGAAGAGATTCGTGGCAAACGCCGTAGCCGGGATAGTCCTTTTCGCCGCAGCGACAGTCCAGGCTCAAGAGAAATTTCCATCGCGGCCGATCCGCATTGTGGTTCCCTCGGCGGCCGGTGGGCTGGCCGACATTGCAACTCGCATGGTGGCGCAGAAGATGGGTGAAAAGCTCGGGCAGCCGGTGGTGGTGGAGAATCGCCCCGGCGCGGACACCATGCTGGGTACCCGCTACGTCAGGAGCGTAGCGGCTGATGGCTACACGTTGCTGACGGCATCGGGCACACTTGTCAGCCAGCTGGTCGTCAAGCAGGACCCTGGCTACGATCTGAAGGACTTCGCCGGGATCGGCCCCTTAGTCCGTTCACCTTGGGTGATGCTGACCGGACCGAGCCAGCCTGACAAGAACCTATCCGACTTCATCGCACGCGCCAAGGCCCATCCGGCGGATATGTCGTTCGCGTCCAATGGCGTTGGGACCGCTCCATACATGGCTGAGCAGATGTTCCTGCAACGTGCCGGCCTGAATCTGCTGCACATTCCCTACAAGGGCATCGCCACGGCCATGCCCGATGTCATTAGCGGGCGCGTCACGATGATCTTCGATGCAATTAGCAGCAGTGCCGGCTACGTGCGCTCTGGCCAACTCCGGGCGTTGGGCGTGACGTCGGCGAATCGTTTGCCGATCTTTCCCAACGTTCCGACCATCGCCGAGCAAGGCATGCCGGGCTTCCGCTCCTACGTCACTATCGGGCTGGTGGCGCGCGCAGAGACGCCCAAGGAGATCGTGAGCAAGCTGGCTGCTGTCTTGCAGAGTGCCCTTGCGAGCAAGGAAGTACGCGAGTTCTACGAGGCCAACGGTGCGGAATCCATTTCCGCATCGCCGGATGAATTCACAGAAATGCTGAAGCGCGACCACGTCGAGTTCGGTAAGCTGGCGGCTCAATTGGGGATTCAAAAGCAATAAACTCTTCGATCTCGCTCGGCATGTACTTTAATCAGCATTGCTCTATTCTTGTTGTTTCAGTGCGACGTGAAGTTGTATGGGACGAGGCCGGCTGTTCCGTCAGCCATACCCTACCGGTTTATGCGGAATTTGTAACGATTTTGTGTGATGCCACCGGGACAACGTAACCCGTTCATAGAACGGCGGCAATCTTGTGAGAGTGAGCCGCTGCCTGCCAGCGCCAAGGCGGATGGGTGAAAGGTTAATCAGTATGGTTAGCGCATGCGAATTGCTAGTAAACCTCGTTATAAGAAGCAAGCCAAAGTCGTTGTCAGGTTTGAGCCAAAAGGCAAGCAGTCGGATGTTCTCCTTGACGCTCAGGACACACGGACAACAGGACTGTCGGCGGGAAGGCAAGGCCGGTATCGATTGCGGATACTTTAGCCGGGCTCGAACTGTATGCGGAGAAAATCGCACGTACAGTTCTTTGGGGAGGGGCAGCGGTAACGCTGCCTCCTTACCCGCTTAAGAATTGGTGAATTATATGATGTTGCCCCTGTTTGGTGTAGCTCTTAGCTCTCGGGTTATGCGGCCTTTTTTATGCTGTGCCGCATGCCAGCGTTGCTCGTATTGCATGGGGCTGAGATAACCCAGCGTGGAATGCAGCCGCCGATATGTACCTCTTCATTTGAAGTCAGGAGTGCGTGAGCGCGAGCGACTGATCTACGGAGTACATGGACTACTTTGCGGCAGGATTGTGGCATGCAAATCGCCGTGCCGGCCTTGAAACTTATTGCACGAGCCTTATGCGGCCGTTGTCACGCAACAGCATCAAACCGATGGCAGCGCACATTGATCCGCAGCACGCCAGTACGCGGCACTAGCGCTGCACCACTTCGTTTCAAAATCGGACTGATCGGATACAGCATTGATGAGATGTGTCCGAGACCGGGTACTGTCGCGTCTGGAGGCGCAAAGCGGCCGCCATTGAATCATTGATGACACGGGCTTTCCCAAGAAGGGCAAGCGTATCGCGGCTCGCGTGCCCGCTGGAGTCGTACTCGCTGACGCCGCGTACGGAGATGGAGCCGGGTTTCGCGATGGTCTGACCGAACTGGGGATGCTTTATGCCGTGGGGATTCGCTCCACTACGACGGTGTGGCCACCTGGCGTTTCACCACTGCCTGGTCGCGGCAGGTCACCGAAATTGCTGCGTCGCGGACCTGGTCATGCGCCGGTTTCGGTGAAGACCCTGGTCATGACCTTACCCTCCGATGCTTCCCAGCCGGTGACTTGGCGGGAAGGCATCAATACTGCCCTTCCGTCGCGGTTCGCTGCAGTGCGTGTTCGACCGGCCCATCGGAGCAATTGACGCGTCACATAGCGCGACGAGGAATGGCTGCTGGTCGAGTGGTCGGAAGGCGATCCCGAACCAACCAAGTACATCTTGTCCACGGCCCCAGTGGATGCACTGATTGAGCGACTGGCCGTCGCATCCAAATTGCATTGGCGCATTGATTTCCAGGACTTGAAACAGGAACTCGGTCTTGATCATTACGAAGGCCGAGGCATGCGCACATTCCACCATCACGCTACGCTGAACATCGCTGCCTATGGCGTCTTGATGACCGAGCGTCTCCCCCGACAAAACGACAGAGGGTAAAAAACTCAATCGAATGCCAAGTACCTGCGCCTCCCTCGGATTATATCCGCCGCGGCAGTCCTGCGCGCGCAGCGGCAAGTGACGAATTCAATCACCACACTCCGTCATCAACTTGGCTTCCTGCTGATGCGCAGCCTTGGGCTTTGCCCATACTGCGCATCAGCAGACGATCGGTCACGTTTATGCCACCGTTAGATTAGGGGCGGGAAGTCAGAGTCGGGCGACCGCGTGGAGACGTTCAGGCGGCCGCCTCGCGGGCCGGCGCTGCGTCGGAGGCGATCATGGCGGCACCCTTCTCACCGATCATGATAGTGGGGGCGTTGGTATTGCCGGACGTAACGGTTGGCATGATCGACGCATCGACCACGCGCAGCCGCTCGACGCCGCGTACCCGCAACCGCTCATCGACGACCGCCATGCCGCCGGTGCCCATCATGCAGCTTCCGGCTGGATGGAAGGCGCACTGGCCCTCGCGCTCCATGTAGTCGATTAGTTGTTCATCGGTGCGGAAGTCCGGACCTGGCGCGATCTCGCTGACCACGCGGGAAGCGAGCGGCTCCGTAGCGAAAATCCGGCGAATCTCGTGCAGGCCGGCCACCATCACCTTGACGTCACGTGGATCGCCGAGGTAGTTCGGCACGAAGGCGGGAGGCTGCAGCGGATCGGCCGATTGCAGCAGGATCTCACCACGCGAGGCGGGCCGCATGTTGTAGACCGAGGCGCTGATGCCGGGATAGTCGTCGACCTCCACGCTGCCGGTCGCGCGATAGCGGAACGTCATCGGGCGGAAGCTGATTTCCAGGTCGGCGTGGTCCACCTCTGGCCCGCTGCGGACAAAGGCCGCAGCCATCGACGACCCGAGCGCAAGGTAGCCGCGCCGCGTGGCGACATAGCGTATCCCTTCCCAGTACTTCCGCCAGCCGCGCAACGCATTATTGTATGAGCTTTCCCGGGTTGCACGGGCTTGCACGCGCACCACGAAATGGTCCTGTAGATTGCGGCCGACGCCAGGTGAGTCCACCACCGTGGCGATGCCATGGCGCTGAAGCATGCTGCCGTCGCCAATGCCCGATAGCATCAGCACATGGGGGGAGCTCAGAGCGCCCGCGCAGACTATCACCTCGCGGCGCGCGGCGATCGTCCTGGCGTGCCCGCTCTCGATGACCTCCACGCCGGCGGCCTGCCGGTCTCGGAACACGATACGGCGCACCAGCGTGCTGGCCTGCACCACGAGATTGGCGCGCTGCCTGACTGGCACGATGTAGGCTTCGTACGCGGACTGGCGAATGCCCTTGCTGATGGTGGCTTGCAGGAACCCCGCACCGTGCATCTCGACGCCGCTAAACTCGTCGAGCGTGGGGATGCCGTTCCGCCTGGCCGCCTCGAGGAACGCGAAAGCGGACGGATGCTTGACGGACGGGTCACTGATCACCAACGGACCATCGGTGCCGGGGTACGTTCCCGTACCCCGGCTGTTGGTCTCAGCGCGCCGGAAGTAAGGAAGTACGTCGTCCCAGCCCCAGCCGGCGTTGCCCAACTCGGCCCAATGCTCATAGTCCTCACGATGGCCGCGGATATACACCATGCCATTGATGGCGCTGCTGCCTCCAAGGGTCTTGCCGCGTGGCCAATAAATGCGCCGGTTGCGCAGCGTCGGCACAGGTTCGGTGAAATACCGCCAATTAAGTTGTTCATGCTGAAACAGCTTGCCCATACCGGCAGGCGTGCGCACCCAGAAATCGCCCTCGCTCGGCGGGCCAGCCTCTAGCAGCAGCACCCGGCACGCCGGATTATCCGACAGCCGGCGTGCCACCACGCAGCCTGCGGACCCCGCGCCAATGAC
>NZ_JARJLM010000456.1 GCF_029335485.1 Cupriavidus basilensis
GCCTCTGCCACTAACTGGTATGGTACTAGGCGCCCAGCACTGCGGGGCTTTATCGCGCAGCGTCCGAAGCGAGCGAAGTTGAGCGCCATGTTCGGTACCGGAAATGGGCAGCCATTACGCATAGTCGGCCGCGATCCGCATGGCACTAAACGCTATGTATTCGTCTGAGAATAATGGCCCTTCAGCCTCTGCGCCAGCAAGCCATTGGCCTAATGCGTCTTCACAAGCAAGGACACTGGATTTTAGTTGCCGATCTCTGCTGCAGACGATGTCTTGACGAGCCTCTCTCTGAGAAGGTCGTCGGCCACTCCAAATTTTTCCGCCAACGGAATCAACTCGTGGAGTTCCAGAGGAACGTGATTGCGGTTTAGAGTTGTCATGGTGTGAGACACCTAACGCTCGCGCTAAGCGGCGGCGTCCGCCTTGAACGAATAGTTAGCCACCGCTTGGCTCCGGGCCATCATCTTTTGCCCATGCGATGTCGGCACGCTGCTTGGCAGAAAGCAGTAATTTCTTGCCTTGCCCCTCAGTGAGCACGACTCCCGCCATAAGTGCGTCTGTGAATTTGCAGCCCGAAAACGAAGATTGCCGCATATCGGTGTTGGTGAGATCTGCAGATACAAACTTTACGCGAGTGAAAACGGATGCCCTGAGGTCACTTCCGGTCAAACTTGCGTTTGTGAAATCAACGTCTGTGAAGTCGTTCCAGCACAGGTTTGACTCCGTCAAATCTGTGTTCTGAAACAGCACGTTATTGATTTCTGAGCGCCCGAAGAATGTACGGGGAAGAGTGAGATTGCTCAGGTTATCGCCTCCGCCTACGAATGTGCGAAAGAAACTGACCCCAAGATTCACATCGTCGGCCTGCGGCATGTGATCGGGCATCGGCGGAACAACGCCGGCCTCAAGGTAGCTTTCTTGCAGTCGACGGCATGAGTCTTCGTAGCTGAGCCTTGACGCTGGCATGTGGGTTTCCATGGTGGCCTCACTGGTCAGGGGTTCTATGATGAAATGCGCTGCGGCATAGCTAGCGTTGCACTCCCACACGGCGGTGCCATCGCGGAAGAAAGTGCACCAGCGACCGTCGCTAACGCAACGCGCCCGGGGGAACATTTCCTCATGGCCATTAAAGATGGCCGCCATGTGGCTGGGCTCCCGGCATTATGCCAAATACTCGCCGGCCGCCAATGGCTCGGGCATCGCCTTTCTTACCACGTGGTTTTCCTCCTTAGAGCCGATCGAGCAGCGTCTGGAACGCCAGGCGGAAGGCCGCACGTGCGGCGGTCTCGGCTCGATCCGCGTCATCCTTGGCCGCCAGGCAGTCGGCCTCGCTGACGGCCGCATCGCCATCGAGAAAGCGCACGGCCAGCGTGCGATAGCGTGCATGGGCTTCGCGCAGGGCGGCGTGTTCGTCTGGACAAGTCTGGGCAATATGCAAGTCGAACAGGCTGGCACTCATGGTTTCCTTCCGTCCTTTACTGCATTGTCTCGATCGCTTCGCGTATCAGGGTTGCCCCGCGAGTGCAGGACGATCCGCGGTACCTTTCGGCATCCGCACGGCTCGGGGCCACCCTCCGCTGCATTGTGCGCCAGCGCCGCGCCTTTGGCCCCCGGCGCCCTCTTGACTCGGTCGATCGCGTAAGTTCAACCCACCCGGAAATGCTCCGCCGACTGCCCTGCATTAACAGCCCGCTGCAACCAGGCCGGCATCTCGCCCTACCACCCCTTCCGTCCTTCGGCGTTTGCGCGTCGGCTCGGGAGCCGACGGCGGTGGCACCACGACGGCAAAGCAGCCGGCTGCCTGCAGGGCGGCCAAGGTCAGGCCGACCTGGTCATATGGACACGGATCAGCACCACGGCTGCGGTGCGCTCAATCTCAAGAGACATAGGTATCAGGTTTTGGGAGTCGGAAAGGTGCAACAATTTGGCGGCGCGATCAGTCGCCCTTGCAGCCGTTTCATACCGCCTGCATCGCCTCTATCCGACGCGCGGCCTCGTTGGTCACATAGCGCGTGGTGGTTTCGAGCGAGGCGTGGCGCGCGTTCTGCCGCGCCATCTCCAGCAGGGCACCGACCGACTGCGAGCGCGTGGGTAATGTGTGCGCGCCGCATCCAGTGGGTGCTGGCGTGCGCAGCCGCGCGGCGAAGCCTCGGCAAGAATGCGGGGGGCGAGAAGAATATGGACCGACTGAAATGCCTACAGACCGCCTCGGGGAGAGTGTCACGGATCGTGCTTCGAGGTCGGTCCAAATAATCCGCAGCTCTCACGAGACTCTAGGTGGAAGGAGACGTACCACCGCACGCAGGCCCGCATCACCTCCAGAGGGTAGTGCTGGCGCTTCAGGACTCGTGACTTGCGGAGTCATGGCTGATCATACCCTACTGCATTCGAGAGCCGTTCATTCTACTCGGAGCCTATTGCGCCGGAGCCCGCTTGAGCCCGCGGAGGGGGTCATGGGTCAAGAGAATGACCTATGGCTTCCGCGACGACCACTACTTTTCCTCAAGAACCGGGGCGGCCTTGCCCGGAAATCCGCGATGAACTCTTCTTTTGCGAGCCGGCATCACGCGACATTGGAGCATTGTGACACCGGTTTGTCATGGAGTGCGGGCAAGGTCGCCGGGATGCGGAAGTCCGCGTAATCGAGACAATTGGCGCGCATTCTCAATATCTGGTCGCGACTGCTGGAATTTCGAGTAAGTATGGAAAGCCGCACAATTTTAACCCGTTTGGGTGGTACTAATTTTGGCAAGGAATGCTACTTTGTAGGGAGTTTGGCAAAGGAGGTGAGTATGTCGGATACCCGAGGTACGCCGACGGAACAGAAGCCAAAGCGGAGCGTGCTTTTGTCCGGTGACGTTCAAGTTGCGTTGATTAGAGCCGTGCCTCAGTCGCTGCTCGTTCTGATTCTCGCGTGGTTTCTGTACTCAAACATAGAGGAATTCAAAACGCTCGTGCGAAGGACAACCGGAATATCCTTTGCTGGCCTAACAGTGCAAGCCGCGCTCTCTGACCTAAAAAAAGTAGAGCAGCCCTGGTCGCAGGATGTAGACATAGTGCGAGACAGATTGGCGGTTCTTTGGGCTCGCGCATCACATGACTGCTATCGGGGGGCCCGCATACTCTGGGTGGACGACGTCCCTACAAATAACACGGGTCTCATTCGGTTGATCAAGAGTTACGGAGCCACCATTACTACCGCGATTTCACATGCAGCGGCGCTTGCTCAGTTGAAGGAGGGAAATTTCGATGCCATCATTTCCGATGTCGGACGAGTCGATCCTAAAGACCAAGATGGCTTCGCTCTCGCCGGTTTCATCATTAATAGATGGCCAGATGACCCGCCCCCGCTACTGTATTACACGATCATAATCACTGACGAAACTCCCCGCGGATCGCATAGCATTACATCTTCTCCGGCCGAACTCTTAATAAATCTAAGTGACGCGCTTGCAAAGAGCACTCGCCGCTGTTAGATAGCTCCGGCACAAGTAGGACTTTACCGTAATCACAAGCCTCAGGCGGACGGGGTAAAGGGCTTCGCGCTTGGACCCGCGGCCAGCGACGGGTCGCCCGCGCAAGCTGCTTGGCGAGGGTGAGAGGGCCGATGCCGGCGGCGGCATCGACAGGGCTGGCGGCGCGCGCGCCGGCCCACGGTGCCCGCTCGCCCAGGTCGGTGGCGTGGCCGAGCAAGGCGACCCCGCCCGGGACCCGGATGGCGCCCGGGTCCTCGTTAGGGTCGCTTCAGAAAACGGAAAA
>NZ_JARJLM010000457.1 GCF_029335485.1 Cupriavidus basilensis
GCCTGCGCGTATCGGTGGTGGCGGAGCCGCGCAGCAACACGCTGCTGATCCGGGCACCAAGCGCGGAGCGGCTGCACCAGGCCAAGGCGCTGGCGGCCAAGCTGGACCGTCCCTCCAGCCGTCCGGGCAATATGTATATGGTGCCGCTCAAGAATGCCAGCGCCACCACTCTGGCGCAAACGCTGCGGGCACTGGTGGCGGCGGACGCCACGCTATCGATGTCGGCCGGCACCGGCACTGGCCAGGCGGCGGCCAGCAGCGGCTCCTACCCCTCGATGCCCCCTCTTCCCACGGGCGGCAGCGCGGGCGGGAGCCTGGGCGGCGGGCCTGGCGCCGCCACCAGCGGCGGCCTCGGCAGCGCCAGCATGGGCGCCAGCCAGGGCAGCGCGGCCGCCGCGCCCACCACCGGCGGCACCATCCAGGCCGACCCTGCCACCAACTCGCTGCTGATCACGGCCTCGGAGCCGGTCTACCGCAACCTGCGCGCCTTGATCGATGAACTCGACACCAGGCGGGCCCAGGTCTACGTCGAATCCATGATCGTCGAGATCACCTCGGACAACGCCGCCGAGTTGGGCATCCAGTGGCAGGTGCAGAACGGGCGCCTGTTCGGCGGCACCAATCTCGGCAGCGGCGGGCAGAACATCGTCACCGTGGGCGCGGGCGCGGTCAACGGCGGCGGCATCCTGCCGTCGCTGGCGGCAAACGTGGCCAGCGCGGGCGGGCTCAATGTCGGCATCATCAGCAACAAGCTCGGCCTCAATGCGCTGCTGCGCGCGCTCAGCACGCAGAAAGGCGTCAATATCCTCTCGACACCGAACCTGATGACGCTGGATAACGAAGAGGCTCGCATTATGGTCGGCCAGAACCTGCCCTTCGTCACCGGCTCCTACGCCCAGACCGGCAGCGCGGCCAGCGTGACGCCATTCCAGACCATCGAGCGCCAGGACGTGGGCCTGACCTTGCGGGTGCGCCCGCAGATCACCGATGGGGATGGCGTCAAGCTGCAGATCTACCAGGAAACGTCGGATGTGATCTCCGCTGGCGGCAACAACGGGCCCACCACCAACAAGCGTGCGCTGGAAACCTCGGTCATGGTCGATACCGGCGACATCATCGTGCTCGGCGGCCTGATGCAGGACTCCTACAACGAAGGCGTGGACAAGGTGCCCGGCCTGGGCGATCTGCCGTTGCTGGGCGCGTTGTTCCGCTACGAGAACAAACAGCGCCGCAAGACCAACCTGATGGTGTTCCTGCGGCCCACCATCGTGCGCACGCCCGAATCCGCGCGCGATGTCGTGATGACGCGCTACGACTATATGCGCAATGAGGGCGCGCGCTACCCCAGCGACAATTGGTTCGTGCGCGATGACGACACGCCCCAATTGCCG
>NZ_JARJLM010000458.1 GCF_029335485.1 Cupriavidus basilensis
GCCTGCTCAGCTGAGTTGCTTCACCATGTCAGCGATGATGGTGAATCGTATGACTCGCAGCATTTTCTCTTCGCCGGCAAGAACCGGGGCCAGGGCGGGATTGGCGGTCCGAAGTTTGGCATTCCCGGTCCGGATTTCTGTCAGCAGGTTGTCCGCTGCGGGCAGGATGTCCTTGCACATCTGATGCAGAAAGCGTTCCGCCGTCCTCGCTGAAATGCCTAGCTTTTCCGCGCCGCTGATCAGTAGAGCCTTGTCGACGGCATGGAACGCGTCGGTGCCCAGAAGGCCCCAGGCCAAGCGGGTAGCAGCCGGCCAGCCTGATTTTCCGTAAGTTCCGGTGTCATATGCGGCAACGCTCAGTAGATCATAGAAAGGCGCCAGGCTTATGCCTTCCGTGGTGACTAGAAAACTGAGATTTTTCAGGTGCGCGTCGCTGTTTCCAATCAGCAGGTTGAACACAAGCCAGCGAAACAGGTTTATCCGGGTACTCGCCGGGAAGCGAGTGCGGTCGACCAGGTCGCACAGCGTGTCTACGCTTCCTCTCGAGTACTTGAAGGCACTGGACATGCTGAGCAGCTGGCACGCATCCAGGGTGTGAACCCGCTTCCACTCACCCGTCACCTCAATTCGGTCAAACCTGTCTATCAGATAGACAGGGGAGGGTACGTAAAGCCGGCGGACTCCCGGGACCGGCAGCCGTAGCGCATCGGCCAACCTCAGGACGAAGTACTCGTTGATAACAGAGTGGGGGTAATCGTCCGTGTCCTGGTGGTTGGGTTTCAGGATGTGCGTTGACGGAGTCGGGCCGCCAGGTTCAAAAAGCGCCCCGTCGCGGAAAACGACGGCAAGTTTGTGCTGTGCACCCGCCAGCGACATGCGTTTGATGGCGCTGTGTGTTAGCGGGACGTGCGGCAAATTCTGAATTCGCGCCTCCAGCGCTTCAAGGGAAAGCTGTCGCAGCGCCGGGGTAAGGTGATTGGCTTGACCGGGGCGCAGCAGTGTTACCGACCCAGCGGACTCGGCACCGTAGTACTCCAGCAGGGCAAAGGAGTCTCCTGCGCTAACCTTGGCGTCGGCTGCCAGCAGTGTCCGTTGCCCTTCCTCGGGCAACAAATTGTCGAAGTACCACTGCACATGGCGCTTGGTGCTCCCATCCCGAATGGGTTCTGGCTGCAGGGGGAGCTCTGGACCAAGGGCGTACCGCTCCGGGCTGGCAAGCCAGGCAGGGTCGTAAACGAACTGCCAGATGTCGTCTGCCGCGTCCAGCTCGCCGACGGGGATGCCATTAATGCTTGCAACCAGGGAGCGCTTAGTCACGGCTGTCCGTCTCCCGACGCGCTTGGCGCAGCCTCATCCGCTCCCGTTCCGCGACGACAAGGTTTGACGCGGCATCGGGCAGGTCTGCGTACAAGTGAATGCCGAGGGACTGAAGGACCTGAAAGAGGTGGCTCCAGTTGAGATTCTCATCTCCGGATTCCAATTTCAGCATGAAGCTCTCGCTAACGCCACTGGCCCCTGCGGCGTCGTCCTGCCTCAAGTTTTGGGCCTTCCGAGCCGCTCTCACGAGCACGGAGAAGTCTGAGGCACTTGTTATGGGCGCTTTCATGAAAAATCCTTGTGAACGCAAGGATTTTATGTCAAAAGCAGCTTGCTCACAAGAAAACCTTGCGAACGCATGGTTTTTCGTTGATTTCAAGGAATGTCGACCGAAAACCGTGTGAGCGCAAGGTTTTTGCGGCCGAACTGTGTACGGAAGCAGAAATCCTTGCGAGCGCATGATTTTCTCGTTCGAGACGATTTGTCGCGGATGCCTCCCGGCGAGAGGTCTCGCCCCCCAGGCAGTCCTTCCCCTTATCCGAAAACTATGGATGTAATCCCTAGGTGGGAAAATCGGCGCGGAATGTGCTGGAAACAGGTGTAAGTGGCGCTCTGCCCACGCGTCGGTATTTACATCGCGTTGTGCTATATCGCGCCAGATGCAGTATATGCAGTGGCGTATTTGAATGACCTTTGTTGCAGTCATTAAGACATAAAAGTTTAATAAGCCGCAGCCACAATACGGTTGCCGCCACGGGTGCGATTCATGGCATGTCACGCATGGTCGCCCGCCGCCGGCGGAGGATTGCCTCATCCATTCCATAAGACAGAGAAAACCCAGTGAAGAAAGCTCTACTCGCAATGACCGCCGCGGCAGCCGCCGCGGCATCCGGCGCAGCGTTCGCCCAAACCTCGTCCGGCGTCACGCTGTACGGCATCGTCGACGCTGGCGTTGAAATCATCAACAACACGCCGGCCACGGGTTCCGCGGGCGGCACGGTGACGCGCCTGAACTCCGGCAACCTGTCCGGTTCGCGCTGGGGCCTGCGCGGCACGGAAGACCTGGGCGGCGGCCTGAAGGGCATCTTTGTGCTGGAAAGCGGCTTTGATCTGGACACCGGCACGTCCGGCCAGGGCAATCGCCTGTTTGGCCGCCAGTCGTATGTGGGGCTGCAGGGCAATTTCGGCGCCGTGACGCTGGGCCGCCAGCAGAACTCGCTGTATGACTTGTTCGGCGCTTACGACCCGATGGGCGTGGGCCCGCGCTACTCGCTCAACAGCGTCGATTCCCTGTTCAACGGCCGCGCCGACAATGCCATGAAGTACACCGGCAAGTTCGGTGGCCTGACTGCCACCGGCTTCTACAGTTTCGGGCGCGACGCTACCGTGGCCAACGGCGGCGAAGTGGCGGGCCAGAGCAAGGTGGGGCGCAACTTCGGCGCCGGCCTGTCCTATGCGGCTGGCGGCTTCTCGATCGGTGGCGCGTATGACCAGTTCCAGGGGGCTTCGGTCGCGCTGAAGGATCGCAGCGCCAAGCGCGTGGCAATCGGTACGGCCTATGCCTTTGGCGACGCCAAGGTGTTTGCCGGCTACCGCTGGCTGCGTGACGATGGCACGGCAAGCCTCACGGCCGCGACCACGCGCAGCAATGTGTACTGGGCCGGCGCGCAGTACAAGTTCACGCCCGCGTTCCAGCTGACCGGCGCGGCTTACTACAACGACGTCAAGAACAGCGACGCGGATCCGTGGATGTTCGTGCTGTCGGCGGACTACTCGCTGTCCAAGCGCACCGACGCCTACCTGAACGTTGGCTACGTGAAGAACAAGTCGCGCTCCACGCTGGGCCTGAACGGCAGCGGCACCGCACTGCCGGGCGAGAACCAGACCGGCGCCACCGTCGGCCTGCGCCACCGCTTCTAAGCGGCGGCGGGCGGCACAGCGCCATTGGCGCCATGCCGCCCGCTGGCTTCCTCCCGCGGCGGCGCAAGCCGCCAGGAATCATATCGACCTTGCTTCGGCGCGAGGATCGTTTGGCCGGTCAATCGACCGGCCTTTTTTTTCCGCTTCGCTGGATCGGGTGATATGGTCGAAGCTCCGGTCGCCGTAGACGCGTTCCACCTTCGACACCACGACGTGATAGCCCGCATACCATTTGCGGTACTGGCGCTTCGCCTCCAGGTGCCGCGGGTGGCTGGCGAAGGTGCGCAAGGCTTCCTGATCCTGCCAGTAATAACTGGCGTTGCTCATGCTCCCGTCGGGCGAGCGCCAGGATTCGGCGCCCAGGAAACCGGGAACGCTGGCCGCCACCTCGTCGATGACGGCGCTCAAGCGCTTGAATTCCTCGTCGATCTCGCCTGGCTTGTAGATAAAGGCTGCGATGTACATTGCATGCTCTCCGTTGCGCATGTGGGGGGGTGATGGTTTGCCGGCAGGCGGGATTCAGGCAGCGCCATGCAGATCCAGGGTCTAGGCAGCTCTTGGCATCGCAATCAGCCTGAGCGCAAGCAACACCAGCACCACCGCAAGCCCATAGGTCTGCACCGTGGCCGCGCGCGGGTTGCGCGACAGGAAGCGGCGCGCCGAGCCGCCGGCCGCGCCCAGCAAGGCATGGAAGACAACGCTGATCGCCGTCAGCACACAGCCCAGGATGACCAGTTGCCCGGCAACATTGCCTTTGCCCGGCTCCACGAACTGGGGCAGGAAGACCATGAAGAACAGCAGGGCCTTCGGGTTCAGCAGGCTGTTCAGCATGGAGCGCAGGAACACGGACTTCAGCGAAGCCTGCTGCGCCACCGCGCCGAGCGGCGAGCGCGGGCGGCGCAGGGCCTTGTAGGCCATCCAGAGCAGATACGCGGCGCCCGCGTAGCGGATCAGGTCGAAGGCCGGTGGCCACGCGGCGATCACGGCGGTGATGCCGGTGGCGGTCAGGCCGGTCAGGACCAGGTCGGCCGCGCCAATGCCCAGCGCGGCCGCGGCGCCACCGCCGAGCCCATAGCTGACGCCGTGCGCCATGACAAAGGCCATGTTCGGCCCGGGCGACAGCAGCAGCATCATGACGGCTGCCGAGAACACCAGCAAGGTAGCGAATGCGATCATGTCCAAAGCTCCTGGAATCCCTTTGCGTTGATGAGATCGGTAGCGTAGTCTTTGTTATTGATACAAACAAAAAATTGTTCTAGATACAAGGCGCAAGGAAACAGCATGGTTCCGGTACGGTACAAAGCCCTCATGGATGACATTGCCGATCGCATTCGCCGGGGCGAGCTCCCGCCGGGCACGCAGCTGCCGACCGTGCGCGCCCTGATGAAGCAGCACGGCATCGCCCTGGCAACCGCCTCGCGCGTGTACAAGGAGCTCGAATCGACCGGCCTCGTCGTCGGCGAGACCGGCCGGGGCACGTTCGTGCGCGACACCTCGCTGCCGCGCGGCTTGGGGATGGAGCAGCATCCCGTGCGATTCGGCGCCGTCGATCTCACCTTCAACTATCCGTCCTTGCCGGGGCAGGTCGACATGCTGCGGGACGGGCTGCGTACCATTGCCGCCTCGGGCGATCTCGACGCATTGCTGCATTCGGCGCCCCAGGGCGGACGGCCGCACGAGCGGCAGACCGCAGCCAGGCACCTGCGCAACCGGGGCATCCGGGTGGGCGGCGAACAGGCGCTGATCGTCAACGGCGCGCAGCAGGGGCTGGCCGTGACGGTGATGGGGCTGCTCCAGCCGGGAGACGTCCTGGCGGTGGATGCCCTGACCTATCCAGGCATGAAGATGCTGGCCCAGGCGCATCGCCTCGACCTGGAGCCGGTGCCGCACACCGCCACGGGCATGGACCTCGACGCGCTGGCCGCGCTCTGCAGGCGGCGCCCGGTGCGCGCGGTCTACGCCATGCCTACCATGCACAACCCGCTTGGCACGGTGATGCCCGAGGAAGACCGCTTGCGCCTGGCCGGGCTGGCCGAGCGGCACGATTTCCTGATCATCGAGGACGGCGCCTATGCTTTCCTGGCCGAGCCGGCACCCAGGCCGGTCTTTACCTGCGCACCCGGGCGCACCGTCTATGTGTCGGGCTTGTCGAAGAGCGTGGCTTCCGGCTTGCGCCTCGGCTTCGTCGTTGCGCCGCTTGCCATGGTGCCGGCGCTTGAGCGCGCTATCCGCGTGTCGACCTGGAATACACCGTCCCTGACCGTGGCGCTGGGCTGCCACTGGATCGAGGCCGGCCTGGTCGACGAGCTCGAGGACAGGAAGCGCAAGGACGCGCGGCAGCGCCAGAGCCTGGCGCGCCGCGTGCTGCGCGGGTGCGCCATCGCCGCGCACCGCTCGTCCTACTATCTCTGGCTTTCATTGCCCGAGGAGATGCGTGCCGATGGCGTTGCTGCCGGCCTGGGGCGCGAGGGCGTCCTGGTGACGACGGCGGAGCCGTTTGCCGCGACGCCCAACGTGCCGCACGCACTGCGGCTTGCCATTGGCTCCATCTCGCATGAAGCACTGGCGGAGGCGCTGACCAAGGTGCGCCGGGCGGTGGCCGGTTGACGCGATGCAGCAATCGCCGTCGCAACGGCGCCGGTCGGCCGTTTTCCGGACCGGTGCGCCCGCGCCTGCGTAGTTGTTCCCATTGTCTGCCCGCAGGCTTTCCATTAGGCTGGCCGTCCAGCTTCGAGCACTTCCGGCGCGCGCCCCCATGCCGCCGGTCACTGGAGATGCCCTGATGCCCGCTGTGCAGAGCCTGCCGCAAAACATGACGCGGACGACCAATATGACGTTCGATCAATGGCGCGAGGCCATCGATACGAGCTTCCTGCCGCTCGAATACTCCCGCCAGGGGCGTGGGCCGTTTCATTGCAAGGCGAGCTATGCGCGCTTCGGCGCATGCGCGGTGGCGGACATGGAGGTCGACGCGCATCGCGTGGCGCGCGAGCCCCGGCACGCGGCGGCATCCGATGCCGGTTTTTTCAAGATTTTCTGGCAGCTCAGCGGGCGGAGCCGGGTGGCGCAGCGCGGCAACGAGGCGTCGCTGGAGCCGGGCATGTGGTCGATCTACGATACCGCGCAGCCCTACAGCATCGAGATGGCGGATCGCTGCCGCGTGCTGGTGCTGCTGGTGCCGCAGGAGCGCGCCTTCGGCTGGCGGCAGGCGGCCGCCAGCCTGGGCGGACGGGCGCTGCGCGGGGAGGGCGCGGCGCGCATCGCGGTGTCGGCGCTGGGGGCGCTGCTGCACGATGCCTGCGCGGGCCATCTGCTGGACCAGCAAGGCCAGCTGGTGCTGCAGGATTCGATGGTTGCGCTGATGGAGACGGCGCTGCAGGGGGCGCACGCCCCGCCGCCGCCGGCGCTCGGGGACGGCACGGACGCCGTCATGGCGCGCCATCTGGGCGAGGCGCGCATCAACCGCATCGCCAGCTTCGTCGACGCTCATTTGCACGATCCGGAACTATCGGCGCAAAGCCTGGCTGCGGTCCTGAACGTCTCGCGCCGCACGCTGTACAACCTGTTCCGCGAGTTCGGCCAGACGCCGCACGCCTATATCCTGTCGCGCCGGCTGCGGCAGGCAGCGCTGCGGCTGTCCGGTGGCGGGGAGGGCGGGCGCAGCATCACGGAGATTGCATTTGCGCTGGGTTTTGCGGATGCCGCGCATTTCAGCCGCGTGTTCCACGAGCGCTTCGGCATGAGTCCTTCGCAGTGGCGGCAGCAGCATGCGGGCGGGAGGGGCGTGGCCGTACGGCATTAGCGTCCGGATCGGGCATTCCAAACGGCGCGGGCGCATCCTGCCAGCGTCGTTTGACGCGCCGGGTTCCCTGCCTCCCTTCACCCGCCAGCGCTGCTCAGCCTGAGCGAATTCCCATCGCTGCGAAAGACCAACCCATGCTCCCGGCCGCGCGCTTGCGCCTCGGCAAGCCGGCCTTGCAGCACGATCGCCTGGACCTTCCCGTGGTCTGCCGAGCGGCCGCAGACCGGATCCGTGGCGGTGGCGTCGCCGGTCAGCAGGAAGGCCTGGCAGCGGCACCCGCCCTGGTCTTCCTCCTGCGAATCGCAGGATCGGCAGGGCTCGGGCATCCAGTGCGTACCGCGGAAACGCTGGAAGGCATCGCTGTCGCGCCAGATCTGCCGCAGCGGCTCCTTGGTGACGTTCGGCAGGTCAAGTCCGGGCAGCATGCGCGCCGCGTGGCAGGGCAGCGCGACGCCGTCGGGGGCCACGCCCAGGAAGGTGGTGCCCCAGCCGTTCATGCATTTCTTGGGGCGCTCCTCGAAGTAGTCGGGCACCACGAACAGGATCTTGCACCGGTTGCCGATGCGCGCGCGGTATGCGTTCACGACGGCTTCGGCTTCGCGCAGCTGTTCGTGCGTGGGCATCAGCGCCTGGCGGTTTTCCCAGGCCCAGCCGTAGTATTGCGTGTTGGCCAGTTCCAGGTATTCCGCCCCCATCTCCAGCGCCATCTCGATGATGGCGCCGACGTGGGGCAGGTTGTGCCGGTGCAGCACGCAGTTCATCACCATCGGGTAGCCATGCGCCTTGATCAGGCGGGCTACCCGCTGCTTCAGGTTGAAGGTGCGGGTGCTGGAGAGAAAGTCGTTGAGTTCGCGGCTGGAGTCCTGGAACGATAGCTGGATATGGTCGAGTCCGGCGGTGCGCAAGGCGGCCAGCCGGTCGTCGGTGAGGCCGATGCCGGAGGTGATGAGGTTGGTGTAGAAGCCGAGCCCGTGGGCGTGTTCGACCAGGGCTTCCAGGTCCTTGCGCAGCAGCGGTTCGCCGCCGGACAGGCCGAGCTGCACGGCGCCCAGCGCGCGCGCCTGGGTGAAGACGTCGCGCCACTGGGCGGTGTCGAGCTCGGCGTCGTGCCGGGCATAGTCCACCGGGTTGGAGCAGAAGGCGCAATGAAGCGGGCAGCGGTAGGTGAGTTCCGCCAGCAGCCATAGCGGCGGTCCGGGCGGCGCTGGCGATGCGGGCGGCTCAGACCAGCCAGCCGCGTTCTGTGGCATGTTTGACAAAGGCGTGTACCTCCGGTGCGATGCCCTGCACGCCGAAGGCGGACTGCAGGTCGTCGATCAGCATGTCGAGCGTATGGCTGCCGTCGCAGCGTTGCAGGATGGCGGCCGCGCTGTCGTTGAGCGTGACCATGCCTTCCGGATACAGCAGGATCCAGCTCTGCTGGGCGTCTTCCCACTGCAGGCGGAAGGTCCGGTGCAGCGTTGGCTTGGCCAGGTCGGTTTCGGTCGGGCTCATGGTTGGGCTAGTTGGATGGCGTCGAGCATCGACCACAGAATGTCGAGCTTGAATTGCAGGATGTCCAGCGCGCGTTGCTGCTGCTCCGGCGTGCGGAAGTATTCGAGCGTCACGCGCAGGCCGTGATCGACATCGCGCTGCGCGAGTGGAATGCGGGAGCGGAAATAATCCAGGCCCTGCGCTTCGATCCAGGGGTAGTGACCGGGCCAGCCGGCCAGGCGCTCCTTGTGGATCTGCGGGGCGAACATCTCCGTCAGGGAGGAGCACACCGCCTCCTGCCAGGGCGCGCGCCGCGCGAAATTCACATAGGCGTCGACGGCAAAGCGCACACCGGGCAGCACATGGCGGTGCGACCATAGCGCTTCGCGCGTGAGCCCCACCGCGACGCCCAGGCGCAGCCAGGCTTCGATGCCGCCTTCCTGGGTCTCGGTGCCGTCATGGTCCAGGATGCGCACGACCCATTCGCGGCGCGTTGCGCGGTCGGGGCAGTTGGAAAGGACGGCGGCGTCCTTGAGCGGGATGCTGGTCTGGTAGTAGAAGCGGTTGGCCACCCAGGCGCGAATCTGCTCCGGCGTGCATTGCCCGGACGCCATGCGCAGGTTGAACGGGTGGTGGATATGGTATCCGGTCTCCTTCGCGCGCAGGCGCGCTTCGAACTCGGCGGTGCTCCAGGCCGTGGCTTGTGTCATAGCGTGATTTCCATGCCGTCGTATGCCACCTCGATGCCGTGGTCCGCCAGCAGGCTGCGCTGCGGCGAGTCTTCCACCAGGATCGGGTTGGTGTTGTTGATGTGGATCAGGATCTTGCGGGCCGCGGGCAGGCGGTCGAGCGTCTCGATCATGCCGCCGGGGCCGGACAGTGCGAGGTGCCCCATGTCGGCGGCGCTCTTGGCGGAGAAGCCGAGCTGTTGCATTTCGTCGCCGCGCCAGAAGGTGCCATCCACCAGCACCACGTCGGCGCGTTGCAGTTCGTCGAGCACATGCGGTTCGATGCGGCCCAGGCCGGGGGCGTAGAAGGCGCGCCGGCCGGTGCCGAGATCGACGATGCGCAGGCCGATATTGTCGCCGCGCTGCGGCGCGTGGCGATGGGGGGAATAGGGCGGCGCCTTGCTCTCCAGCGGCACCGGGGTCAGCATCACGCTATAGAGCGGCGGCACCGTGAAGGGCGTGTCGTCCAGTCCCAGCGTGTGCGTGTCCAGTCCGCAGTAATGCGACAGCATGCGCGTGAGGGGAAACGCCGTGCCGAGATCCTGCAGTACCGCCGCGGTGGCGTAGACCGGCAGCGCCTGCCGGTGCTCGCGCAGCATCAGGAGGCCGGTGACGTGATCGATCTGCGCATCCATCAGCACCACGCCGGCAATGCCCGTGTCGCGCGGACGGCGCGCTGGCTGCAGCGCCGGCGCGTGGCGCAACTGGTCGAGGATGTCGGGCGAGGCGTTGACCAGCACCCAGTCCTGTCCTTCGTCGCTCAAGGCGATCGACGACTGCGTGCGCGGCGTGGCGCGCAGCGTGCCATTGCGTACGCCATCGCAATTCTGGCAGTTGCAGTTCCACTGGGGAAAGCCGCCGCCGGCGGCCGAGCCCAGAACCCGGAGTATTGTCATGGCGCGGTATCGATGTGTTGGTGACTGAGTCAAAGCCAAAGGGCAGGGTGCAATGCGCAAGGCATGAGCAAAAAGCCCGCCAGCCAGAAAAAAAAGCCCGCCGGGGCGGGCCTTGCCGGGTCGGCACGGACAGCCTGACGTGCTCAGCGGTTGGCGATGTACATGGTGATCTCGAAACCCAGGCGCAGTTCCTTGTAGGCGGGAGTGGTCCAGTTCATGTCTCTTCCTTTGGGTGGCATAGTTAGTGAATGCATCATCGGTTCTTCTTGCGGCGATGGCCGCGTCCTTTCCGAGGCAACATCCATGCCCGCAGCACCGCCGTCCTCCTCCTGCTTCTTTCTCCGTACGCGGGATGGCCAGCGCCTGCATGTGCGGCAGGCCGGTCCCGCCACGGGCGAGGCGTGGCTGGTGCTGCACGGCGGCCCGGGCAGCGGCTGCAACCCGTCGATGGCGGCGTGGTTCGATCCGCTGCGGCATCGCGCC
>NZ_JARJLM010000459.1 GCF_029335485.1 Cupriavidus basilensis
GCGAAAAAAAGATGACGCTAGTATGCGTCGATATCCGGAGGCGGTAGCAGGGTAATCGTTTGAAAGTATTTCATGATTGGTTGAGGCCAATCCGGTCTGCGGTTTTTCGCTAGCGTGAACGGGATTGAAATCTACTCAAGGGGGATTGAAATCTATTGCGGCGATATTCCTTGCATTGCCTGCGCCCGGTAAGGGGACGTATGCTGTAGCCGCCAGCACTCAATGTGCGGCGGGAGTGTCGCGAAGCGTTGCTCGACTGTGTTCGGCTGTATTCACTTCGCTCGGCACTGGGAACGATAGGTAAATGGATTGCGTCGTGATACGAAAGAACCCCAACGGCGATCTGCCGGTTATTCACCAGAGCGCGTTCGTGGACCCGACGGCAATTATTTGCGGCCGGGTGGTGGTCCATGAGAATGTGTTTATCGGGCCCTATGCCGTCATACGGGCAGACGAGGTGGGACCGGATGGTGGCATGCAGCCAATTGTCATTGGCGCGAATTCGAATATCCAGGACGGGGTAATCATTCACTCCCGTGCGGGGGGCTCCGTGGTGATCGGTGCGGGCACCTCGATCGCGCACCGCGCCATTGTCCACGGTCCGTGCGATGTGGGGCATCGCGTATTCATTGGGTTCAACAGTGTTTTGTACAACTGTTCGATCGGCGATGACTGCGTTGTGCGGCATAACGCAGTGGTGGACGGATGCCGGCTGCCGCGCGGTTTCCATGTCCCCTCGACGGAGCGGATCGGACCAGGAACGGACCTGCAGCTGATTCCGCGTGTGACCGCGGATGTGGCTGAGTTTTCTGAAGATGTGGCGCGTACGAACAACCAGTTTGTTACTGGCTACAAACGCATACAGAACGAGCTGTAGATGGATGGATTCGCTTGCGAGCGGGGGAGGTTGTATTGAAAGAAGGCAGAGGCGGGAAATCGGCAGGTAGTTCGAAGAGGAACCCGGCGGGCTTATCGGATCGCGTGGCGATCTTCGATCTCGATGGGACGATCATTGACGCCGCCCCCGACATGGCAGCGGGAATCAACGGCTTGCTTCGCGCACGCGGCTTGCCGCCCCTGCAGCTGGCGGAGGCTACGCCCTTGTTGGGGGATGGCCTCCGGGTTTTCGCGGCGCGTGCGTTTCGGCTGCGCCGGTCTGAGATCACGGAGGGCGAGGTCGCGGCCTTCGTGGATGGGTATGTCCAGGCGCCCATCCTTGAGACCAGGCTTTATCCGGATGTCGCCAGGACACTCGGCGCGCTTCGGGAAGCCGGCTGGCGGATGGTGCTATGTACCAACAAAGTGGAAGTTGCCGCTTGCAGCATCCTCAGGGAGCTTGGCGTGCTGCCCTATTTCGACGCGATTTGTGGAGGAGATACGGTGGCATTCTGCAAGCCGGACCCGCGGCACATTGAGCAGGCATTGGCGCGCGCCAGGCTTCTTCACCGTCCGGCTGTGATGGTTGGAGACAATCGAGCGGATGTCGCCGCTGCGCAAGCCTACGGCATGCCCTCCGTCTTCGCCGCCTGGGGTTACGGCCGGCCGGATATGGGCAGAGGTGCAACGAAGGTTGCAGGGCGTTTTGACGAACTACCCGGATTGATGTCGGCGGCGCTGATCGGCTGGACATCGGGCTGAAAGCAGGGATTGCGGCGCAATATCCTCCCTCCGGGCCCGAGACGCAACAAGTGCGAGTGCGTTTGCCAGGGCAGTGGCTTTCGCTGCCGGGCCGGTTATAGGGATCGCCCCGACGCGTGCATCCGCTCGCGTTCGGGAGCGGCCCAGGACATGGACCGCCGTTCGATCGAATGCCGATGCCACCGCTGGCTGCCGCTTTCTCGCGGGAGACTAGCGGTATGTTGCCTGTTTTGCC
>NZ_JARJLM010000045.1 GCF_029335485.1 Cupriavidus basilensis
ACTTTTCTTTACGAGTAAAGAAAAGTGACACCTCACCCAAGCGTAAACGGCCAAAGGCGTATAGCCGCGCCAGCAGCCAGAAGCCAAAAAAAACCGATCTCCCGCGTCAATCTGTATCAGCAGAGAATAGCTAAAAAACTGTTATTAAAGAGCAAATAAATTGACAAATCCATATGCCAAGAGTCTCTGGCACCATTCCGCCTTCAGACCCTGCAGCGTCAGAGCAGCTATCGATTCCAATCGCCGCAAAGGGCGATCCCGAATCGACGCCGCACGTCCAGACTATATTCCGGATCTCCAGTCCATGAAACGAAGCATTTCTCATGAGCACACTCGTTAACGCCGCCGAAGTCCTGAAGCGCATCGCCGGGCGGCGCAGCGACACCAATCGGGATACCGCATGTCCGGGCAGGCGCCGACGGGCGAGGGAACGGACGCGTGGCAAGCACGGTTGCGCGCGTTGCACGGCGGGGGATCGCGCGCCCCGAGCCCCGGCTAGCTGCCGCCGGAGCCGTGCTCAGGCAAGCTGCTCTTGCGGCCACGCAGCACGGAGCTTGCGTCCGCCAGCGCACCCGCCTCCACCGGCGGCCCGCCCAGGGCCTTGTACAGGGTAGCGATGTTGACCAGCCGGTCGAAGCGGTTTCTCGCCGCTGCCACGGCTGCCGTGCGCTGCTTCTCCTTGGCGTCGAGCCAGGGCTGCAGCGCGGTGGCGCCGGTGCGGTAGCGGGCTGCCGCCAGCCGTTCGGCGCGGCTCGCCGCCCGCAGGGATTCGTCCAGGTGCTGCGAGCGCAGGTCCAGCCCGGCATGGTCGGACAAGGCGTTCTCCACCTCGGCGAATGCCGTGTACAGCGACTGGCGATAGCGCACCACGGTTTCCTCGTACTCGTTCTGGGAGACCTGTATCGTCAGCCGTGCCGTGTTCCATTGCAGGAAGGGCAGGCTCAGGCCCGCGCCGAGCAGGGCGGTGGGATCCCGCAGCAGCGAGGCGAGCGCCGCGCTGCCGGTGCCGACCATGCCGGTCAGCGTCAGCCTGGGGTAGAAGCTGGCGCGGCTCGCATCGGATTGGGCGAGGGCGGCGTGCAGGCGCGCTTCGGCCTGCCGCACGTCGGGGCGCCGTCCGATCACCGCGGCGGGGATGCCGGGGGCGATGCGCGGCAAGGCGTTGGCCGGCAAGCCGGCAGGTTCGGCCGCGCCATGTTCCGGCGGACGGTTGAACAGGATCGCCAGGGCCTGGCGGTTCACGTTGCGCTCCTGGTCCAGCGCGGTGCGCTCGGCCTCCAGGGCGGCCAGTTGCTGCTGCGCCTGCGCCAGGTCAAGGCCGGAGGCGGCGCCGGCATGGTGGCGCGCGCCGACCAGTGCCAGCGTGCGCCGCGCGTCCGCCAGGCTTTGCCCGGAGAGATCGATCAACTGGTTCAGCAGCCCGGCGCGCCAGTACAGCGTGGCCGTAGTGGCGGCAAGCGCGATCGAGGCGGCCTCGAAGTCGGCCGCGGTAGCGCGCGTCTCCCAGTCTGCCGCGCTGCGCAAGCTGGATAGCCGCCCCCAGAGGTCGATTTCGTAGTTGACGTTG
>NZ_JARJLM010000460.1 GCF_029335485.1 Cupriavidus basilensis
GCGACACCGTCGCCATTGGCCGGCTGGCGGCCAGGCTGGCGGTGCTGCGATCCATGTCGCTGGCGGTCACCGCCAGGCTTGCCGAGGGCGCAAGCCCGGTGGTGGAAGCCGCGCTGGTGAAGGACCTGGGCACGGAATTCGAGCAGTCGATCCCGGCGCTGGCCGAAGCCGCGCTGGGAGACGATGCGCAACTCGCCGCCGATCCCGGCCTTTATCGCACCCTGGCCTATGTGAGCCAGGTCGCGCCGTCCTATTCGCTGCGCGGCGGCACGCGCGAGATCCTGCGCGGCATGATCGCGCGGGGCCTTGGCCTGCGCTGAAACGGAGTTCTCCCATGCACAATGCTTTTTCAGACGCGCTCGAAACCGTGCTGCGCGACTGCTGCCCGGCTGCCGTCGTGCGCGCCGTCGAAGGCGGCGAAGATCGCCCCGCCCTGTGGCAGGCGCTGCAGGACAGCGGCTTTGCCGACTGCCTGTTGCCCGAGGAGGCCGGCGGCGCCGGCCTGCCGCTGGAGGAGCTCGCGCCGGTGCTGTTCGCGCTGGGCCGTCACGCGCTGCCCCTGCCGCTGGGCCAGACCCTGTTTGCCCGCACCCTGCTGCATGCCGCCGGGCTGGCGGTACCGCCCGAGCCCATCGCCCTGGCATGCTTCGATAGCGCCGGCGATGCCGCCGACGATCGCGCGCTGGTGGCCGGCGGCGCACAGGCGGCGTGGTTCCTGGTGCAACAAGGCACGCATTGTGCGCTGCTGCCCCGCGCCCGCGCGCAGGCCCGCGCGACCGGCGCCCACGCCGACCTCGCGGCGATCCTGCCCCGCCCCGCGTGCGACGGCCTGCCCGCCTTCACGCTGCCGGCTGGCACCCTGCGCCAGATCGGTGCCTGCCTGCACGCGGCGCAACTGGCGGGCGCGATGTCGCAGGTGTTCGACATGACGCTGCAATATGCCAACGACCGGCAGCAATTCGGCCGGCCCATCGGCAAGTTCCAGGCCATCCAGCACCAGATCAGCGTGATGGCCGAACACGTCACCGCCGCACGCATGGCGGCGCAGATCGCCTGCGCGGGCACCGGCTGGCTGCCGGACCCGCTGCGCGCGGCCATCGGCAAGCTCAACGCCAGCGAGGCGGTCACGCCGGTGGCAGCCATCGCGCATGCGGTGCATGGCGCCATCGGCATCACCGCGGAATACGATCTGCAGATCTATACCCGCCGCCTGCATGCGTGGCGGCTGGCGGACGGATCGGAGCACTACTGGGGACGGGTGGTGGGAGAAGCCGTATGCGGCGAGGCGGAACGCGGCGTGGTCGAACTGGCCCGCGGCTGGAGCACCGACGCCGCCTGAATCCGCCCGCGTGTCAGGCCGCGTCCGGGCCGCGCAGCAGCATGCCCCAGCACAGGCGCACCAGTTCGTCCTCCAGCTCGGGGCTGCCGAGCAGGGGCGAGCGCTCCAGCGACGCGGCCCTCACCACCCCGAACAGGGCGCGCGTGACCACAAACATCTGGGCCGGCGCGGGTACCCGCAGCGCCGGCATGCCCAGTGCCTGCAACTGCGCGCCGATGCGTTCGCTGGCGGTGCGCAGCGCGGCCACGGCATCCTCGTCGCGATCATGGCGCCAGGCCAGGCGCGCCAGGGCCCGGGTGTGCGGGTCGTGCCCGCCGAAGCTGTGCACATAGGCCTGTACATAGGCGCGCAGGGCGGCGCGCGCGGCCTCTTCCGCCGCGGTCCCGACCGCCTCGGGTGCGTCCGCCCAGACCGCCATGCGCTCGGCCAGCATGGCCTCCAGCCCCGCCATGGCGCTCTCGCGCAATTGCTCGATCAGGGCCCGGCCGATGGCCGCGCGATCGGCGAAGTACTGATACAGCGAACCGACCGACACCCCTGCCAGCGCCGCGATCTGTTCCGTGGTGGGCTCCGGCTGGTTCCGCATCTCGTGCTCGGCGAACAGGCTCGCGGCGGCTTGCAGGATGGCCTGTACGGTATGTTGGGCGCGCTGCTGCGAGGGCTGGCGGCGCCTTGGCGGTTCGGTGGCGGTGGGCATGGGAAAACCTGAGCGGAAAGCGAATTGGCCTGCGTACGGGAAGCCGGTAGATTGTCGCACGTCGCCCGGATCGTTCGGGCGCTCGAGACATGGGACAGGCCGCAGAACATGCAGAACATGCAGAACATGCAGAACATGGTTACCGCTTCGCCGCTTCCACCGCTTTCATCGTTGCGCCCGCCGCCGCCGGGTGAATCCGGCCGCCCGCCCACCGTGATCGTGGCCGGCGCCGGTATTGCCGGACTGTGCGCCGCGGATGCGCTGGCGCGCGCGGGCGCGCAGGTCCGCGTCTTCGAAGCCAGCGGCGAGGTGGGCGGCCGCATGCGCACCGATACGCTCGGCGGCCACCGGATCGAGTGCGGCGCGCAATTCCTGTCGGCCGGCTATACGGTGCTGCCGCAGCTGGCGCAGCGGCTCGGCCTGGCCGGCGAGATCGGCATGGCCAGCCAGGTCAATGCCGTGGTGCGGCAGGGCCGCCCGCGCCGCGTGCGCGCGGACAGCCTGTTCGACCCGCTGCGCAGCGGCCTGCTGGGGCTGCCCGGCTGGCTGCGCCTGGGCCTGGCCCTGAGCGGGGAGCGCCACGGCCTGCAGACGCTGCCGCTCGACGACCTGGGCCGCTGGACGTGCTACGACCGGGAATCCGCCAGCCACTGGCTTGCGCACCGTGGCTGCGCAGACGCGCTCGCCTACGTCACCGAGCCGATGCTTCAGGGCCTGTATTTCCTTGCCCCTGAAACCACTTCCGCCGCGCTGGCGATGATGGCCAGCGGCTTCGGCTGGCGCCGCCATGCCACCACCTCCCTGGCGGGCGGCATGCAAAGCCTGCCGCGCGCGCTGGCGCGGACGCTGGATGTCGAGCTGAACCGCCGCGTCGAATCCATCCGCCAGCACGGCGCCGGTGTGATGGTGGCGGGAGCGGGCTTCTCGGCCAGCGCCGACTATGTCGTCTGTGCGCTGCCGGCGCCGCTGGCACAGCGCGTCTGGCAAGGCACGGACCCGCTCGAGCGCCGCCTGCTCGCCTCCGGCTATAGCCGCACCATCAACCTGTCTCTGCTGACGCGGCCGGGCTTCCGGGTGCCGGCGAGCCTGGCCGGCACCTACGGCCTGCTGGTGCCGCGCGGCGAACGCCGGCACGTGGCGGCGCTCGCGCTGGAGGCCGGCAAACGCCATCACGGCGGCCCCCGCGATGCGCAGGAACGTGGGCAAGTGGTCCAGGCGATGCTGGAAGACGGTGCCGCCGCCACGCTGATGGGCGCAAGCGACACGCAGCTCCTCGCCGAAGTGCTGCCCGAGATCGAGCGCTATCTCCCGGGCATCTCGCGGCAGTTGCAGGACGCCAGGATCACGCGCTGGGAGCAGGCCATGCCCCATGTGCCGGTGGGCCGCGCCGCCGACGTGCTGGCCTACCGGACCCGCGCGGACGCCGCGCAAGGCCGGATCTTCCTGGCGGGAGACTATGTGAACGCGCCCTTCACGGATGCAGCAGCCGCTAGCGGGCAGTGGGCTGCCGCGGCCATCCTGCGCGCCGCCGCGCAGGCGGCGCCGGCAAGGCACGCCGCCGGCCACGAGGGCGGCTGAGCGCACACGGCGCGCGGCGCTTCGCCGCCGCCGGGCCCGGGCGGGTCAGGCCGCCTTGCGGTGCCGGCGTTCCGGCTTGCATTCGTACTTGGACTCGCGCCGGCCGTCCTCGTAGGCCACCTCGAGCCGGACCGTAAAGCCCCACAAGCGCGTCACGTGCCGGATCACCTCGTCGAAATTCTGCGCCAGCGGGCGGCGGTCGTTCTGCAGGTGGCGCAGCGTCAGCGAGCGGTCGCCGCCCACATCCACATTGGTGATCTGGATATTGGGCTCCATATTCGACAGGTCGTACTGGTTGGCCAGCAGTTGCCGGATATTCCGGTAGCCCTCGTCGTCATGGATGGCGGTCACCCGCAGCTTGCTTTCGCGATCGTCGTCGAGCACGGAGAACAGCTTGAGCTCGCGGATCACGCGCGGCGACAGGAACTGCAGCAGGAAGCTCTCGTCCTTGAAGTTGCGCATGGCGAAGTCGAGCGTCTTGCGCCAGTCGCTGCCGGCGAACTCCGGCGCCCAGCGGTAGTCTTCCTCGGTCGGGTTCTCGCACATGCGGCGCAGGTCCTGGAACATCAGGAAGCCCACGGTGTACGGGTTGAGGCCGCTGTAGTATGGACTGTTGTACGGCGGCTGGTAGATCACATTGGTGTGCGCCTGCAGCAGTTCCATCATGAAGGCGTCGTTGACCAGGCCTTCTTCATAAAGCTGGTGCAGGATGGTGTAGTGCCAGAAGGTGGCCCAGCCTTCGTTCATGACCTTGGTCTGGCGCTGCGGATAGAAGTACTGGGCGATCTTGCGCACGATGCGCACGATCTCGCGCTGCCAGGGCGCCAGCTTGGGGGCGTTCTTCTCGATGAAGTAAAGCAGGTTTTCCTGGGGCTCCGGCGGGAAAGCCGATTCGCGCTCGATCGCTTCGTCGTCTTCCAGCGCGTTTGCGCGGTGCTTGGGCAGGGTGCGCCACAGGTCGTTGACCTGCATCTGCAGATAGTTCTCCCGCTCGGTCTGGCGCGCCTGCTCCTCGGCGATGGAGAGCTTCTTGGGCCGCTTGTAGCGGTCCACGCCGTAGTTCTGCAGCGCATGGCAGGAATCCAGCAGCAGCTCCACTTCCTGCTCGCCGTAGCGCTGCTCGCATTCGGCTACGTAGTTCTTGGCGAACAGCAGGTAGTCGATGATGGCGTCGGCGTTGGTCCAGGTGCGGAACAGGTAGTTGCCCTTGAAGAAGGCGTTGTGGCCGTAGCAGGCGTGCGCGATGGTCAGCGCCTGCATCGGCATGGTGTTCTCCTCCATCAGGTAGGCGATGCAGGGGTTCGAGTTGATGACGATCTCGTAGGCCAGGCCCATATGCCCGCGCTGGTAGCTGCGCTCCGACGCCAGGAAGTGCTTGCCGTACGACCAGTGGCTGTAGCCCACCGGCAGGCCGGACGATGCATAGGCATCGAGCATCTGCTCGGCGGTGATGATCTCGATCTGGTTGGGATAGGTGTCCAGTCCGAAATCGCCGGCAATGCGAGCGATTTCGCGGTCATAGCGCTGGATCAGCTCGAAGGTCCACTCCGAGCCGGTGGAGAGATATGCCATTTACGACCCCCGTTGCGGGCGAAGATTTCCCCCGCTTCTCAATCGCCTCGGGTTGCCCCTCTCGCCGAAGGGAGAGCGGAAAACCGTCTGGCGAAGCAGCCGAAAAACACCTGCAAGAAACGACACCCTACCTCAGCGGCTCGACGGCCAGGCCGCCTTCTTCTGGAACAGGTCATGCAGCACGGGATAGATCTCGTCCGGCCCGATGATACGCTGCATGGCGAAGTTCTCATGGCGCTCCTTCACCGCCAGATACTCTTCCCAGAGGTTTTGCGGCTCCTCCGAAGCCACCTCCACATAGGCGTAATACTGCACCAGCGGCAGGATGGATTCGCGCAGCAACCGCCCGCACAACTCCGAATCGCCCGCCCAGTTGTCGCCGTCCGATGCCTGGGCGCAGTAGATATTCCACTGGCTGGCGGGATAGCGGTCGTGAATCACCTCGACCATCAGCTTGAGCGCGCTGGATACAACCGTACCACCGGACTCGCGCGAATGGAAGAAGTCCTCCTCGTTCACTTCCTTCGCCACCGTGTGATGGCGAATGAACACCACGTCGATACGGTCGTAGTTGCGCTTGAGGAAGAGATACAGGAGCATGAAGAAGCGCTTGGCGAGATCCTTGCGGCTCTCGTCCATCGAGCCGGAGACGTCCATCAGGCAGAACATCACCGCCTGCGCCTGCGGGCGTTTCTTCAGCACGCGGTTGTTGTAGCGCAGATCGAGCTTTTCAATGAAGGGCACGCGTTCCACGCAGGAGCGCAGGTGGCGCATTTCCTTCATCAGCTCGAGCGCCCGTGCCGAATAGGGCCCATCCTGCTCCAGCACCTCGCCATACTCCTGCTCCAGCACGGTGAGCCTCTTCTGATACGGGCTCGACAAGGCGATGCGCCGCCCCAGCGAACTTCGCATGGTACGGAGGATGGAGAGATTGGACGGCGTGCCGTCGATGGAAAATCCCGCCCTGACCTTGCGGACCTCGGCAATCTTGGCAAGGTGGCGCTTGGCCATGTCCGGCAGCGCCATGTCCTCGAAAAAGAAGTTGAGGAAATCCTCGCGCGACAGGGTGAAGACGAAATCATCCTCGCCTTCGCCCGAATCGCTCGCCTTGGAGCCGCCCCCGCCCGACCCTTGCTGCTGGCGGTCGAAGCTATCCCCCCGGACGAACTTCTTGTTGCCCGGGTGGATCCACTCCCGCCGGCCGCCCTGGCCGTGGTGGAAGGCAGGTTCGGAGATGTCCTTGACCGGAATGGACACCTGCCCGCTCTGCTCGATGTCCATGATCTTCCGGCCGGACACCGCCTTCGCTACCGCCTGGCGTATCTGCTCGCGGTAGCGTTTGATGAAGCGTTGCTGGTTGACGGCACTCTTGTTGCCGCCGTTCTCGCGCCGATCGATGACCGTGGCCATATGCTTGCCCTCGTTAAGAGGCCTCGTTCAGGCGCCGTTACGATGATTTTCTTACGCGCAAATACCACTCCACAAGTAGGCGGACCTGCTTCGCCGTGTAACCCTTCTCAACCATGCGGTTGACGAAGTTCGCGTGCTTGTCCTGATCCTCGCGAGAGGACTTGGCGTTGAACGAGATCACGGGCAGCAAGTCTTCGGTGGTGGAGAACATGCGCTTCTCGATCACCATGCGCAGCTTCTCGTAGCTGGTCCAGGCGGGGTTCTTGCCCGCGTTGTTGGCCCGCGCCCGCAGCACGAAGTTGACGATCTCGTTGCGGAAGTCCTTGGGGTTGGAAATCCCCGCGGGCTTTTCCACCTTCTCCAGCTCGTCGTTCAACGCGTTGCGGTCGAGAATTTCGCCGGTGTTCGGGTCGCGATACTCCTGGTCCTGGATCCACAGGTCGGCAAACACCACGTAGCGGTCGAAGATGTTCTGGCCGTATTCGGAGTACGACTCCAGGTAAGCGGTCTGGATCTCCTTGCCGATGAACTCCACGAACGGCGCGGTCAGGTACTCCTTGATGTAGGAGCGCAGCTTGGCTTCCTGTTCCGGCGGGAACTGCTCGCGCTCGATCTGCTGTTCGAGCACATAGAGCAGGTGCACCGGATTCGCGGCCACCTCGGTATTGTCGAAGTTGAAGACCTTGGACAAGACCTTGAAGGCAAAGCGCGTGGACAGGCCGTTCATGCCTTCGTCGATGCCGGCGTAGTCGCGGTACTCCTGGTACGACTTCGCCTTGGGATCGACGTCCTTCAGGCTCTCGCCGTCATAGACGCGCATCTTGGAGAAGATGTTCGAATTCTCCGGCTCCTTGATGCGGGTGAGCACGGCGAACTGTCCCATCATCTTCAAGGTGTTGGGCGCGCATGGCGCAGCCGACAGCGAACTGCTGCGCAGCAGCTTGTCGTAGATCTTCACCTCGTCCGACACGCGCAGGCAATACGGCACCTTGACGATGTAGATCCGGTCGAGGAAAGCCTCGTTGTTCTTGTCGGCCTTGAAGGTTGTCCACTCGGCTTCGTTCGAGTGCGCCAGGATGATGCCGTCGAAGGGGATCGCGCCGAAACCCTCGGTACCCTTGTAGTTGCCTTCCTGGGTCGCGGTCAGCAACGGGTGCAGGACCTTGATGGGCGCCTTGAACATCTCGACGAACTCGAGCAGCCCGCGGTTGGCCAGGCACAGGCCGCCGGAATACGAGTAGGCATCCGGATCGTCCTGCGGGAAGTCTTCCAGCTTGCGGATATCGACCTTGCCGACCAGCGAGGAAATGTCCTGGTTGTTTTCATCGCCCGGCTCCGTCTTGGAGATCGCAATCTGCGACAGCACCGATGGCCTGAGCTTGACCACGCGGAAGCGCGTGATGTCGCCGTTGAACTCGTGCATGCGCTTGACCGCCCAGGGCGAGGCTATCGTGCTGAGATAGCGCAGCGGGATGCCGTAGTCCTCTTCCAGGATCTTGCCGTCTTCCTCGGGGGCGAACAGCCCGAGCGGCGATTCATGGATCGGTGAACCCTTCAGTGCGTAGATGGGAATCTGCTCCATCAGCGCCTTGAGTTTTTCCGCCAGGGAAGACTTGCCGCCGCCGGGAGGCCCGAGCAGGTAGAGGATCTGTTTGCGTTCTTCGAGACCTTGCGCGGCGTGCTTGAAGAAAGAGACGATCTGTTCGATCGTGTCTTCCATGCCGTAGAACTCGCGGAAGGCCGGATAGATCTTGATGACCTTGTTGAAGAACAGCCGCGACAGCCGGGGATCGTGGTGGGTATCCACCAGTTCGGGCTGACCAATGGCGGCGAGCATGCGCTCGGCCGCGGTCGCATAGGCGGAAGGATCCTTCTTGCAGATATCCAGATATTCCTGGATGCTGTATTCCTCTTCCTTGCGAGCTTCGAAGCGTGTGGCGTAGTGGCCGAAAATGTCCATACCTCACTCCCGTCAGATTCCCGTCCGAGGCGAAGGCAGCTCTGCTACATCCAAGACTTCGCGGCAGCTTTTGCGGCTCCGCCACCCCGGCCTGGCGGTGCTGCCATGTTGCGAAATCCTTACTTCATCATAGTCAAATAACGGCGAGAACCGAGAGTCGGTTGACGAACTTTTCAATAGCGCAACAGATAAGTCCGACTCACCGTACCACCACTCCAGGCCCCACTCGCGACGGGCATTTGAACCATGTCTTGTGACACACATTACACCTTTCCCGCTTTCCCTGCACAGGCGGTTTGTAACCGGTTGCGCGCTTCGCAGCGCGCAACCCGCGCTGCGCGGGGCGTTGCGGCCAGCCTACTGCCAACGTACTACGGCGTTGGCATGAGAGGCTGAGCGCGTGGTCCCGCACGCACGCACGCGTCGTGCGACTGTCACACCGGCGTCGCACCGGCGTCGCACCGGCATCAAAGCGTGCGCGCCACCAGCTCCTTCATGATCTCGTTGGAGCCGCCATAGATCTTGCCCACCCTTGCGTTCGCATACATGCGGGCGATCGGGTACTCGAGCATATAGCCGTAGCCACCGTGCAGCTGCAGGCATTCATCGATGATTTCGCAGTTCTTCTGCGAGCACCACCACTTGGCCATGGCCGCGGTGGGGGCATCGAGTTCGCCTGCGAGCAAACGCACCATGCAATCGTCGACGAAGGTCGCGGCGATGGTTGCCTCGGTCTTGCACTCCGCCAGCTTGAAGCGCGTGTTCTGCATATCGATCAACGGTTTTCCGAAGACCTGGCGCTCGCGCACATAGTCGGTGGTGAGTTCGATGGCGCGCTGCATGCTCGCCACCGCCCCGAGCGCGATGATCATGCGCTCCTGCGGCAGTTGCTGCATCAACTGGTAAAAGCCCTTTCCTTCCTCCTCGCCCAGCAGGTTGTCAACGGGCACGCAGACGTCATCGAAGAACAGTTCGGCGGTGTCCTGGCCCTTCTGTCCGATCTTTTCCAGAATACGGCCGCGCCTGAAGCCTGCCAGGTCCCGGGTCTCGACCATGATGAGGGAGACCCCGCGCGCGCCGGCTTCGGGATCGGTCTTGGCCACCACGCAGATCAGGTCGGCGTGGTAGCCATTGGTGATAAAGGTTTTTGCACCGTTGATGCGATAGATGTCTCCATCCTGGCTCTTCTCGCGCACTGCCCGGGTGCGTACCGATTTGAGATCGGACCCCGCGCCAGGCTCCGACATGGCGATGGCGGCCACCATGGCGCCTGAAGCCATCTGCGGCAGCCATTTGCGCTTTTGCGCCTCGGTACCGTAGTTGAGCAAGTAATGGGCCACGATGCCGCTGTGCACGCTGTTGCCCAGGCTGGTAGCGATCGCACGCGCCATTTCGGTACAGATCACCGCCTCGTGGGCAAAGTTCCCGCCGCCGCCGCCGTACTCTTCCGGAATACTCGCGCACAGCAGGCCGACTTCGCCCGCGCGGTTCCAGACCTCGCGGTCGATGTAGCCACGCTCGGCCCAGCGCGCCTCGTTCGGCACCAGCTCGCGCTCGACAAAGCGGCGCACGGTGTCCTGGAACATGCCCAGCTCTTCATTCATCCAGGACGCCTTGCGGGCCGCCATCGTCACGTTCTTGTCGGGATTACCCATGCTGTTCTCCTTGATTGATGTCGCTTGCCGCGGCGCGGACAGGCCGGGGCAAGGGGTGGTCCTGCGTTCCTGGCCGGAGCGGGAGCGGGAGCGTGCTGCATCGCAGCACCGGTCCGGCGGCCCCGGGGATCAGTCGGGCCAGCGGTAGCGCGGCGGCTGCTTCTCCAGGAAGCGGGCCGCGGCCTCCTTGCGGTAGCCGGTGGCGAAGGCGATACCCTGGCCGTCCGCTTCCATCTCGAGCATGCTGTGCAGGTCCTGGTTGAGCGAGGCATTGAGCGCCTTCTTGGTCAGCGCCACCGCGACCGGGGAGGCTTCGGTAAAGGCCGAGGCCAGCGCCAGCGCGCGCGCCTGCAGCTCCCCGGCAGGCACGATCTCCATCACGATGCCCTGCTGCAGCGCCGCTTCAGCGCTAAGCTCGCGCATCGAGAACATCAGCGCCTTGGCGCGCTGCAGGCCAATCATGCGCGGCAGCGTGTAGAACACGCCGCAATCGGGTATCAGGCCCAGGCGCAGGAAGGGCAAGCCAAAGCGCGCGCGCGGCGTGGCCAGGATGATGTCGGCCACCAGGGCAAGGCTGAAGCCGGCGCCATAGGCCGCCCCGTCCACCGCCGCGATCACCGGGCGGTCGAGATGGATCAGGTCCTCGAGCCAGGGATGGATGGCCGCGAGGCGCTGGCGGCCTTGCTCGGCGCTGATCTCGCCCTGCATCGAGCTGATGTCGCCGCCCGAGCAAAAATCAGTGCCTGCGCCAGTCAGGATCAAGGCGCGCACGCTGCCATCCTGGCGCAACTGCTGCACCACCTCGCCGATCTCGCGGCGCATGGTGCCGTTAAGCGCGTTTTTGCGCTGCGGGTAATCGAGCGTCAGGGTGGCAATGCCATCGGCAACGGCATAACGGATGGTCTCCATGGAAATTCCTCCTGGCGGATCCTGGTGGCAATGTGTATAAAAAGGCATGTTCTTGAGTAGCGGGCGCAGCGGCGCTCAGTCCAGCTGGATGTGGGCATCGCGCACGATGCGGGCCCACTTGGGCGTGTCGGCCGCGATCACCTCAGCCAGTTCCTCGGGCGACGATCCGACCGGCTGCAGCCCCATTGCCGACAGCCTCTGCGAGATATCGGGCAGGCGCACGATACGGCCGATTTCGGCCGAGAGCCGGCCGACCACCTCGCGCGGCGTACGAGCGGGCAGGAACACCGCGAACCAGCCGCTCGGCTCGAAGCCGGAAAAGCCGGCCTGGGCGAAGGTGGGCACCGAAGGGATCGACTTGTAGCGCTGCGTGCCGGTGATGGCCAGGATCTTGAACTTGCCGCTGCTCAGATAGCTGTTGGCGGAGGTCACATCGACAAAGGCCGAATCCACCTGCCCGCCGAGCACGTCGCTGATCAGCGGCGCGGCGCCCTTGTAGGGGATATGCACCAGGTCCAGTCCGGCCTGCATCTTCAGCAGTTCGCCGTGCAGGTGCGAGGAGGTGCCGTTGCCGTATGAGCCATAGCTGAGCTTGCCGGGGCTGGCCTTGGCCAGCGCCACGAACTCGGCCATCGTATTGGCCGGCACCCGGTTGGGCACCACGAACAGGTCGAAGGACCTGGCCAGCAGGGAAACCGGCGCGAAATCGCGCCCCACGTCATAGGGAATGCGCTTGTACAGGCTGGGCGACTGGATCATGGCGGTAATGCCGAGCAGCACCGCGTAGCCGTCGGGCGGCGCCTTGGCCACGATATCGTTGCCGAGCATGCCGCTGGCGCCGGGCTTGTTGTCCACCACCACCGGCTGGCCCCAGGCCTCGGTCAGGCGCTGACCGATCATGCGCGCGATGGTATCGGTGCCGCCGCCGGCCGGATACGGCACCACCATGCGGATTGGCCGCCCCGGATAGCTCCCCTGTGCCAGCGCCGGCAGTTGCCACCCGCCCAGCAGCGCGCCGCCGCCCAGTGCCGCTGCCTGGCCCAGCCAGGTCCGTCTGGTTGCTTTCATCGTGTCTCCCCCTTCTTTTTCATGTCGCGCGCGCGGCACCGGCAGATCCGGTGGCATCCGCTCGCGGTAGCCGCTGCTATTGAGTGAGCTATTGAGCTACTGAGCTATTGATTCCCGCCCGGGTCCTGCTCCAGTTCCTGCAGTGCCCGCCACTGGATCTTGCCGGTGGCGGATTTGGGCAGGGCGTCGACAAAGCTGACCATGCGCGGCACCTTGTAAGCGGCCAGCCGCTCGCGGCACCACGCCATGATCTGCTCGGCGC
>NZ_JARJLM010000461.1 GCF_029335485.1 Cupriavidus basilensis
GCGACTGGTGGCCGCGATGCACACCGTCGAAATTGCCGATGGTGAGGGCGCAGGGCGCCCGGCTCTCGGCGTTGGGCAGGCCACGGAAGACTTTCACGAGGACGGCGACAAGCGTTTGGGTAAAGCGAGCATTATAAGGGGAATGGGAGCCAAGATTCGCCCCGCAGCGGCGGGTCACGCCCCCGGGGTGGCGTTTTTGTGCACGGATCGGCCCATTGTCGTGGCGCAGCGCCCCAAAAGGCGGCATGATATGGCAGATCGCCCTTGTTGCCCCAGCCCTCCCTTGAACGCGCTGCTAAACCGAATCCTGCCGCCGCCAGGGCCTCCGCTCGATACCGATACGCGGGCCAAGCTGCTGGCGACCATCCATCGCGTCTCGCCCACCGCCATCGTTGCCTCGCTGGTGCTGCCGGCGTTGACTGCCACGGCGTTCTGGTCCGCCGCCGATCACGCCGCCCTGGTGGGCTGGTGCTGTGTCATGCTGGTGCTTACCGGCGCCTCCGTCTGGTTCTATTTCGGCTATCTGCGCGATTGCACCACGATGAACCGCTCGGCGCATACGCGCAAATGGTGGTCCAGCATGCGCGCGCTGGCCTTCCTGACCGGACTGACCTGGGGCAGTTCCGCGCTGCTGCACCTCTACACGGGGTCCACCGTGTTCTCCAGCGTGCTCTACCTGCTGGCGCTCGGCGTGCTGGCCGGCGGCGTTACCGCGCAGTCCCCGGTGCCATCCAACCTGGTCTACGCCGGCATCCCGATCCTGGTGCCCAATATCCTGCTGGCCGAGTACGCGTTTCCGGGCCATGGCACCTATGTGCAGATGCTATTGGTGGTCTATGCCATCATGCTCACGCGCCATGCCCTGAACCTGCACCGCACGCTGGTGCGGGCCATCCAGCTCGAGAGCGACAGCCGGCGCCTGGCCAAGCAGTTCCAGGAGGAGAAGGAGAGGGCCCTGCACGCGAGCGAGGAGAAATCGCGCTTCCTGGCCGCCGCGAGCCATGACCTGCGCCAGCCCGTCCATGCGCTGGTGATGCTGGTGGAGGCGCTGCGCGCGCGCAACAAGTCGTCTTCCCTGCATCCGCTGGTGGAGCAGGTGGCGGCGGGTACGCAGACCATCGACCTGTTGTTCCGTTCGCTGCTGGACCTGTCCAAGCTCGAGGGCCGCAAGGTGCTGCCGACCCTGGAGCCGTGCGAGCTCGGCCGCCTGATCAGCGAAGTGATGAGCCAGTTCGCGGCCGACGCGCGCGAGAGCGGCCTGACGCTGACGCCGCGCGTGCCTGAGGAACTGTACGCGATGGCCGAGCCGGTGCTGTTGCGCCGCGCGCTGTTCAATCTGGTGCAGAACGCCCTGCGTTATACGCGGCGCGGCGGCGTGCTGGTGACCGCGCGGGAGCGGCGCAAGCATATCCGCGTGGAGGTGTGGGATACCGGGGCGGGGATTACGCCCGAGCACCTGCCGGATATTTTTTCGCCGTATTACCAGGTGCATAACCCGCAGCGCGATCCGTCCCAGGGACTGGGGCTCGGCCTTGCCATCTTCAAGGAATGCGTACGCCTGATGCGCGGCACCTACGGTGTGCGTTCGGTGCCCGGGCGCGGGTCGGTATTCTGGTTCTCGCTGGCGCCGGTGGCAGCCGAGACGGTGGCCACCATCCGCGCCGTGCGTGCCACCGCCCTGGCGGAAGACGCCAAGCCCGACCACCTGCGCGGCACCGTGCTGGTGGTGGATGACGACACCCAGATCCGCAAGGCCTGGATTGCGCTGATGGAAGCCTGGGGTATCCAGGTGGCCTGCGCCGCCCATGGCGCGGACGCCGACCGGTTGTTCCTGCAGGGACTCAAGCCGGACATCATTTTCTGCGACCTGCGCCTGCCGGGCAGCGAGAATGGACTGGACCTGCTCGAGCGCTGGCAGAACACGCAGCCGCAGGCGCGCAGCGCACTGTTGTCGGGCGATCTGAAATCCGCCGCGCTGGCGGCCGCCGAGGAGGCTGGCTACTTCGTGCTGCCCAAGCCGGTCGATCCGGCGGCGCTGAGGCTGCTGCTCAGGCGCTGGCTGCATCCGGCCTGAGCGGCCACCGGCCGGCGCGAAGGCGCTGGCCGGCCGCGCCCCGCGTTACTGGCGCAGGCGGAAGCGTTCCATGCGCGACATGACCTGCATGCGGGTGCGCACGCCGAGACGCTGCAGGATGGCCGAGACGTGTTCCTTGACCGTGTTTTCCGTCAGGCCCAGGCGGCGCGCGATGACCTTGTTCGGCAAGCCTTCCAGGACCAGTGCCAGCACCGAGCCCTGGCGCGGGGTCAGACCCAGTTCGGCCGGGGTGACCGGAATGCCATGGGCCGGTCCGAACGTCTGCGCACGGCCGCTGAGCGCTTCGTCAGAGGGAAAGGCGGTATCGCCCGCCAGCACCTTGCGGACCGCGGCGGTGAAGGCGTTGGCGTCGAGGTGCTTGCCGACGAAGCCATAGGCGGCGAGCGCGCGGGCGCGGCCCACGATCTCGGGGGTGGCCTCGGCCGACATGAAAATAAAACGCGCGGAGGGTATGAACGTCTTGAGCGCCTGCATGGCGTCAAAGCCCGTGCCATCGGTCAGCCAGATATCCAGCAGCACGATATCGGGCCTGAGCCCTTGCTGAAGGGTGCTCAGCGCCTCTTTGGCGCTGCCGGCGGCGTGAACGGCGATGTCGGGCATCACTTCCGCTAGAAACGCGGTGGTGCCGGACAGGGCCATAGGATGATCATCGACCACCAACAAGGTCGGTGCAGCGTTCGACATGCGATTTCCCGTCTAATTTCCCAGTTCGTCCTTGTTGTCACTTAAAGCCGTCGGAACGGTCTGCGCGTGGACGATAGCAGTCACTCTAGCAGAGCGGGCGGGGCGTCACAATCCATGACACGGGGGTGGACGTTGCGTACAGGCCATGCGAAATGGCGCTGCGGCGAGGGTTTCACGTGTTTTAAGTGCCCAATGTGCTCGCTTTGGCCGTGTACAGGCCCCGCCTTGGTAGAATTGCGCGATGAAAAATATCGTTATCCTGATTTCAGGGCGTGGCTCCAATATGGAAGCCATCGTCAGCGCCTGTGCCGCCGAAGGCTGGCCGGCGCGCGTGGCGGCAGTCCTGTCGAACCGGCCGGACGCCGAGGGTCTTAGATTCGCCGCCGATCATGGCGTGGCCACCGGTGTGGTGGATCATAAACAATATGGCGACCGCGCTACTTTCGATGCCGCGCTGGCCGATGCCATCGACGCGTACGCGCCGGACCTGGTGGTGCTGGCCGGCTTCATGCGTATCCTGACGCCGGCGTTCGTCGAGAAGTACGCTGGACGCATGCTGAATATCCACCCCTCGCTGCTGCCATGCTTTCCGGGCCTGCACACGCACCGGCAGGCCATCGAGGCAGGCGTCAAGATACACGGCGCCAGCGTGCATTTCGTCACGCCGGAGCTCGATCACGGCCCGGTCATCGTCCAGGCCGCGCTCGACGTGCTGCCGGGCGACACGCCCGAGGCCCTGGCTGCGCGCCTGCTGCCAAGCGAACACGTCATCTACCCGCGCGCCGTGCGCTGGTTTGTCGAAGGCCGGCTGCGCGTGCAGGCCGGCGTAGTACGGGTCGAACCGCCCGAATCCCAATTATTTACGGCCTTTGCTGCCGCTACGGAGATGCAGTCATGAGCCGGAATACCGCAGGGGCACGCCAGCCCGTTCGCAACAAGCGCAAGGGCACGCCGATCCGCCAGGCCGCGCGCCCGCAATCCGTCGATGGCCAGGCGCCGGCGCAAGGCCGCGCGCTGCATGGCGGCCTGCATGCAGCCCATATCCAGCACATCGACCGCCTGTTGGGCAAGGTCTTGATGTTCACCCGCCCGAGCGACGTGGTGGTCAGCTATTACTTCCGCGAGAATCCCAAGCTGGGCCACCGCGAGCGCGGCATCATCGCCGAGGCCGTGTTTGCCGTGTTGCGCCGGCGCGTCGAGTTCGCGCAGTTCGCTGCCAGTGGCACCGGTGCCTCGCAGCGCCGCCTGGCGCTGCTCGGACTGGCCGCCACCATGGGGCGCGACGTGCTGACGCCCTTCCTGCATCCGGAAGAGGCGGAATGGCTCGATCGCCTGACCACCATCGAGCGCTCCAGCCTGGCGCCGCGCGTGCGCGCCAACCTGCCCGAGTGGCTGTACGACCAGCTGGCGGCCCGCCACGGCGAAGCTTTCGTCGAGGCCCTCGGTGATGCCTGGCTGCGTCCGGCGCCGCTGGACCTGCGCGCCAACCTTGCCAAGACTTCCCAGGAAGCCGCGCTGGCCGAACTGACCGCCGCCGGACTGAAGGCGGAGGTGACGCCGATCGCGCCGTCGGGCATTCGCCTGGCCGGCAAGCCGGCGCTGAACCAGCTGCCGTTGTTCGTCAACGGCCTGGTCGAAGTGCAGGACGAAGGCAGCCAGTTGCTGTGCAACCTGGTCGCGCCCAAGCGCGGCGAGATGGTGGTCGATTTCTGCGCGGGCGCGGGCGGCAAGACGCTGGCGCTGGGCGCGCTGATGCGCTCCACCGGCCGTCTCTACGCCTTCGACGTGTCCGAGAAACGCCTCGCCAACCTCAAGCCGCGGCTGGCGCGCAGCGGGCTGTCGAACGTGCATCCGGTGCAGATCGATTCCGAGCATGATGCCAAGATCAAGCGCCTGGCTGGCAAGATCGACCGCGTGCTGGTGGATGCGCCGTGCAGCGGCCTGGGTACGCTGCGGCGCAATCCCGATCTGAAGTGGCGCCAGTCGCCGCAATCGGTGCTGGAGCTGACTGCCAAGCAGGCGGCCATCCTCGAATCCGCAGCGCGCCTGGTCAAGGTGGGCGGCCGTGTGGTCTATGCCACCTGCAGCGTGCTGGAAGCCGAGAACGAAGGCATCGTGCGCGGCTTCCTCGCGGCGCACCCGGCTTTCCGCCTGGTGCCGGCGGCCCAGGTGCTGGCCGAGCAAAAGATCGCGGTGCCCGGCCTGCCCGAGGATGCCGAGATGCTGGCGCTCTATCCGCACCTGCACCAGACCGACGGCTTCTTCGCGGCCGTGCTGGAGCGCGTCAGCTAAAGCGCTGGCTGCGTAAGCAACGGGTCAGCCGGAAGCGGCTGGCGCTGCGGATGCCCATCCGTGGTGCCGGCCGGCGGCATGCCCCTTCCGCGGACCACCGCCGGTCCGCGGTGTCCCGGACGGTACCTGCCTGCTTTCCCGGCGTCCGCTGGCTTGCCGCGGCGCCCTGCCTGCCGCCGTATCCCTGTCTCCCTGCCGTCCCCATGTATTGCCGTCTGTCCATGCCCGATGCCCAGGGGCGGGCAGGGCGGCTAGAATCGGCGGGGCATCTGTTTCGCTGCCTTTGCCGGATCCGTCCGGCCATTTCGGATTCATGACTTCGAACCCCCTGGAAGAACTGCATATGACGACGCATCCCGCCTTCGGCAAGATGCTCGACGATCTGATACGCGATGCCGGCGGCCCAGGATTTATCTGGCAGCTGGCGGTACTGGCCGCCTGCCTGCTGGTGGCGTGGCCGCTGGCGCGGCTGATCGTCAAGCGGCTCGAAATGCGCCATGCGGGGTCCAGCTTCGCGCTGCGCTTCGCTGCCGCCAGTCTCGAGCGCGCCATGTTCCCGCTGTTCGGGTGGCTGCTGGTGATGGCGGCCCGTTTCGGGCTGGAGCCGATGATGTCGATCAGCGTGCTGCGGCTGGCGCTGGTGCCGTTGTTTGGCATTACCTTCCTCTATTTCGCTTTCTATATCCTGCGGCGCGTGCTCTCCGGCAATGGCCAGTTGCACGGCATGCTGCTGCTGGTGGAGAAGGTGCTGACCACCCTGGTCTGGGCGGCGATGGCGCTTTATGTGCTGGGGCTGCTGTGGGACGTGGTGTACTGGATGGACGGTGTGCGCTTCTCGATCGGCGGCAAGCAGAAGATCAGCCTGGCCGATACCCTGGTGGCGGCGGTGTGGATTCTGCTGACCGTGCTGGTGGCCATGTGGTTTGGCTCGTGGCTGGAAGAGCGCCTGATGCGTTCCACCGGCCTCGACAGCAACCTGAAAGTGGTTTTGACCAGGCTTTCGAAGGCTCTGCTGCTGCTCGTCTCCCTGCTGCTGAGCCTGTCCCTGGTCGGCATCGACCTGACGGTGCTGTCCGTGTTCGGCGGCGCGCTGGGCGTGGGCCTCGGCCTGGGCCTGCAAAAGATCGCCAGCAACTATATTTCCGGCTTCATCATCCTGCTCGACCGCTCCGTCAAGCTGGGCGACCAGATCACGGTGGATAAATACACCGGCATCGTGTCGCAGATTCGCACGCGCTACACCGTGGTCCGCAACGGCGACGGCGAGACCCTGGTGCCAAATGAGCAACTGGTGGCGCAGGCCGTGCAGAACCATTCCTTTTCCAATACCAATGTGCGTGTTGCGACGCGCGTGCAGGCCGATTACGCCGCCGACCCCGAGAAAGTGCTGGCACTGCTGGTGGAAGCCGCCAGCGATATTCCGCGCCTGCTGAAGGATCCTGCGCCCTCCGCGTTTCTGGTGCTGTTCGCCGACAATGGCATCGAATATGAGCTGGCGGGCTATATCGCCGATCCCCAGAACGGCAAGCTGGGAGTGCAATCGGCGCTGAACAGGGCTATATGGCGGAAATTCAAGGAGAATGGCATCTCGATTCCGTATCCGCAACGCGAGGTCCGTGTGCTGGGTCCGATTGCGGCGGATGGTGCCGAGGCTCGGCAGAAAGATGGCTATGAGACACTTCTACCGGCTGATGCCACGCAGGCCGGCGGTCAAGGCGGCGCCGGTTAGGCCACTTTGCGGAACGATCCCTGTTGCTTAACATCAAACCTGGGGAAAAAGCGGATGTCCCCTTGATGACGTTCCGGTAGAATTGAGCTTAGTTGCGGGTCCGTCCGGCATTGTTTTTCCTGGACGGGTTTGTTCGACCTCCCGCCCCCACACCAGACAGCCGCCAGATTGCAGCGGCTCGTGTCCAGTTCCGCCGACAGGCAGCTTATGCCCACGGCGCCAGACGCGTATGCCTGGGGGCTCCGGCGAATGCCGGGGTTTCAGGCAGGCGCCATACGACGCAATCATTGAGTTCGCAGTCCTTTTTCTGCACCTTGTTTGCGGCCCGCCCTGTCGTGCCGCGCTGAATGCCCCTGTTTAACCGACGGAGAACACAGTTTGTTCGACACTATTCTTGACTGGGCCGCTAACGGCCTCGCCAACTGGTCCTGGTGGGAGATCGTGATCTACACCCTGGTGGTGACGCACATCACCATCGCGGGCGTCACCATCTACCTGCACCGCTGCATGGCGCACCGGTCGCTGGACCTGCACCCGATTGCCTCGCATTTCTTCCGTGGCTGGCTGTGGCTGACCACCGGCATGGTCACCAAGGAGTGGACCGCGATCCACCGCAAGCACCACGCCAAGTGCGAGACCGAAGAGGATCCCCACAGCCCGCAGACCCGCGGCATCCGCAAGGTGCTGCTGGAAGGCGCGGAGCTGTATCGCGCCGAGTCCAAGAACAAGGAAACCATGGCCAAGTTCGGCCATGGCACGCCCAATGACTGGGTCGAGCGCAATGTCTATTCGCGCTTCGGCTGGCAGGGCGTCGGCCTGATGCTGATCATCGACGTCGCCCTGTTCGGCGTGATCGGCCTGACCGTGTGGGCGGTGCAGATGCTGTGGATCCCGATCCATGCCGCCGGCATCATCAATGGCCTGGGTCACTGGTGGGGGTATCGCAACTACGATTGCGAGGACGCTTCGACCAATGTCTCGCCGTGGGGCATCATCATCGGTGGCGAAGAACTGCACAACAACCACCACACCTATCCCACCTCGGCCAAGTTCTCGATCAAGTGGTACGAGTTCGATATCGGCTGGGGCTATATCCGGGCGATGCAGGCGGTCGGCCTGGCCAAGGTCAAGAAGACCCCGCCCAAGGCACGCCTGGTGGAGGCCCGTCCGGTCGACCACAACACGCTGGAAGCCATCATTGCCAATCGCTACGACGTGATGGCCCGCTATGCCAAGGCGGTCAAGAGCGCCTACAAGCAGGAACTGGAAAAGCTGAAGGAAGCCCGCGGGGCGGAATACAGCAGCTTCAAGCCTGCCCGCAAGTGGTTCCACCGCGAGGAAACCAAGCTGGCCGATCCGCAGCGCCAGCAACTGGCCAGCATCGTGGAACAGAACCAGTCGCTGCACACCTTTGTGGAAATGCGCCGCGAGCTGGCCGCGATCTGGGGCCGCTCCAACCTGACGCGTGAACAACTGCTGCAGCAGCTGCAGGCCTGGTGCCATCGCGCCGAGGCCAGCGGCATCCAGGCCCTGCATGATTTCTCGCTGCGCCTGCGCCGCTATGCCTGACGCGGGCTGATGCCTGATCCGGCGTGGCCTGATACAATTTAGCTCGCCCGAAAGCCCCGCCCCTGGCGGGGCTTTTGTTTTCGCTAAACTCCCCCAATGCAAGGGCCTGCAGCGAGACCAAGGCGCGCGGCCAAGAGGAGTATCGGAGATGACCCCACAAACGATCAAGTCCGTCGAGTTCGAGAAACCGAACCTCTTGACGGAGTCACCCGCGGGCGGCAGTTGCGTCGCCCACGCCTGGGCCAAGGTGCCCCCCGTGCTGTCGGCGCAGGAGCGCACGGCGCTGAAGGAACGTATCAAGGCCCTGCTCAAAGAGCGCAATGCGGTGCTGGTGGCACACTATTACGTCGATGCCGACCTGCAGGACCTGGCCGAGGAAACCGGCGGCTGCGTGTCGGATTCGCTCGAGATGGCGCGCTTCGGCCGCGACCATCCCGCCAAGACGCTGGTGGTGGCCGGCGTGCGCTTCATGGGCGAGACCGCCAAGATTCTGAGTCCGGAAAAGACGGTGCTGATGCCCGACCTCGACGCGACCTGTTCGCTCGACCTGGGCTGCCCGGCCGACGAATTCGCCGCCTTCTGCGATGCGCACCCCGATCGCACGGTGGTGGTCTACGCCAATACCAGCGCCGCCGTGAAGGCGCGCGCCGACTGGATGGTGACCTCCAGCATCGGCCTGAAAATCGTCGAGCACCTGCACGCGCGCGGCGAGAAGATCCTGTGGGCCCCGGACAAGCACCTGGGCAGCTATATCCAGAAGCAGACCGGCGCCGACATGCTGCTGTGGCAAGGCTCCTGCCTGGTGCATGACGAGTTCAAGGGCATCGAGCTGGACCTGCTGCGCCGCGAGTTTCCCAAGGCCAAGATCCTTGTGCATCCGGAGTCTCCGGCCAATGTGGTGGAGCAGGCGGATGTGGTCGGTTCCACCTCGCAGCTGATCGCGGCGGCCCAGCAGCTGGACGCCACCGAATTCATCGTGGCGACCGACAACGGCATCCTGCACAAGATGCGCATGGCCGCGCCGGGCAAGCATTTCATTGAAGCACCCACTGCGGGCAACAGCGCCACGTGCAAGAGTTGCGCGCACTGCCCGTGGATGGCGATGAACGCGCTGACCAACCTGGCCGAGGTGCTGGAGAATGGCCGCAATGAGATCCACGTCGATGCCGGCATCGGCCGCCAGGCCGTGACCTGTATCGACCGCATGCTCGATTTTGCCGCGCAGCAGAAAGCCAATGTACGGCCGAAGGCCGATCTGGCCAGCGAGCAGGCATTGTTCAAGGGCATCGGTCCGGCATGAGCATCCCTCCAAACATGACTTCAACCGTAACTTCAGCCGTGGTTTCAAGCGTGAATCCTGTTTTCGATAGCTATGGCCCGGCGCTTGCCGAAGCGTTGCAAGCCAATGTGCGTGCGGCCATCGCGGAAGACGTCGGCAGCGGCGACCTGACCGGCCTGCTGGTACCCGCCGGCAAGCCGGCGCGGGCGCGCGTGATCGTGCGCGAGCAGGCGGTGCTGTGCGGCCAGCCCTGGTTCGAGGGCTGCATGCGCGCGGTGGATCCCGCGCTGCAGGTGTGCTGGCAGCAGGCCGAGGGGGCGCGCATGGCGCCGGACTCGGTGGTGTGCGAGATCACCGGCCCGGCACGCTCGCTGCTGACCGCCGAACGGCCTTCGCTGAACTTCCTGCAGCTGCTGTCCGGCGTGGCCACCGCTACGCGGCGCTATGCCGACCTGGTCGAGGGTACCAGCGCGCGCGTGCTCGATACCCGCAAGACCCTGCCCGGGCTTCGGCTGGCGCAGAAATACGCGGTCAGGATCGGCGGAGGCGACAACCAGCGCCTGGCGCTGTACGACGGCATCCTGATCAAGGAGAACCACATCGCCGCGGCAGGCAGCATCACGGCCGCCATGCAGGCAGCGGCGGCGCTTGACGCCGGCGTGTCGGTGCAGGTTGAAGTGGAAAGCCTGGCCGAGCTGGAAGAGGCACTGGCGGCCGGGGCGAAATCGATCCTGATCGACAACTTTACCGAGGCGATGATGCGCGATGCGGTACGCATCAATGCCGGGCGAGCCTTGCTGGAAGTCTCCGGCGGGGTCAACTCCGACACCATCCGCGCCTTCGCGGAAACCGGCGTGGACCGGATCTCGGTGGGCGCGCTGACCAAGGATGTGCGGGCCACGGACTATTCGTTGCGCATCCTGGCCTAGCGCGACGAACGTTGCGCTCCGTTCTCCCCTCCCCCCTGATGGGGAGAGGGGAGAAAAGCACATCCTTGGTGCTTCTCCCCATGCCCCTGGTTACTTTCTCCGCTCGCGCTTGAGCAGCGGCTGCATCACGGTCGGCAGCGCCTTGGGCAGCGTTTCCGGATAATCACGGCTGAAGTGCAGGCCCCGGCTTTCGTGCCGCGAATACGCGCTATCGACGATCAACGACGCCACTTCCACCAGGTTGCGCAACTCCAGCAGGTCACGCGTGACGCGGAAGTTGGCGTAATACTCGGCGATCTCTTCGCGCAGCAGGCTGATGCGGTGCTGTGCGCGTTCAAGGCGCTTGCTGGTACGCACAATGCCGACGTAATTCCACATCATGCGGCGCAGTTCGTCCCAGTTGTGCGACACCACCACTTCTTCGTCGGCATCGGCCACCCGGCTTTCATCCCAGGCGGGCAGGGCGATATCCGGTTGCCCCGCCTTGTCCTGCGAGGCGATATCGATGGCCGCCGCGCGCCCGATCACCATGCATTCGAGCAGTGAATTGGAGGCCAGGCGATTGGCGCCGTGCAGGCCGGTGCAGGCGGTCTCGCCCACGGCGTAGAGATTAGCCAGGTCGGTGCGGCCCAAAGTGTCGGTCACCACGCCGCCGCAGGTGTAGTGCGCGGCCGGCACCACGGGAATCGGTTCGCGCGCGATATCGATGCCGAGTTCCAGGCAGCGCGCGTGGATGGTCGGGAAGTGCTCGCGCAGGAAGGACTCGGGCTGGTGGCTGATGTCCAGGTGCACATAGTCCAGGCCGCGCTTCTTCATTTCGAAGTCGATGGCGCGCGCCACCACGTCGCGCGGGGCCAGTTCGGCGCGCGCGTCGTGTTCCGGCATGAAGCGGGTACCGTCGGGCAGCTTCAGCAGGCCACCTTCGCCCCGCACCGCTTCCGAGATCAGGAAGGACTTGGCGTAGGGGTGGTACAGGCATGTCGGGTGGAACTGGATGAATTCCATGTTCGCCACCCGGCAGCCCGCACGCCAGGCCATGGCGATGCCGTCGCCGGTGGCCGTGTCGGGGTTGGTGGTGTAGAGATAGACCTTGCCCGCGCCGCCCGTGGCCAGCACCGTGTGCGTGGCGGTGATGGTCTGCACTTCGCCGCTGGCGTCATTCAGCACATACAGCCCATAGCAGCGGTTGCCCGGCAACCCCAGCTTGCGCGAAGTGATCAGGTCCACCGCGAAGTGGTCTTCAATGATGGTGATGTTGGGATGCTGGCGCGCCTGCTCGGTGAGCGTGGACACGACGGCATGGCCGGTTGCGTCGGCGGCATGGATGATGCGCCGGCGGCTGTGGCCGCCTTCGCGGGTCAGGTGGTAACCCAGTTCGGCCTGGTCGTCACGCGTGAACGGCACGCCGCGGTCGATCAGCCACTGGATCGCTTCGCGCCCGTGCTCGACGATATAGCGTGTCGCACTGTCGTCGCACAGACCCGCGCCCGCCACCAGGGTGTCCTGGTGGTGCTCGTCATGACTGTCGCCCGAGTCCAGCACGGCGGCGATGCCGCCCTGTGCCCAGTCGCTGGCGCCTTGCGTCATGGCCCGTTTGCAAATGATGACAACCCGATGGGTGTCGGCCAGTTGCAGCGCGACCGTCAGACCGGCCAGTCCGCTGCCGACAATGGCGACATCGAAGTTCATGGTGCGAGAGACGCGCGCGGCGCGCGGTCGGGAGGCAGGAAAGCTGGAAAGTGTACACCGACCGCACCGCTGCGTGGGTGTGCGCATGTGCCGGGGAGAGGCGGGTGCGCAACGCGGCGGCGTTTTGCGGCGCTCAGTGCATATGGTGGCGCACAGATGGCGCAGAGCCGGCCCGGAAAAAGCAAAAACCCCGCGGATGCGGGGTTTTCACAGACATGCCGCGCGATCGGCATGCGGAAGACAGGATCAATTACTTGATCTTGGTTTCCTTGTACGACACGTGCTTGCGGACGACGGGATCGAACTTCATGATCTCCATCTTTTCCGGCATCGTGCGCTTGTTCTTGGTGGTCGTGTAGAAGTGACCCGTACCTGCAGTCGACTCCAACTTGATTTTATCGCGTCCGCCCTTGCTGGCCATGATGTGCTCCTAATTAGACTTCGCCGCGTGCGCGCAGGTCTGCGAGCACGGAGTCGATGCCTTTCTTGTCGATCAGGCGCAGGCCGGCATTCGAGACGCGCAGGCTCACCCAGCGGTTTTCCGATTCAACAAAGAAACGACGATTCTGCAGGTTGGGCAGAAAACGGCGCTTGGTCTTGTTGTTTGCGTGGGAAACGTTGTTGCCGACCATCGGCGCTTTCCCGGTCACTTGACAGACGCGTGCCATGAAGCACTCCTAAATCTTCTATTCGTGGACAATGTTCGCAACAGATCAACAAAAGGCGCGCTGGCCCGGACTGCAGCGGTTAAGACTTCAGCAAAACGAGCATTATAGACCGGAAAGCGTCGGCAAATCAATGCCTTCTGCACTTTGCCGTGCAGGTGCGGCCCATCCGTGCCGTTCGCGCCACACCTGGCTTCATAGCTGGCCATGTTCCGCAAAGGAGTGGACGTGGCTGCCCGCCACGATGAAGTGATCCAGCACCTGGACGTCGATCAAGGCCAGGGAACGCGCCAGCGCGCGCGTCATGGCGAGATCGGCCGCACTGGGTGCGGCGTGTCCCGACGGGTGGTTGTGTGCGACGATCACGCCGGCGGCATTATGAAACAGTGCCTGTCGCGCCACTTCGCGAGGGTATACGCTGGTTTGCGTCAGGGTACCACGGAACAGTTCCTCGCTGGCCAGCAGCCGGTTGCGCGCATCGAGGAACAGGCACAGGAAGACTTCATGCTGACGCTGTGCCAGCGTCAGGCGCAGGTAGTCGCGCACAGCGGTGGGCGAATCGAGCCCGTCGGGCAACGACAGCCGCTCGGCCAGCGCCCGCCGCGTGAGTTCCTGCGCCGCCTGGAAATGGGCGTACTTGGCGGCGCCCATGCCCTTGACGCGGGCCACTTGCTCCTGGCTGGCGGAAAAGAGGGCGCTGAGGGTGCCAAAGTCGTTCAGTAGTTCGCGTGCGAGATCAACCGCACTTTTTCCGGCCATGCCCACGCGCAGGAACACGGCGAGCAGTTCGGCATCCGAGAGCGCGGCGGCGCCGCCCAGCAGCAACTTTTCGCGCGGCCGCTCGTTGCTGGGCCAGTCGGTAATGCGCATGACACGATCCCCCCCGAACAATGGGACCGCGGACAAGGCGGCGCGCGGTCGAGTCGCTTACAATACGGGTTGTTGACAGGTTGAGCATCCATGAATTTGCAAACTTTTGCGTCAGGCCCGAAGGACGGCGCCGCGGACGGTCGCAAGACCGTACTGGCGGACTCGTTCCTGACCCTGCACTACAGCATTTCCCTCGAGAACGGCACTGAGATCGTCAGCACGTTCGAAGAAAAGCCCGCTACGCTGCTGCTGGGGCAGGGCCAGTTCGCGCCCACCCTGGAGCAGGCGCTGCTGGGCATGCCCGAGGGCGAGCGCATGACCTACCGGCTGGCGCCGGAGCACGCCTTCGGCCCGCGCAACCCCGAGTTGCTGCAACGGGTTTCGCTGGCGACGCTGCGCGAGAACAGCTCTTTCGAAGAGGACTACGCCCCGGGCGACCTGGTCGAGTTCAACGCGCCAGGCGGCGGTAAGTATGCAGGAGTGCTCAAGGAGATCGGCGCGACTTCGGCGCTGTTCGATTTCAACCACCCGCTGGCCGGACAGACCATCCTGTTCGATGTCCAACTGATCGGCATTCTCTGAGCAGACCACCGCCCGGCCAGTCGCCGGCACCCTTGAATCGAATCCTTGCATGTCTGAACCCACCACTGCCCCCGATGCCGAGATCCTGATGGCGCAGCCGCGCGGCTTCTGCGCCGGCGTGGATCGCGCCATCGAGATCGTCGAGCGCGCCCTTGAACGCTTTGGGGCGCCTATCTACGTGCGCCACGAGATTGTCCACAATGCCTATGTGGTGGCCGACCTGCGGCGCAAGGGCGCAGTCTTCGTGGACGAACTCGAAGAAGTGCCGCCGGGCTCCACCGTGATCTTCAGCGCGCATGGCGTCTCCAAGGAGGTGCGTGCCGATGCCACCGCGCGTGGCCTTAATGTCTTCGACGCGACTTGCCCGCTCGTGACCAAGGTGCACGTGGAAGTCGGGAAGATGCGTGCCGAGGGATGCGAGATCATCATGATCGGCCACAAGGGGCACCCCGAGGTCGAGGGCACGATGGGTCAGGCCGAGGGCGGCATCCTGCTGGTCGAGTCCGTCGCCGATGTGGCCAGGCTGCGGGTGAGCGATCCCGCGCGTCTGGCGTTCGTGACCCAGACCACGCTCTCCGTCGACGAGACGCTCGAGATCGTGCAGGCGCTCAAGGCGCAATTCCCGCTGATCCGCGAGCCCAAGAAGCAGGACATCTGCTACGCCACGCAGAACCGCCAGGATGCCGTGAAGTTCATGGCGCCCCAGGTGGAGGTGGTGATCGTGGTGGGCAGCCCGAACAGCTCGAACTCCAATCGCCTGCGAGAACTCGCGGAGCGGCTGGGCGTGCCGGCCTATATGGTCGACGCCCCCGAGCAGCTGCGTCCGGAATGGATTGCCGGCAAGCGCCGTATCGGCCTGACCGCGGGTGCGTCCGCACCGGAAGCGCTGGCCCAGTCCATTGTCGAGCGCCTGCATCTCCTGGGTGCACGCAACGTGCGGGCGCTGGATGGCATCGAGGAAAAAATGTCGTTCCCGCTGCCGCGCGGCCTGCAGCAGGTGACCTCCGCCTGATTCCCCGACGGCATGCCGGGCGGCCCCTGGGAGGGGCGCCGGCATGCCGCCGGTGTTCGCCCGCCCCCGTCCTTCCTTCCTTTCCCCTGAGCGGCATCCCTCCCGCCGGCTTCCGTGGCCGCGTTGTGTGCAACGCCGATCCCCGGCACACAGCTTCGCCTCCTGGCCAAGTGCTCGCGCCGGGTGCTAATCCGCTCCCTTTCTGTCGTGCCGCCGCTGCGTTTCGCCGATCCACCCTTGCGTGGGGACCGGAAATGCATTGCCCAATCTTGGTGCATTCCATTGTGCCGCGTAAACTCTTATTTCCTTTCGGTGGCACCAATTTATCGCATCGATATATCGCCTGATAATGCACAGCGCCGGTGCTGAAGTCCGTATGCCTATCTGCAAGACAATACAATTCAGGGAAATCCCTATAATTGGGGATTTCCCTATTATGGTGCTGGCGGGTGTGTGTGCTCTATTTGAATGCGGCGGTTCATATTAAATGAAACACCTATTTAATACCGGCCCGCCGGGAGTGACGAAAACGCTGCAAAGGCGGCCTGTGGTGTGAGGTAGGCACGATTCTTGTTAGTATCAACAGCTCCCCGCCTTATAGACGGGAATTGCCCCAATGTCGGCATTGGGGAAATTCCCTAGCTCATTTGGCGGGTTAATCCTTCAGGTTGTTGCGTCGCGTATTGCATCCGTATAAAAAGGGAATACAATTCGCGCGTTTCAAATTGAAACTAAACAATGGCGGTTCAGGGAAACGTCCGGGGGGCGTTGGTTTACCCTGATCATGTGAATCCTAGGAGATCACTCATGCAAATCACGTTTGCCAAGATTCTGCCGATCGCGGCTGCAGTGGCGCTGGTTACTGCTTGCGGCAAGAAGGAAGAAAAGCCGGCCGAAACGGCAGCGTCGGCTCCTGCCGCGGCCATGGCCCCGGCAGGCGGCGGTGAAGTCGTAGTCAAGATTGGCCATGCGGCACCGCTCACCGGCGGTATCGCCCACCTTGGCAAGGACAACGAAAACGGCGCCCGCCTGGCCGTGGAAGAAGTCAACAAGACCGGCCTGGAGATCGGCGGCAAGAAGATCAAGCTCGAGCTGGTCGGCGAAGACGACGCAGGCGACCCGAAGACGGGCACCGCCGTGGCGCAGAAGCTGGTGGACGAGAAGGTCGTGGCCGTGGTTGGCCACCTGAACTCAGGCGTATCGATCCCGGCCTCCAAGATCTACAGCGATGCGGGCATCGTGCAGATCTCGCCGTCGTCGACCAATCCCGACTACACCAAGCAGGGTTTCAAGACCACCTTCCGCGTGGTGGCTACCGATGCCCAGCAGGGTCCGGCACTGGCCAACTACGCGTCCAAGAGCCTGCATGCCAAGACCGTGGCCATCGTCGACGATGCCACCGCCTACGGCAAGGGCCTGGCCGACGAGTTCGAGAAGACCGCCAAGGCGTCCGGCGTGAACGTGGTGGCCCGCGAAGCCACCAACGACAAGGCCACCGACTTCAAGGCCATCCTGACCAAGATCAAGGGCAAGAAACCCGACGTGATCATGTACGGCGGCATGGATGCCACTGGCGGTCCGTTCGCCAAGCAGGCCAAGGAACTGGGCATCCCCGCGAAGATCGTGGGCGGCGACGGCGTGTGTACCGACAAGGTGGCCGAACTGGCTGGCGACGCCGTGTCCAACATCATCTGCTCGGAGGCCGGTCTGGCCCTGTCGAAGATGGAGCAGGGCGCGGATTTCGACAAGCGCTACCAGGCTCGCTTCAATACGCCGGTGCAGATCTACGCACCGTTTACCTATGACGCCGTGATGGTCATCGTCGACGCCATGAAACGCGCCAACTCGACCGATGCCGCTGCGATCCTGGCCGAGATGCCCAAGACGAACTACAAGGGCCTGATCGGCAACATCGCCTTCGACGAGAAGGGCGACATGAAGGAAGGCACCATCACCCTTTACGAATACAAGGACAAGAAGAAGACCGTACTTGACGTCGTGAAGATGTAAACCGGGCTTACCGGCCCATCCGAACGGCACCGTGAGTACCTTGCGGTGCCGTTTTTTTAGCCTTGCCATACGTACGGCATCCTTACCAAGGGTGGAGTAGGCGGGCCGCTTACCAGCAAACGACCACACTACCAAACCACTCATATATCACCGTCCGACCGGCATCCACACTATGGAGGTTCGGACGGAAGCAAGGAGTTTTCATGGATATCCTTATCCAGCAGATCGTGAACGGTCTGGTGCTCGGCAGCATCTATGCGCTGATCGCACTTGGCTACACCATGGTCTACGGCATTCTCGGGATCATCAACTTCGCCCACGGCGACGTGCTGATGATCGGCGCCCTGACCGCCCTGTCAGCCATTCTTGGGTTGCAGAAATTTTTCCCCGGGTTGCCCGAGTGGCTCACGCTGGTGATCGCGACCCTGATCGCCATGCCGGTCTGCGCCGTGCTGGCCTACACCATCGAGCGGGTGGCATACCGGCCGTTGCGCAACGCGCCCCGGCTGGCCCCGCTGATTACCGCCATCGGCGTTTCCATCATCCTGCAGACACTTGCCATGATGATCTGGTCGCGCAACCCGCTGACCTTCCCGCAACTGCTGCCGTCCAGCCCGATCGATATCGGCTCGACCGGCGCGACCATCACGGGCAAGGAAATCGTCATCATCGGCATGGCGCTGATGGTGATGTCGGGCCTGCTGCTCCTGGTCAACCGCACCAAGCTCGGCCGCGCCATGCGCGCCACCGCCGAGAACCAGAAGGTGGCGGGCCTGATGGGCGTGAACCCGAACTTCGTGATCTCCGCCACCTTCATGATCGGCGCCACGCTGGCTGCGCTGGCCGGCGTGATGATGGCCACCAACTACGGCAATGCCCACTTCTACATGGGCTTCATCCCTGGCCTGAAGGCGTTCACCGCCGCAGTGCTGGGCGGCATCGGCAATCTCGCCGGCGCCATGGTCGGCGGCATGCTGCTGGGCCTGATCGAAGCGCTGGGAGCCGGCTATATCGGTGACCTCACCGGTGGGGTGTTCGGCTCCAACTATCAGGACGTGTTCGCCTTCATCGTGCTGATCATCGTCCTCGTCTTCCGTCCGTCCGGCATCATGGGCGAGCGGGTTTCCGAACGCGCCTAAGCCCAAGGAGAGAATCCATGAATACCCCGATTCCATCCACGGCGCAGACAGCGCCGGTGACCAAAACGCCGGCCAAGACCATGGCCGCGCTGCTCGGCTTCCTGGTGATCGCCCTGTGCGCGCCGTTCCTCGTGCAGACGCTGGGCGGCAACTACTGGGTGCGCGTGCTCGACTTTGCGCTGATCTACATCATGCTGGCGCTTGGCCTGAACATCGTGGTGGGCTTCGCCGGCCTGCTCGACCTGGGCTACATCGCCTTCTATGCCGTCGGCGCCTACATGATGGCCTTGCTGGGTTCGCCTCACCTGGCTAACCAGTTCGAGTGGATCCACCAGCTCTTTCCGCATGGCCTGCATGTCTCCATGTGGTTCGTGCTACCGCTGGCGGTGATGGTGGCGGCAACCTTCGGCGTGCTGCTCGGCGCGCCAACGCTCAAGCTGCGCGGCGACTACCTCGCCATCGTGACGCTGGGCTTCGGCGAGATCATCCGCATCTTCCTGAACAACCTCGACCGCCCGCTCAACATCACCAATGGCCCGAAGGGGATTACCGCGGTGGACCCGGTCCACATCTTCGGCTTCGATTTCTCCAAGTCGCACGAGATCTTCGGCCTGAAGTTCACGCCGGTGTTCATGTACTACTACCTGCTGGTGGTGCTGGTGATGGCCATTGTGTTCATCTGCCTGCGGCTGCAGAACTCGCGGATCGGACGCGCCTTCGTGGCCATCCGCGAAGATGAGATCGCCGCCAAGGCGATGGGCATCAATACCCGCAACATCAAGCTGCTGGCGTTCGCCATGGGCGCCTCGTTCGGGGGGGCGTCGGGCGCGGTGTTCGGCGCCTTCCAGGGTTTCGTCTCGCCCGAATCGTTCGTGCTGTGGGAGTCCATCTATATCCTGGCCATCGTGGTGCTGGGCGGCATGGGCCATATCCCGGGCGTGATCCTGGGCGGGATCCTGCTGGTCGGCTTCCAGGAACTGCTGCGCGCGGTGGCGGAGCCGGCGCAGAACATGCTCTTCGGCCACACCATCGTCGACGCCGAAGTGCTGCGCCAGTTGCTGTTCGGCCTGGCGCTGGTTGGCGTGATGCTGTATCGCCCGGCGGGCCTGTGGCCGTCGCCGCGCAAGGAAGACCGGCCGGTGGTGCGCCGCCCGGGCAGCGTTGGCCGTTTCTGACCAGGAGGACACTATGAGCAACGAGAACATCCTCCTGTCGGTACAGGGGGTCAACAAGCGATTCGGCGGCCTGCAGGCATTGTCGGAGGTGGGCCTGCAGATCAAGCCGGGCGAGATCTACGGCCTGATCGGTCCCAACGGGGCCGGCAAGACCACGTTCTTCAACGTGATCACCGGCCTGTACACGCCGGACTCCGGCGAGTTCGTGCTTGGTGGCACGCCCTACCGGCCGACCGCCGTGCACGAGGTGGCCAAGGCCGGTATTGCCCGGACCTTCCAGAACATCCGCCTGTTCGGCGACATGACCGCGTTGGAAAACGTGATGGTGGGGCGCCATGTTCGCACCAAGGCGGGCCTGCTCGGGGCGGTATTCCGTCCGCGCTCGGTGCGGCGCGAGGAAGAGTCGGTGGAAGACTGGGCGCACGACCTGCTCGAATACGTGGGCATCGCCAAGTATGCCCATTTCACCTCGCGCAATCTTTCCTACGGCCACCAGCGCCGCCTGGAAATCGCACGGGCGCTCGCCACTGAGCCCAAGCTGCTGGCGCTGGATGAACCCGCCGCCGGCATGAACGCCACCGAGAAGGTGGAGTTGCGCGGCCTGCTCGACAAGATCCGCAGCGACGGCAAGACCATCCTGCTGATCGAGCACGACGTGAAGCTGGTGATGGGCCTGTGCAACCGCCTGACCGTGCTCGATTACGGCAAGGTCATCGCGCAAGGCCTGCCGCATGAAGTCCAGAGCAACCCAGCGGTGATCGAGGCTTACCTCGGTACCCCGGCGCACTGACGGGGGAAAGAGACCATGAAAGACACAGTACTGAAGATTTCCGGCCTGAAGGTCGCCTACGGCGGCATCCAGGCGGTCAAGGGCGTCGACCTCGAGATCAAGGACGGCGAACTGGTGACGCTGATCGGCGCCAACGGCGCCGGCAAGACCACCACCATGAAGGCCATTACCGGCCTGCAGGGCTGGGCCGGCGGCGACGTGGAGTACATGGGCAAATCCATCAAGGGTGTGCCCAGCTACACGCTGCTCAAGCAGGGCCTGGCGATGGTGCCGGAAGGGCGCGGCGTGTTCGCGCGCATGACCATCACCGAGAACCTGCAGATGGGTGCCTACACGCGCACCGACGAGGCCGGCATCAAGTCGGACATCGACCGCATGTTCGGCATCTTCCCGCGCCTGAAGGAGCGCGCCAACCAGTTGGCGGGCACCATGTCGGGCGGCGAACAGCAGATGCTGGCCATGGCGCGCGCGCTGATGAGCCAGCCCAAGCTGCTGCTGCTGGACGAGCCGTCGATGGGCCTGTCGCCGATCATGGTCGCGAAGATCTTCGAGGTGGTGCGCGATGTCTCCGCGATGGGCGTGACCGTGCTGCTGGTGGAGCAGAACGCGCGGCTGGCGCTGCAGGCCGCGCACCGCGGCTATGTGATGGAGTCGGGCCTCGTCACCATGAGCGGCGACGCCAAGCAGATGCTGGACGATCCGAAGGTGAGGGCGGCTTACCTGGGCGAGTGAGATCGCCTGGGCAAGATCGCCGCAACGCCGGCCGAGGCCGCCGGATCGGCCAAGACCATCTGCCATGACGACGGCTGTCGCTCCCTCTCCCGCAAGCGGGAGAGGGAGCAGACCGATGGCCCGGAAAAAAAAGCCCGGTGCAAATGCACCGGGCTTTTTTTCGTCAACAGGACCAGGATGCTATCAGGCCAGCTTCTTCAGCAGTGTGCGCAGCATGCCGATCATCTGGTCGATTTCCCCGATGGTGACGTTCAGCGCCGGCATGAAGCGCAGCAGGTTGGGCCGCGGCGAGTTCAGCAGCAGGCCTTCCGGCTGCATGTCGCGCGCTTCTTCCACCAGTTGCGGGCCGATGTCCTTGTTCAGCACCAGCGCGCGCAGCAGGCCTTCGCCGCGTTCGCCGCCCAGGCCGAACTCGGACGACAGCGCCAGCAGCTGCTCGCGCAGGTAGGCGCCTTTCTCCACCACGCTCGGCAGGAAGCCGGGCGCGGTCAGCTGGGAGATCACGGCGCTGCCGACTGCCGTCATCACCGGGTTGCCGTTGTAGGTGCCGCCCTGGTCGCCGGCTTCGAAGCTGGCCACTTCGGCCTTGCACATCAGGGCCGCCAGCGGCACGCCGCCGCCGATGCCCTTGCCCAGCGTCATGATGTCCGGCTCCACGCCGGACAGCTGGTAGGCGAACATCGTGCCGCAGCGTCCGCAGCCGGTCTGCACTTCATCGACGATCAACAGCAGCTTGTGCTGGTCGGCCAGCTTGCGCAGGCCCTGCATGAACTCGCGCGAGGCGGGGATCACGCCGCCTTCGCCCTGCACCGGCTCCAGCATGATGGCCACGGTCTTGTCGGTGATCAGCTTTTCCACCGAGGCCAGGTCGTTCAGGCCGGCCTTGGGGAAGCCCGGCACCTGCGGCGCGAAGATGGTGTCCCAGCCGGCCTTGCCCGACGCGCTCATGGTGGCGAGCGTGCGGCCGTGGAAGCTGTGGTCCATGGTGATGATCTCGAACGCGCCGTGCTTGTGCTTGCGGCCCCATTTGCGCGCCAGCTTGATCGCGCCTTCGTTGGCCTCGGCGCCGCTGTTGGCGAAGAAAACCTTATCGAAGCAGCTGGCGTCGGTGAGCTGCTTGGCCAGCTTGAGCATCGGTTCGTTGTAGAACGCCGGGCTCGGGTTGAACAGTTTTTGCGACTGCGCCACCAGCGCGTCGATCATGCCCTGGTTGGAGTGCCCCAGGCAGTTGACCGCCCAGCCTTGCACGAAGTCCAGGTATCGCTTGCCATTGTGGTCCGTCAGCCACGAGCCCTTGCCTTCGGTAAAGACGAGCTCGGGCCGGTTGGTGATGTACATCAGGGATTGGACAGGGTACTCAGCAAATGCCATGGCGGACTCCAGGGGTCGGCGTGAAACAGGGGAGAGGAGAGCGGAAAAACAAAAAGCCACGGGGATTGCCCGTGGCTTGTCGACCTGAACAGATGCTATGGACGGTCAGCCGCGAGGCACCCCGGTGGGGAGCAACGTACGGTAGCTGCGTCGATTGATAGCGTAGTTCATGGCGGCCAATATAAGGCGCATGCGCCCGGCTGTCAAAACGAATTTTGCGCGAGCCGGGCATTGTTGCAGCTAGGGAACGGACCGGGCGGCGCTCAGGCCGCCGGCGGCACCGAGCCGGCCGGGTGCAGGTCGGCTTCCGAGGTGAACGAGTCGGCGAAGAAGGCGTCCTCGTGCAGGTCGCAGCGCAGGGAGAAGTCCTTGCGCGCCGCATTGACCATCACCGGCGCGCCGCAGGCGTAGACCTCGAAGCCGGCCAGGTCCGGGTGGTCTTCCATCACGGCCTCGTGGACAAAGCCGGTGCGGCCGTCCCAGTCGTCGGCGGGCTGCGCGTCGGAGATCACCGGCACATAGCGGAAATTGGGCAGCTCGCGCGACCACTGCTCGCACAGCGCATGCATATAGAGGTCGGCCGGGCGGCGACCGCCCCAGTAGAGCGTCATCGGGCGCGTGATGCCGGTGTAGGCGGCGTGCTCGACGATGGCCTTGATCGGCGCGAAGCCGGTGCCGGAAGCCAGCAGGATGATGGGCTTGTCGGAATCCTCGCGCAGGAAGAAGCTGCCCAGCGGGCCTTCGAAGCGCAGGATGTCACGCTCCTTCATGACCGGCTGGCCGTCCTTGGCGCCGAACACGTAATCGGTGAAGGTGCCCCCCGGCATATGGCGGAAGTGCAGCTCGATCGGGCCTTCCTGGTGCGGCGGCGTGGCGATCGAGTAGCTGCGGCGCTTGCCGTCGCGCAGCAGGAATTCCACATACTGGCCGGCCAGGTACTGCATGCGCTCGGTGGCGGGCAGTTGCAGGCGGGCGACGATGACGTCGCCGGCCACGCGTTCCATCGAGGCGACCCGGCACGGGATCTTCTTGATGGGAATGTCGCCGGCGCCCTGCACCTCGCGGCATTCGATGATGATGTCCGAGGCGGCCCTGGCGCAGCAGAACAGCGCGCGGCCCTCGGTCTCTTCCTGCGCGGAAAGCGCGGAAGCGGCATGATCGCCCTGGACGATGTCGCCGGCGGTGACGCGGCCCTTGCAGGACCCGCACGCGCCGTTCTTGCAGCCGTAGGGCAGGCCGATGCTGTGGCGCAGGGCCGCGCTGAGGATGGATTCGTCCGCGGCCGCTTCGAACGTGCGGCCACTGGGCATGACGGTAACTTGATAAGCCATAATCACTCTATGAGCAAAAATCTGTCGCGACGCCGCCTGGGTCGCCCGCGCCTTCTCATCGTCGGCTGCGGGGACATCGGCACGCGTTGCCTGCGTATTCTGTCGACGCGCTGGCGCGTCTTTGCCGTCACTTCGCAGCCGTCCCGCCGCGCTGCGCTACGGGACAACGGCGCCGTGCCGCTGGTTGCCGACCTGGACCGGCCCGCCACGCTGGCGCGCCTGGCCGGCCTGGCCGGCAGGGTGCTCCACCTGGCGCCGCCACCCGCCCGAGGCGAGGGCGATCCGCGCACGCTGGCGCTGCTGCGCGCCTTGCGGCGCGGTGCCTGGCGGCGGTCTCCCGCGCGTGCTGCCGGCTGGTCTGCCAAGCCCGCCATTCTACCCGAGCGAGGCGGCAGCGGGTCCGCGCGAGGCGCCGGGCGGCCGGCCTTCGTCTATGCCAGCACCTCCGGCGTGTATGGCGACCGCGGCGGCGCCCGGCTGGCCGAATCGCACCCGGTGCGCCCGCAAACCGCGCGCGCACGGCGCCGCGTGGCGGCCGAAGGCGCCGTGCGCCGTTTTGGCCGCGATGCCGGCTGGCGCGCCTCGATCGTGCGCATCCCCGGCATCTACGCCGAAGACCGGCTGCCGCTGGCGCGCCTGGCCAAAGGCACGCCGGCGCTGGCATCCCAGGACGATGTCTATACCAACCACATCCACGCGCACGACCTGGCCCGCACCATGGTGGCCGCGCTCTTCCGCGGCCGGGCCCAGCGGGTGGTGCATGCCAGCGACGATTCGGAAATGCGCATGGCCGACTATTTCGACCTGGTGGCCGACCGCCGCGGCTTGCCGCGCCCGCCGCGCCTGGCCCGCGCGCAGTTGCGCGAGGCGGTGGAGCCCACCCTGCTCAGCTTCATGAGCGAATCCCGGCGGCTGGAAAATGCCCGTCTCAAACGCGAGCTGCGCCTGCGGCTGCGCTATCCCACGGTGGTGTCCTTCTTCGACGCTTGACGCCTTGCGCCCGGCGCCTGCATTCCGTCTGGCGGGATGCTCCTTGTGCGGCGTCCTCGTGGCACGCCGTTTGCGTAGATGTCGCCGCCCGATCCTGTATAGACAGCAAGTGATGTCCCGCCGGCAACACGACACCGCTCTGGTGCGCGAACCGGGCCGCTTCCAGTGCGGACGCCCCGGCAAAGGGCAAGGCGCGGCGTCCGGCCTGGCGGCGTAACCCGGTGTATTCCCTTGGTTTGTGGCCGATGCGCGGCATGCCGGATCCTGGGTGCCGCTAACGCCGGTTTCGCCTCTCGCCTCGGGTTAACTACTGCATTGACTTGTATATACAGGGTTGCTAAATTGCCTGGCAAATGACCGGCGCCGCAAGTACGGCGCCGCCCGAGCCGGGCGGTCCGGCCGTTGCCGATGCTGGCGCGGCCCTCGTTCGCATCACACCAAAGGAGCCAGGAAGATGGGATTTCGTATCCGTAGCGGTCTCTCGCTAGCCGTGTTTGCCGCCGTTGCCGCTGTCACCACCGGTGCCGCCGGCACCGCGCAGGCCCAGACCACCCAGGTCACGCTGGGCATGAGCGGCTGGACCGGCTTCGCGCCGCTGACGCTGGCCGACAAGGCGGGCATCTTCAAGAAGCACGGGGTCGACGTCGACATCAAGATGATTCCGCAGAAGGACCGCCACCTGGCGCTCGCCGCCGGCGCCATCCAGTGCGCGGCCACCACGGTCGAGACCCACGTGGCGTGGAACGCCAACGGCGTGCCCATCACCCAGATCGTGCAGCTCGACAAATCCTACGGTGCCGACGGCCTGGCCGTGCGCGGCGACGTCAAGGGCTTCGCCGACCTCAAGGGCAAGACCATCGGCGTCGATGCGCCCGGCACCGCGCCTTACTTCGGCCTGGCCTGGATGCTCAGGAAGAACGGCATGACCCTGAAGGATGTCAAGACCACCACGCTGTCGCCGCAGGCGGCCGCGCAGGCTTTCGTCTCGGGCCAGAACGACGCCGCCATGACCTATGAGCCGTACCTGTCGTCGGTGCGCCAGAACCCGGACAAGGGCAGGATCCTGGCCACCACGCTGGACTACCCGATGGTGATGGACACCCTGGGCTGCGCGCCCAAGTGGCTCAAGGACAATCCCAAGGCCGCGCAGGCGCTGGTCGACAGCTACTTCGAAGCGCTCGACATGATCAGGCAGGACCCGGCCAAGGCCAACGACATCATGGGCGCGGCGGTCAAGCAGAGCGGCGAGCAGTTCGCCAAGTCGTCCGCCTACCTGCGCTGGCAGGACCGCGAGGCCAACCGCAAGTTCTTCGGCGGCGAGCTGGCCAGCTTCAGCAAGGAAGCGGCGCAGGTGCTGCTGGATATCGGCGTGATCCGCCAGGTGCCGGACGTCACGGCCCTGTACGACGCGCGCTTCATCAAGTAAAGAGGGCGGCGCCATGACGCAGGTTCGCATCGGTTCGCCCGCCGCCACGCCGGCGGCCAAGACGGCGGCGCCCAGGGCCGCCGCCGCGCCGGCCCGCCGGCATCCCTGGCTGGCGCCGCTGGCGCCGGTATCCCAGCGCGCGCGCTGGGTGCTGGGTCTGTTGTTCTTCGTGCTGTTCTTCGGTGTGTGGGCGGCGGTGACCCTGGGCGGCATGGTGCCGCGCACCTTCCTGGCCGACCCGATGACCATGGCCCATGAGGGCGTGCTGCTGTTCACCGAGTACAACTTCGCCGGCGATATCGGCATGACGGTGTGGCGCGTGCTGGGCGGCTTCGTGCTGGCCGCCGCGCTGGCGGTGCCGCTGGGCATCTTCATGGGCGCCTACAAGGCGGCCGAAGCCTTCTTCGAACCCTTTGTCTCGTTCTGCCGCTACCTGCCGGCCTCGGCCTTCATTCCGCTCCTGATCCTGTGGGCCGGCATCGGCGAGGCACAGAAGGTGCTGGTGATCTTCATCGGCTCCTTCTTCCAGATCGTGCTGATGGTGGCGGTGACGGTGGGCGCCGCGCGCCGCGACCTGGTGGAGGCGGCCTACACGCTGGGCGCCTCCAGCAGCGGCATCGTGCGGCGCGTGCTGATCCCGGGTGCCGCGCCCGAGATCGCCGAGGTCCTGCGCCTGGTGCTGGGCTGGGCCTGGACCTACGTCATCGTGGCCGAGCTGATCGGCTCGTCCTCCGGCATCGGCCACATGATCACCGACAGCCAGGCGCTGCTCAATACCGGGCAGATCATCTTCGGCATCATCGTGATCGGCTGTATCGGCCTGGTTTCCGACCTGGCTTTCAAGCTGGCCAACCAGCGCCTGTTCCCGTGGAGTTCGATCAAATGAGCGCGCTGTCCATCCAGCAGGTCTCGCGTACCTTCGTCAACCCGCGCGGCGGCCAGACCGTGGCCCTGCAGCCGACCGATTTCGAGGTGGCGGACAACGACTTCGTCACCATCCTCGGCCCCTCCGGCTGCGGCAAGTCCACGCTGCTGCGCATCGTCGCCGGGCTGGACACGCCCACCACCGGGCGCGTGCTGCTCGACGGCCAGCCTGTTACCGGCCCCGGCGCGGACCGCGGCATGGTGTTCCAGTCGTACACGCTGTTTCCGTGGCTGACCATCGAGCAGAACGTGCGCTTCGGCCTGCGCGAGCGCGGCATGAGCGAGGCCGACCAGCGCGAGCGCAGCGACTTTTTCATCCAGCGCGTGGGCCTGCGCGGCTTCGAGCATCACTATCCCAAGCAGCTCTCGGGCGGCATGCAGCAGCGCACCGCCATTGCCCGCGCGCTGGCCAACGATCCCAAGATCCTGCTGCTCGACGAGCCCTTCGGCGCGCTCGACAACCAGACCCGCGTGCTGATGCAGGAACTGCTGCTGGGCATCTGGGAGGCGTCGCGCAAGACGGTGCTGTTCGTCACGCACGATATCGACGAAGCCATCTTCATGGCCAACCGCGTCGCCGTGTTCTCGGCGCGGCCGGGCCGCATCAAGCGCACCATCGACGTCGGCTTTCCGCATCCGCGCCACTACACTATCAAGACCTCGCCGGCGTTCTCCGAACTCAAGGCGCTGCTGACCGAGGAAATCCGCGCCGAGGCCATGGCCTCGGCCGAGCACTGAGCCATGAAAGCCGCCACCGCCAACCGCCGGGGTGTTCCCGATGCCGCTCCCGCCGCGCTCTACCAGCAGGTCAAGGAATACATCGCGCGCCATATCCAGAGCCGCGCGTGGCAGCCGGGCGACCGCGTGCCGTCCGAGCAGGAACTGGTGACCCGCTTTGGCGTGTCGCGCATGACGGTGAACCGCGCGCTGCGCGAACTCGCCGAGCAGGGCAGGGTGGTGCGCGTGGCCGGCGTGGGCACGTTCGTGGCCGAGCACAAGCCGCAATCGACGCTGCTCAACGTGGTCAACCTGCAGGACGAGATCCGCATGCGCGGGCATGACTACGCCTGCGACGTCATCGTCGTGGAACGCGTGGCGGCCTCCATCGAGGTGGCCGCCGCGCTCGACCTGCACACCGGCGAATCGGTGTTCCATTCGGTGTGCGTGCATCGCGAGGACGGCGTGCCGGTGCAACTCGAAGACCGCTATGTGAATCCGCGCGCGGCGCCGGACTTCATCAACCAGGATTTCGCCGCGGCCGATGGCATGAAGCCGGGCGAATACCTGCTGCGCCATGTGCCTTACGACCAGATCGAGCACGTGGTCGACGCCATCTCCGCCACCCCGGAGCAGGCCACCCGGCTGGAAATGCCGGCCGGCCAGCCTTGCCTGCTGCTGACCCGCCGCACCTGGACCAGCGGCACCCCCGTTACCTTCGTGCGTTGCCTGCATCCAGGCAACCGTTATCGCCTCGGCAGCCGATTCCGCGCCGACGGCAATCCGGCCTTCGGCTGACCCAGCCGTCCGCCGTGTTTTCAGAAACCAGGGCCAATTACAAATCTGGCTGTATAGACAGGGACATACAAATGAGCGCAAACCAAACCACTCAAGCCTCCCGGCCGCTGCTGACGTTGCAGCCGGGCGCCGTCACGCTGGCCGACCTGCGCCGCATCCATCGCGGCGAAGTGCGCCTGGCCATGGATGCATCCGCCTGGGCCGGCGTGCGCGCGTCCCAGGCCACCGTGCAGGACATCATCGACGCCGACGCGGTGGTCTACGGCATCAACACCGGTTTCGGCAAGCTGGCGCAGACCCGCATCCCGCACGACAAGCTGGCCGAGCTGCAGCGCAACCTGGTGCTGTCGCACAGCGTGGGCACCGGCGCCGACCTGGCCGCCGACACCGTGCGGCTGATCCTGGCGATCAAGGCGGTGAGCCTGGCGCGCGGCCATTCGGGCATCCGTCCGGAGATCATCGAGGCGCTGCTGGCGCTGGCCAACCACGGCGTCACGCCCTGCATCCCGGCCAAGGGCTCGGTGGGCGCCTCGGGCGATCTGGCGCCGCTGGCGCATATGTCGTGCACGCTGATCGGCGTGGGCGAGGTGATGATCGGCGGCGTGCGCCGTCCGGCTGTGGAGGGCCTGGCCCACGCCGGGCTGGAGCCGTTCACGCTGGGCCCCAAGGAAGGGCTGGCGCTGCTCAACGGCACCCAGGTCTCCACCGCGCTGGCGCTGGCCGGCCTGTTCGCCGCCGAAGACGTGTTCGCCGCCGGGCTGGTGGCGGGCGCGCTGTCGCTGGAGGCCATCAAGGGCTCGGTCAAGCCCTTCGACGCCCGCATCCACGCCGCGCGCGGCCAGGCCGGGCAGATCGCCGTGGCCGGCGCGGTGCGCGCGCTGCTGGACGGCAGCGCCATCGTCGATTCGCACAAGACCTGCGGCCATGTGCAGGACCCGTACTCCATCCGCTGCCAGCCGCAGGTGATGGGCGCCTGCCTGGACAACCTGCAGCACGCCGCGCGCGTGCTGCAGATCGAGGCCAACGCCGCGTCGGACAATCCGCTGGTATTCCCCGAAGCAGGCGACGTGATCTCGGGCGGCAACTTCCACGCCGAGCCGGTGGCCTTCGCCGCCGACATCATCGCGCTGGCCATTGCCGAGATCGGCGCCATTTCCGAGCGCCGCCTGGCGCTGATGCTCGATACCGGCCTGTCCGGCCTGCCGCCGTTCCTGGTGCGCGACGGTGGCCTCAACTCCGGCTTCATGATTGCGCAGGTCACCGCCGCGGCACTGGCCTCCGAGAACAAATCGCTGGCGCACCCCGCCAGCGTGGACAGCTTGCCCACCTCGGCCAACCAGGAGGACCATGTGTCGATGGCGACCTATGGCGCGCGCCGCCTGGGCGATATGGCGGAGAACACCGCGGTGGTGGTCGGCATCGAAGCCATGGCCGCGGCGCAGGGCATCGAGTTCCACCGGCCGTTGCAGTCCTCGCCGCTGATCGAAAGCGAACTGGCGCGCATCCGCGCACGCGTGGCCTTTGTGGAAGGGGACCGCTACCTCGCGCCGGACATCGAGGCGATGAAGCAGTGGGTGACGCAGGGCGATGCGGGTGCCGGCTGGCCGGAAGCGGTGCGGCAGATCCTGCCGTCGCAGGTGGGCGTTTCTTCATAAGCACGCAGGCCGGACAACACCATTGGCTCCGCTTCAAGTGGCTCCTCGCCAAATCGCCCCTCTCCCCAACCCTCTCCCCGTGAGGGGAGAGGCCAGGCGTGCCTGGATACGACGCATGGCCAACTACCGTAGCGCAGGTTGAAACCAACCCGCAGGAGAACCAGACATGAACGCCAACGAACAACAATTCACCATGGCGGCAGCCCAGCGCGGCCCGCGCGAGATCCGCGCCCCGCATGGCACCGCGCTGCACTGCAAGAACTGGCTGATCGAGGCCGCCTACCGCATGATCCAGAACAACCTCGATCCCGACGTGGCCGAGCGCCCGCAGGACCTGGTGGTGTACGGCGGCATCGGCAAGGCGGCGCGCAACTGGGAATGCTTCGACGCCATTCTCGACAGCCTGCGCAATCTGGGCGAGGAGGAGTCGCTGCTGGTGCAGTCCGGCAAGCCGGTGGGCGTGTTCCGCACCCATGCCGACGCGCCGCGCGTGCTGATCGCCAATTCCAACCTGGTGCCGCACTGGGCCACCTGGGACAAGTTCAACGAACTCGATCGCGCCGGCCTGATGATGTACGGCCAGATGACCGCCGGCTCGTGGATCTACATCGGCACGCAAGGCATCGTGCAGGGCACCTATGAGACCTTTGTCGAAGCCGGCCGCCAGCACTACAACGGCGACCTGTCCGGCAAGTGGATCCTGACCGCCGGCCTGGGCGGCATGGGCGGCGCGCAGACGCTGGCCGGCGTGCTGGCCGGCGCCTGCGTGCTGGCGATCGAATGCCAGGAGTCGCGCATCGACTTCCGCCTGCGCACGCGCTACGTCGACAAGAAGGCCACCAGCATCGACGAGGCGCTGGCCATGATCGCAGAGGCCACGCGCAACCGGCAGGCCATTTCCGTCGGCCTGCTCGGCAATGCCGCCGAGATCATGCCAGAGCTGGTCAGGCGCGCGCAGGCCGGCGGCATGCGTCCGGATATCGTCACCGACCAGACTTCGGCGCACGACCTGGTCAACGGCTATCTGCCCGAGGGCTGGAGCGTCGCCCGATGGGAAGCCGCGCGCACGGCCGATCCGAAGTCGGTCGAGGCGGCCGCCAGGACCTCCATCGTCAAGCATGTGCAGGCCATGCTGGCCTTCCAGCAGATGGGCGTGCCCACGCTGGACTACGGCAACAACATCCGCCAGGTCGCCTTTGACGAGGGCGTGGCCAATGCCTTTGACTTCCCGGGGTTTGTGCCGGCGTATATCCGTCCGCTGTTCTGCCGCGGCAAGGGCCCGTTCCGCTGGGTCGCACTGTCGGGCGACCCCGAGGACATCTACAAGACCGATGCCAAGATGAAGGAGCTGTTCCCCGAGGACCGCCACCTGCATCGCTGGCTCGATATGGCGCGCGAGCGCATCGCCTTCCAGGGCCTGCCCGCGCGCATCTGCTGGGTGGGGCTGGACGAGCGCCACCGCGCGGGCCTGGCCTTCAACGAGATGGTGAAGAACGGCGAGCTGAAGGCGCCCGTGGTGATCGGCCGCGACCATCTGGATTGCGGCTCGGTCGCCAGCCCCAACCGCGAGACCGAAGCCATGCGCGACGGCTCGGATGCCGTGTCCGACTGGCCGCTGCTCAACGCCTTGCTCAACACCGCCGGCGGCGCGACCTGGGTCAGCCTGCATCACGGCGGCGGCGTGGGCATGGGCTTCTCGCAGCATGCGGGGGTGGTGATCGTCTGCGACGGCACCGATGCCGCCGCCAGGCGCATCGAACGCGTGCTGTGGAACGATCCGGCCACCGGCGTGATGCGCCATGCCGATGCCGGCTACGAAAGCGCCATCGACTGCGCGCGCGAGAAGGGCCTGAAGCTGCCGATGCTGGCGCAGGCACCGAAGGCGGGCGAGGCATGAGCGACGCACTGGAAGGCATGCACGGCATGGAACGCTTCTCGCTCGGCGCGCTGGCGCCCCAGCCCTGGAAGAACGGCGGCGGTGTCACCCGCGAGATCGCGGCATGGCCCGAGGGCGCCGGCATGGGCGATTTTCAGTGGCGCGTCAGCGTGGCCGATATCGCGGCCGACGGTCCGTTCTCGGCCTTCCCCGGCATCGACCGCCAGATCGTGCTGCTCGAAGGCGCGGGCGTGCGCCTGCAGGCCGACGACGGCAGCTTCGACCATCGCCTGGATACCGTCGGCGCGCCGTTCGCCTTTGCCGGCGAGCGCGGCGTGCAGGCCACGCTGCTGGACGGCACC
>NZ_JARJLM010000462.1 GCF_029335485.1 Cupriavidus basilensis
GCGAGCACCCCAATGTGCGCGCCTCGCGCTTCCAGGTCGAAGCCGCCGAGAAGGGCGTGCGCCTGGCCCGCAAGGCCTACCTGCCCGACTTCCAGATCATCGGCACCTTCAACGGCAACAACCCGCCGCTGGGCTTCAAGCCCGCCAGCTACGGCATCGAGTTCGACATCATCATCCCGCTGTTCTTCTTCACCAAGGAGAAGTACGGCGTCGATGAAGCGGTCGCCAACAAGGTGGCCTCCGACGCCAACGACCAGTCGGTGCGCCAGCAGACCCTGCTGGCCGTCGATACCGCGCACAACAACCTGCGCCAGTCGGTCAACCAGGCCGAGTTCCTGCGCCAGCGCCAGTTGCCCGAGGCAATGACGGCCTACAAGATGGCCTTCACCAACTACGCCAACAACAACGCCGATTTCACCGATCTGCTCACCGCCAGCTCCGCGCTCAAGAACGCCGAACTGGCCGTGACGCAAGCCGAGTCCGAGGCTCGCCAGGCGTACTACACGCTGGCCGCCGCGGTGGGACGAGACAAATTCTGACGGCCGCGAGGCCTTGAACCTATGAACAAGAATCTGATGATCGGCGCCGGCTTCGTGGTGGTCCTCGCCGGCGGTATCTGGGGCGGCAAGTACTGGGCCCAGGCGCAGCAGGCGCAACAACCGCAACAGGCGCAGCCGGCCGGCATACCGCTCGCCAAGGCCCCGGCCGCCAAGCCGCGCCGCGTGCCTTCCCGGCTGACCCTGCCCGAGGGCGGCTTCGACCCGAACGCGGTCAAGTCCGCGGTGTTCAATATGCAGACCGTCGCGGTCGACATGCCCACCCCCGGCAAGCTCGCCTATAACGTCCAGCAGGCCAAGCTGGCCTCGGCCCGCGTGGCCGGCCGCGTCGAGCACATCCTGGTCTACGAGGGCGCCGTGGTGCGCCCCGGCCAGCCGCTGGCCGAACTGTACTCGCCCGAGTACATCGCCGCGCAGAACGAATACCTGCTCTCGCACAACGCCTATCACACCCTGAGCGGCAGCGGCCTGAAGGAACTGGTGGACGACGCCAGGCTCACCATGCAGTCGTCGGAGAACAAGCTGCGCGTGCTGGGCGCCACCCCTGAGGACATCGCCCGCATCCGCGAGCGCGGTACCGCCTCCGATACGCTGACCCTGCGCGCGCCGATCGGCGGCACCATCGTCAAGCGCGACATGGACCCGGGCTCCTACCTGAACGTCGGCGATTCGCTGATGAGCATCATCGACACCCGCTCGATCTGGTTCACCGGCAATCTCTACGAGAACGACATCAGGAACGTGCGCCTGGGCCAGACCATCGAGATCGAGACCCCGGCCTACCCGGGACGCCGCTACCGCGGGCGCGTCAGCTTTATCGCCCCCAACGTCGACGCCGACACCCACACCCTGCAGGTGCGCTGCGACGTGCCCAACCCGGACGGCACGCTCAAGCCCGAGATGTACGCCACCGCGCGCATCGTCACCGGCACCGCGCAGGCGCTGGTGGTGCCCCAGTCGGCCATCGTCAAGGACCAGGGCAAGCTCTACCTGATGACCCAGCCGGACGACAAGCACATCGAGCGCGTGGCGGTGCAGGGCACCCCCCGCAGCGACGGCACCTTCCAGGTCACCGAGGGCGCGCCCGCGGGCGCGCCGGTTCGCGTGGTGACGCAGGGCGGCATGCTGCTCAACGAAATGCTGCTCAAGCAGGAGGCCTGAGATGGTCTTCTCGCCCATCAGAAGCATCCTCAAGCGGCGCCTGGTCATCGTCTTCCTGGCCCTCGGCCTGCTGGCGTTCGGCGTGCTCAGCTTCCTGCGGCTGCCGCTGCAGGCCTATCCCGGCGTGGCGCCGGTCACCGTGCAGGCCATCACGCAGTGGCCCGGCCGCAGCACCGTGGAGGTCGAGCAGCAGATCACCATTCCCGTGGAGAACGCGCTGGCCAGCGTGCCGGATGTGCAGTCCTTCCGCTCGGTCTCGCTGTTCGGGCTGTCTGTTGTGACCGTCAAGTTCAAGGAAGGCGTCGACAACTTCAAGGCGCGCCAGAACTTCGTCACCTACCTGTCGCAGGCCAACCTGCCGCCCGGCGTGCAGCCCAACCTGTCGCCGGACGGCGACGCCACCGGCGAAATCCTGCGCTACCGCATCGAAGGCGATGGCATCGATGTCACCACCCTGAAGACCTACCAGGACTATGACATCTACAAGGAGATCAAGCACGTCTCCGGGGTAGCCGACATCACCGCCTTCGGCGGCAGGGTCAAGCAGTACCAGATCGTGCCGACGCCGGAGAAGCTGCAGGCCTATGGGCTCTCGCTCAAGCAGGTGGTGGATGCGGTGTCGAACGCCAACGCCAATGCCGGCGGCGGCCTGATGAAGGCCGGCGAGCAGCAGTTCGTGGTGCGCGGCGTGGGCCTGCTGCAAACGCTCGACGACATCCGCAACGTGACCGTCTCGGTCGCCAACGGCGTGCCGGTGCGGGTGCGCGACATTGCCGAGGTCCGGGTGGGCAATACGCCGCGCCTGGGCATGGTGCAGTTCGACCACCACGACGACATCGTCGAGGGCATCGTGCTGATGAAGCGCGACGAGAACGCCACCGAGGTACTGGCGCGGGTGCGCGACAAGATCGCCGACATCAACCAGAACGTATTGCCGAAGAACATCCAGGTCAAGACCTTCTACGACCGGCAGAACCTGCTCGACATCACCATGGGGACCGTCGAGCACGCGCTGTTCGTCGGCATCTCGCTGGTGCTGATCGTGCTGTTCATCTTCCTCGGCAGCTTCCGCGCCGCGGCGGTGGTGGCGGCGGTGATCCCGCTGGCCTTGTGCGTGTCCTTCATCAATATGGACCACTTCAAGGTGCCGGCCAACCTGATCTCGCTCGGGGCGATCGACTTCGGGCTGATCGTGGATGCGGCGGTGATCGTGATGGAAAACATCATGCGCCACCTGGAGGAAGGCGAGACCAACGTCGAGGACGGCATCGTCAAGGCCACCAGCGAAGTGCAGCGGGCCATGATCTTCTCCACCGGCATCATCATCGTGGCCTACTCGCCGCTGTTCTTCATGGGCGGGGTGGAAGGCATCATCTTCAAGCCGATGGCCTTCACCATGGGCTTCGCGCTGCTGGCCTCGATCGTGCTCGCGCTGACCTTCGTGCCGGCGGTGACCTCCTTCGTGTTCCGCGGCTCGCTGCGGCCGCACTCGCCGAAATTCATCGCGGTCATCCTGCGCGGCTACAAGCCGCTGCTGCGCAAGCTGCTGAAGAAGCCCGGCCTGGTGTTCCTGGCCGCCTTCATCGGCCTGGCCGGCACGCTGTACAGCTCGCGCTACCTCGGCACCGAGTTCCTGCCCACGCTGGAAGAGAACAACCTGTGGCTGCGCATCACGCTGCCCAATACGGTCGATCTCGATTACTCGGCTTCCATTGCGCGCGACCTGCGCGGCTATTTCCGCGAGCAGCCCGAGGTGAAAACCGTCTCGGTGCAGATCGGACGCCCGGACGACGGCACCGACTCCACCGGCGTGTTCAACCAGGAGTACGCGCTGTACTTCAAACCGCCGGCCGACTGGCCCAAGGGCGCCACCAAGCAGCAGGTGGTGGAACGGTTGTCGAAGCACCTGGATCGCATCCCCGGCATCGAGTACAACTTCTCGCAGTACATCCAGGACAACGTGAATGAGGCGCTGTCCGGGGTCAAGGGCGAGAACTCGGTGAAGATCTACGGCTCCGACCTGGTGACGCTGCAGGACACGGCCAAGGAGGTCGAGTCCACCCTGAAGAAGGTGCCGGGCCTGGCCGACGTGGGCATCTTCAAGGAGCTGGGCCAGCCCACGCTGAACATCACCGTGGACCGCGAGAAGAGCGCGCGCTTCGGCATGAACGTCAGCGACATCCAGACCGCGGTGCAGTATGCCGTGGGTGGCGACGACGTGACCAATATCCTGGAAGGCGAGAAGACCTTCGGGCTGTCGGTGCGGCTGCATGACCAGGCACGCAACAACCCGGACGTGATCGGGCGCCTGCTGGTGGACACGCCGGACGGCCAGCGCATCCCGCTGTCGATGGTGGCCAAGGTGGAGGCGACCGACGGGCCGTTCTTCGTCTACCGCGAGACGGGCAAGCGCTATATCGCCATCAAGTTCGGCGTGCGCGGGCGCGACCTGGGCAGCGCGGTGGCCGAGGCGCAGGAGAAGGTCGGCAAGGCGGTGACGCTGCCGGCGGGCTACAGCATCTTCTGGGACGGGCAGTTCAACCAGATGAAGATCGCGCAGAAGAAGCTGGCGGTGATCGTGCCGCTGACCATCCTGGTGATCTTCCTGCTGCTGTACAGCACCTTCGGCAACTTCAAGGATGCGCTGATGGTGGTGCTGAACGTGCCGTTCGCGGCCATCGGCGGCCTGCTGTCGCTGCACATCGCCGGAGAGACCCTGTCGATCTCGGCGGGCATCGGCTTCCTGTCGCTGTTCGGCATCGCGATCCAGGACGGGGTGATCCTGATCTCCTACGTGAACCGGCTGGCGCAGTCCGAAGACCTGCACGAGGCCGTGGTCGAAGGCGCGGCGCTGCGCTTGCGCCCGGTGGTGATGACCGCGATGCTGGCCGGCCTGGGCCTGCTGCCGGCGGCGCTGTCGCACGGCATCGGCTCGGAGGCGCAGCGCCCGCTGGCGCTGGTGATCGTGGGCGGCATGGTGACCACCACGCTGCTGACGCTGCTGGTGCTGCCGGTGGTGTTTGCCTGGGTCAACCGCAATCGCGGGCGCAAGGGCGGGTCCGACGCCGCCTCGCTGACGCCGGCCGAGGGTATCTGAAGCTGAACCAACCAGTGGCCGGCACGCCGCAAGGCGGACCGGCCTCGCAACGGGAGTTAGTCATGAATGCACGAAAGAGTACGGCTGTGGCAGTGCTGGCCGTCCTGCTTTGCGCCGGCATCGGCGCAGCCGGCGCCGCGTCGCCAAAGGCAGCGGCAAGCAGCAAATCACAATCGGCACAGTCCGCGCAGTCCGCCAAACAGGCCAACCGGAACTCGGTGCTGCCATCCAACGTCAAGAAATAAGCGGCGACAGGCACCAATCCATACGCCGCTGGCTAGCGGTGGCTAGCGGTGACGGGTTCAAGACTTTCTACCCGTCCCGTCCCCCGTCCCCGCCGTCTCGAATATCCCGCGCAACCACTGCGCAAAAACGCGCACCCGCGACGAGAGCTGGCGGTTCTGCGAGTACAGCACCGAGACCGGCATCGGCGGCGGCGGGAACGCCGCCAGCACCACCCGCAGGCGGCCCGCCTCCAGCTCTCCGGCCACGCGATAGCGCGGCACCTGCACCAGTCCCAGCCCGGCCACCGCCGACCCGGTGTAGAGATCCGCGCCGGTCACGGATACGGTTCCCCCGAGATACATCGCCGTCACGCGTCCGTCCACCGTGAACTCCAGCGGCACGGCCTTGCCGGTAGCGCTCGAAATGTAGTTGACCGCGCGGTGTCCCGGCAGCGCCTCCAGCCCGGACGGCTCGCCGTGGTGCGCCAGATAGCCGGGGCTGGCCACGGTGACCTGCTCCAGCAACGCCACCCGCCGCCCTACCATCGACGAATCCTGCAGGTTCCCCGCGCGCAGCACACAATCGATTCCCTCCCGCACCAGGTCGACCAGGCGGTCGTCCTCGCCGATGTGGACGTCCAGGCCGGGATACCGCGCCAGGAAATCCGGCAACGCCGGCACCACGAAATGCCGCGCCAGCGTGCCCTGCAGGTTCACGCGCAACAGTCCCTTGGGTGCGGCGTTCCGGAACGCGCCTTCGGCTTCCTCCAGGTCGGCGATCAGCCGCACGCAACGGCGGTAATACGCCTCGCCGTCGTGGGTCAGCCGCACCGTGCGCGTGGTGCGCTCCAGCAGCCGCGCGCCGAGCCGTTGCTCCATGCGCTTGATCAGGTTGGTGATGGTGGCGCGGGGAATCCCCAGGTCCCCGGAGGCCTGGGTAAAGCTCTGGCGCTCGGCGATGCGCACGAAGGCCTGCATTTCCTGGAATCGGTCCATAGGATCTGAAGTGTCGTAGGCGCTGCATGGGCAGATGCCGCCGCGTGGCCCGGCGAGCGGCCGCCTGCCTCGCCTTCCCATTATTGTTAATGTCAATGGAGCAATGATATCAAGCTACCGACGATTATCCGTTCACCGGAATGATCCATGATTCGTTTCACCAACCCGGCACACCACCTGAAAGGAAACGCATCATGAACCCCACCAACATCGCCAGCAGCAAGGTCGCCATCGTTACCGGCGCCTCCCGCGGCATCGGTGCCGCCGTGGCGCGGCGCCTCGCGCAAGACGGCTTCGCGGTAGCGCTCAACTACGCAACCGGCTCGGCACATGCCGACGCCCTCGTGGCGGAGCTGAAGGCGGCCGGCGCGTCAGCCATCGCGGTGCAGGCCGACGTCTCGAAGGCCGGCGACGTGCGCCGCATGTTCGAACTCACCGAGCGGGAACTGGGCAAGGTGGACGTGCTGGTCAACAACGCCGGCGTGCTGAAGACCGTGCCGCTGGCCGACACCAGCGACGCGCTCTACGACCAGACCTTCGACATCAATGTGCGCGGCACCTTCAACACCCTGCGCGAAGCGGCCGCGCGGCTCAACGACGGCGGGCGCATCGTCAACTTCTCCAGCACCACGCTGGCGCTGAATATGCCCGGCTACGCCGTCTACAACGCCACCAAGGCAGCGGTCGAAGCATTCACCCATGTGTTCGCCAAGGAACTGCGCGGCCGCGGCATCACGGTGAACGCGGTGGCGCCCGGCCCGATCGCCACCTCGCTGTTCCTCGACGGCAAGACCGAAGAACAGATCCGGGCCTTCGCCAGCATGCCCCCGCTGCAACGTCTCGGCCAGCCGGAAGACATCGCATCGGTCGTGTCTTTCCTCGCCGGCCCCGGCGCCGGCTGGGTCAACGGCCAGATCCTGCGCGCCAACGGCGGCGTCGCCTGAGCCCGCCACGACACCGAAGGGGAACGATCATGAACAACGCTAGCCGGCAAGCCATCCTGCTCACTGGCGCAGGCACCGGCCGCGGCGGGCCACATCGTCTACGCGACGATGCGCGGCATGGCAGGCCGCAACCGCGACCAGGCATCGCTACGTCAGGCAAATCGGGCGCGCCGGGTTCGGCGCGATGATGGCCCAGGGCTTTGCCTTCGACAGACACCCCGGTGAACACCGTCCGCAAACCTCGCCTTAGGGTGGTCATGCGGACGGTCGGCAACGTACGGCTCACGCAAACGCGCGGTCGGCTGCCTACAATGGAAGCCTTGGAAACAATGCTGTCGCCCGTCAGGCAAACCGATCATGACCACGCTTCCCGGTTCGAAGCCCCTCCCCGGTGCGGCGGCACGCCCGGCCCCGCGCGGCGCGTCCGGCGCCGGTACTGCTGGCGCCGGCATACTGGCCGGCCTGCTGATATGCGGCTCGCTGATAGTGCCCGCCGCGCCCGCCCAGGCACAGGCCTCGGCGGCCTCGGCGGCGGCGGCGGCAGTGGCGCCTGGTGCCGTATTCTCGGCCGGCACGCCCGGCGGCCCATTGCCGGCGGCATGGAAAAACCTCCCGGTCGCGCACGGCAAGGCGTTGACCCACTACAGCCTGGTGGCGGACGAACACGGCACGGTGCTGGAGGCCGACGCCGTCGCCTCCGCCTCCGCGCTGATGCACCGGGGCAACGTCGACCTGGAAGCCACCCCGCAGCTAAGCTGGCGCTGGAAGATCGAACACCCGATCGACAATGCCGACAACAGCATCGCTGCGCAGGAAGATGCCCCCGCACGGCTGATCTTCGTGTTCGACGGGGACAAGGAAAAGCTGTCGTTCGGCGACCGCACCGCCATCCAGCTCGCCAGGACGCTGGCGGGCGAGGACCTGCCCTATGCCACGCTGATGTACATCTGGTCCAATACCGCGCCGATCGGCTCGGTCATCGACAACCCCCATACCTCGCGGGTCAAGATGATCGTGGTCTCGGGCGGTCCGGAAGGCGCCGGCAGGTGGCTGTCCCTGAGCCGCAACGTGGTGCAGGACTACGAGCACGCCTTCCACGAGAAGCCCGGCAGGGTCACCGCCTACGGCCTGCTTACCGACACCGACAACACCGGCGCGAGCGCGCGGGCGTGGTATGGGGATATCCACTTCGGACCGGCGAAATAGTCGAGATGCATAGTCGGGATGAGGGGCGGCAGGCTTGCGTGGCCCGCGCCTGTGTCTTGATTCACCACGAAGCGACCGGGCACATCGGTGGTGGCGGCACCACCTGCCGCGCACGGACAGTGCCAGAGCGCTATTCCTATTCCGGATGCAACGCCCCTATCGTGACCGCTGACAAGTGAATGTCGGCCGCGCGCCTTGCGGCCTGACGGAACACAGGCGCGGCAAGCCGCGGGACAAGCAGGCCGTGGTGCGCTTCAGACAACGCACAACGGGATCGACATCCCCTGTATCACCCTGCCAGGAAGCCGCACACCGCATCCGCAAATGCCTGCGGCTGCTCCCAGTTGGACAGGTGGGCGCCGTCCAGTTCCACGTAGCGCGCACCGGCGACGCCATCGGCCACCTCGCGGCCTTGCGCCGGCGTGGTGGCCAGGTCGTGCGTGCCGGCGATCACCAGCACCTGGCTGGCGATGCGCGGCAGCAGCGGGCGCAGGTCCGCATCGCGCACGGCGGCGCAGTTGGCCGTGTAGCCTGCCGGCGTGGCATCCAGCAGCATCTGCCGTACCGGCGCGATACGCGCGGCGTTGGCGGCCAGCCAGCCGGCGCTGAACCAGCGCGCCAGCACGGCATCGACGATGGCCGCCATGCCCTGCGCGCGCACCGTCTGGATGCGCGTGTCCCAGCCGCTTGCCGGCCCGATCAGCGCGGCGGTATTGGCCAGCACGAAGCGATCGAAACGTTCGGGATGGTGGGCCGCCAGCCATATGCCGGTCATGCCGCCCATCGACAGCCCGCAGAAATGCGCGCGCCCGATGCCGGCGTGGTCCATGATGGCCAGTACATCCCGTCCCAGTTCGGCAAACCCGAACGGCTCGGCCGAGCCGGGCAGGCTGGAGCCGCCGTGGCCACGCGTGTCGTAGCGCAACACGCGAAAACGCGTCAGCAGGCTGTCCATCTGCGGCGCCCACATCTGCAGGTCGGTGCCCAGCGAGTTGGACAGCACCAGCACAGGCGCATCCGCCGCGCCCTCGATCCGATAGTGCAGCGCGGCACCCTGGTGAAATGCAGTGGTCATGTCGGTCTCAATCCGCGTGGATGCCGCGTTCGCGGATCAGCTTGCCCCATTTTTCGGTCTCGGCGGCGAGGTGCTTGCCCAGTTGCGCGGGCGTGCTGCCGATCGGCTCGGCGCCGATGCCCGCCAGACGGGTACGCACCGACGGCTTGGCCAGCGCGTCCACCATGGCCTGGTTCAGGCGCGCCACCACGGCGGGCGGCGTCCTGGCCGGCACGAAGGCGGCAAACCAGGGCGACAGCTCATAGCCCTTGACGCCGGCCTCGGCCATGGTCGGCACGTTGGGCAGCGCCGACGAGCGCCTGGTGGTGGTCACCGCGATCGGCGTGAGCTTGCCCGCGTCGATATGCGGCTTGGCCGAGGTGATGCTGTCGAACATATAGTCGACCTGGCCGCCGAGCAGGTCCGTCATGGCCGGGCCACTGCCCTTGTACGGCACGTGCAGCATCTTGACGCCGGTCAGCGAGGTGAACAGCTCGCCGGCAAGGTGGATGGAGGTGCCGTTGCCGGCCGAGGCATAGGTGTACTTGTCCGGCGTGGCGCGCGCGGCGGCGATCAGGTCGGGCACGGTGGCAGGCAGTTTCTTGGCCTTGCTGGTGACCAGCACATTGGGCACCACGGCCAGCAGCGAGACCGGTGCGAAGTCCTTCACCGGGTCATAGCTGAGGCGGCCGTACAGGGCGGGGTTCACCGCCATGCCGTTGGCCACGATGATCAGCGTGTAGCCGTCGGCGGGCGAACGCGCCACCATCTCGGCACCGATATTGCCGCCGGCGCCGGGGCGGTTTTCCACCACGATGGACTGACCCAGCGTCTTTGACATTTCCTGGCCCAGGGTACGGGCGATATTGTCCATCGCACCGCCGGCGGGGAAGGGCACGATCCAGCGGATCGGGCGGTCGGGATAGGTGTCGGCATGGGCCGACGGCAGCACGGCCAGGGTGGCCAGCGCACAGGCGCAGGCGGCCCATGCGCGCAGGAATGACAAGCGCATCGAAGTCTCCTCCAGTTGGAGTGAAGTGCAATCGCGGCCATCGTGGGCCGCGGCGGGTTTTAGTAGCCTTCGTCTTACGGTATGACGGGCCTACGGTGTTACCGGATCGACGATGGATGCCGGGCCAGCGGCGTGACATGGATTTCCATGTACGGGAACAGCGGCAGGCCGGACAGCATGGCGTGCAGTTCGTCGTTGGATTCGGCATCGAAGACGCTGTAGTTGGCGTACTCGCCCACCACGCGCCAGATATGCGGCCATTTGCCCTGGCGCTGCAGGTCCTGCGAGTACGCTTTCTCGCGCGCCTTGATCTCGTCTGCCAGCGCCACCGGCATATCGGCCGGTATCTTCACGTCCATTCTCACCAGAAACAGCATGCTTGATTCCTTGGGTCCAGGTTGGGTCGGGATCGCGGCGAGCGCGCCTCAGGCGGCGCGGTCGCGGCGGTAGTGGGCCAGCTTGTCTTCGTCCAGCGTCAGGCCCAGCCCCGGGCCAGCCGGCAGGTGCAAGGCGAAGTCGCGGTACTCGGGGCGTGCCGTCACCACATCATCCTTGAGCAGCAGCGGGCCGAACAGCTCGGTGCCCCAGGCCAGCCTCGGCAGCGTGCAGAAGCCGTGGGCGGCGGCGATGGTGCCCACGCTGCCCTCCAGCATGGTGCCGCCGTAGAGGGCGATGCCGGCGGCATCGCCCACCGCCGCGGTGCGCAGCATCTCGAAGATGCCGCCCGACTTGGCGATCTTCAGCGCGAACACGTCCGCCGCGGCCAGCCGCGCCAGTTCCATCGCGTCCTCGGGGCCGCACACGGCCTCATCGGCCATCACCGGCACCACGAAGCGCGCCGCCAGCCGCGCCAGCGCGCCACGCTGCTCGCGCGGCACCGGCTGCTCGATCAGGTCGACCCCGGCAGCTTCCAGCATGGCGATGCCGGTGGCGGCATCGGCCTCGTTCCAGGCCTGGTTGACGTCCACCGTGACGCGGGCGCGGTCGCCCAGCGCGCGCTTGATGGCCGACACATGGGCCACGTCGTCGCGCACCGGGCGGCGCCCGATCTTGAGCTTGAAGGTGTTGTGGCGGCGCGCTTCCAGCAGGGATTCGGCCTCTTCGATGTCGCGTGCGGTGTCGCCGCTTGCCAGGGTCCACAGGCAGGCCAGGTTCGGACGCACCGCACCGCCCAGCAGTGCCGCCAGCGGCAGGCCCAGGCGCTTGCCCTGCGCATCCAGCAGCGCGGTCTCCAGCGCCGACTTGGCGAAGCGGTTGCCACGCGCCACCGAGCCCAGGCGCTGCATGGCGGCGTGGATATTGCAGGCATCGATGCCGGCCAGCGCGGGCGCCAGATAGGTATCGATGGTCAGCTTGATGCCTTCGGGGCTTTCGTCGCCGTAGCTCAGGCCGCCGATGGTGGTGGCTTCGCCAATGCCCTCGATGCCGTCGCTGCAGCGCAGCCGCACGATCACCAGGGTCTGGCGCTGCATGGTGGTCATGGCCAGTTGGTGGGCCCGGATGGTGGGCAGGTCGACCAGGATGGCTTCGACGGAGGCAACGGTTGCTTTCATGCTGTGTCTACCAGGTATGGAATACGCTGGGAGGCAGTATGTGGCTTGACATCCGTGGTGTCCAAGACCGAGTATGTCCCGATCAATACCTTTTGAGTATGAAAGGACCGTCACATGGAGCTTCGCCACCTGCGCTATTTCCAGGCTGTCGCGGCCGAACTCAACTTCACCCGCGCCGCCGAACGCCTGCATATCGCCCAGCCGCCGCTGTCGCGCCAGATCCGCCAGCTGGAGGACGAAATCGGCACCGTGCTGCTGGACCGCTCCTCGCGCACGGTGAGACTGACCGAGGCCGGGCGCTTCCTGCTGGAGCAATCGCTGCAACTGAACCAGCGCATCGAAGAGATCGTGGAAGGCACGCGGCGTATCGGCCGCAATGAAAAGCGCTGGTTCGGCATCGGCTTCGTGCCCTCGGTGCTCTACGGCTTCCTGCCCGAGCTGATCCGCCTGGTGCGCGGATCCGATGCGGCGCTGGAGGTGGGCCTGTCCGAGCTGACCACCGTACAGCAACTGGAGGCACTGAAGGCCGGCCGCATCGATATCGGCTTTGGCCGCATCGTGCTGGACGACCCCGCCATCACCCGCTCGGTGGTGATGGCCGAGCCGCTGGTGGTGGCCGTGCCCCGCGGCCATGCGGCGCTGGGCCGCGCCCCGATGACGCCGGAGCAACTGGCGGCCCACCCTTTCGTGCTCTATCCCGCACGGCCCCGGCCCAGCTATGCCGACCACGTGCTCGCGCTGTTCCGCACCCAGGGCCTGCAACTGCGCGTGGCGCAGGAGGCCAACGAATTGCAGACCGCCATCGGCCTGGTCGCCGCCGGGCTGGGTATCTGCCTGGTGCCGGCATCGGTGCAGCGGCTGCACCGCGACGACGTGATCTATATGCCGATCCATGCACCCGGATTTACCTCGCCGGTAATGATGAGCTATCGCAGCGACGACCGCTCGCCGCTGCTGGCCGAAGTGGTGAAACGGGTCGGCGAACTGGCGGGCATGCCGCCGCCCGCCTGAAAAAACGGTGCCGGCGGCAGGAAAAACCGGCCTTATCCCACGAATGGGTGATGCGCGCGATGCCATCGGTTTGTACAGTGCACAAACAAAAAAGGATACGGGGAAATCGTGCCACCGATGCACACAGGG
>NZ_JARJLM010000463.1 GCF_029335485.1 Cupriavidus basilensis
GCGATACCGACATCTTTATTACGCCCGGCTACCGTTTCCGCGTGGTCGATGCCCTCATCACCAATTTCCACCTGCCCAAGTCGACCCTGCTGATGCTGGTGTCGGCGCTGGCCGGGGTGGAGCCCATCCGTGCCGCCTACCGCCACGCGGTGGCCGAGCGCTACCGCTTCTTCAGCTACGGCGACGCCATGCTGCTGACGCGCCAGCCCCAGCCTCAGGCCTGAGCGCCCCCGCGCCAGCGCCAACCCGCCAGCCCGAACCAGATTCCCGCCATGCTCAACTTCGAACTGCTCACCACCGATGGCAATGCCCGCCGCGGCCGCGTCACCCTCAACCACGGCGTGGTCGAGACCCCGATCTTCATGCCGGTCGGCACCTACGGCTCGGTCAAGGCGATGTCGCCGCTCGAACTCAACGAGATCGACTCGCAGATCATCCTGGGCAACACCTTCCACCTGTGGCTGCGCCCGGGGCTGGAGGTGGTCGAGAGCCACGGCGGCCTGCACCGCTTCATGGGCTGGAACAAGCCGATCCTGACCGACTCGGGCGGATTCCAGGTGTTTTCGCTGGGCGCGCTGCGCAAGATCACCGAAGATGGCGTGACCTTCGCCTCGCCCGTCAACGGCGACAAGCTGTTCCTGTCGCCCGAGATCTCGATGCAGATCCAGCGCACGCTGAACTCCGACATCGTGATGCAGTTCGACGAGTGCACGCCGTATGAGATCGAGGGGCGCCCCGCCACCCACCAGGAAGCGGCGATCTCCATGCGCATGAGCCTGCGCTGGGCCAAGCGTTCCATCGACGAATTCAACCGCCTGGCCAATCCCAACGCGCTGTTCGGCATCGTCCAGGGCGGCATGTTCGAAGACCTGCGCGACGAGTCGCTGGCCGGCCTGTCGGAGCTGGACTTCCACGGCTATGCCATCGGCGGGCTGTCGGTTGGCGAGCCCAAGGAAGACATGATGCGCGTGCTGGAGCACGTGGCACCGCGCCTGCCCGCCCACAAGCCGCACTACCTGATGGGCGTGGGCACGCCCGAAGACCTGGTGGCCGGCGTGGCGGCGGGCGTCGACATGTTCGACTGCGTGATGCCCACCCGCAATGCCCGCAACGGCTGGCTGTTCACGCGCTTTGGCGACGTCAAGATCAAGAATGCCGTTCACCGCAACGACACGCGTCCGCTGGATGAGAGCTGCGGCTGCTACACCTGCCGCAACTTCTCGCGCGCCTATCTGCACCACCTGCACCGGGTCGGCGAGATCCTCGGCGCGCGCCTGAACACCATCCATAACCTGCACTACTACCTGCAGTTGATGAGCGAGATGCGCGAAGCCATCGAACAGCACCGCTTCGAGGCCTTCCGCGCCCGCTTCGCCGCCGACCGCGCACGCGGCCCGCAATAGGCTGCGGCGGGGCACCGCCCGGGACTACCGGCGCCGGCGTGAACTTTCTGCCGGACTCCGGTCGAATAACGGTGCCCTGTTGCCGCAAGCGGCGCCCAAGGCGCTCCGAACAAACCCGTAAACCACGGCATTTGCCCTTATCCGGCATGCGGTGCGGTTGCAAGCGGGTGGTAGAATAACTGATTAACTGACTGACTTTGTGACGGAGAAGCAACGTGCTGATTTCTAACGCATTTGCCCAGACTGCCGGTGTCACCGGCGGCGCGGCGGGTGGCCTGATGAGTTTCCTGCCTATCATCCTGATGTTCGCGGTGCTGTGGTTCATCATGATCCGCCCGCAGATGAAGCGCCAGAAGGAATCCAAGGCAATGCTGGAAGCCCTGGCCAAGAATGACGAAATCGTCACCGCTGGCGGCATCCTGGGCCGCGTCACCAAGGTGAACGAGCAATACGTAACGGTTGAGATCGCTGCAGGCACCGAGATCACGGTACAGAAGAGCGCAGTGACCACGGTGCTGCCCAAGGGCTCGCTGAAGTCGCTCTAAGCATCGGGATAGCGGGCGGAATCGTTGCCGTACGCCGGCTTTTCCGATCCTTTCCCGCCCCGTTTGCCTGCTTTTTCGCCCTTCCCGGCACGCCTATAGCGCGCGTGCCCCTGCAGCCGCCTGATCCAGCCCGGGTTATCCGTGGATGCCAGGCGGCTGTTTGCCAACCGGTGCGGTGGTGCCAACTCTCCCGCTGACGGTAACGTCGGCCCCGCCAACCGAAGAACGACTGGCCAAAGATGAATCGTTATCCGCTTTGGAAATACCTCGTGATCCTGGTGGCGCTGGCCATCGGCATCACCTATACGCTGCCGAATTTCTTCGGCGAGGCGCCCGCCGTGCAGGTCTCCTCCGGCAAGGCCACGGTCAAGGTCGACCTGTCCATGCAGAAGCAGGTCGAACAGATCCTGGCGCAGAACAACCTGCAGCCCGACGGCATGTTCTTCGACATGAGCGGCCAGTCCGGTTCGGTCAAGGCGCGTTTTCGCACGACCGACGAGCAGCTCAAGGCAAAGGACGTCCTGAACCGCGCGCTCAACCCCGACCCCAATGACGCCACCTACGTGGTCGCGCTCAATCTGCTGTCGGGTTCGCCGCGCTGGCTCAGCTCCGCCCCCTTCTTTGCGCGTCCGATGTTCCTGGGCCTGGACCTGCGCGGCGGCGTGCACTTCCTGCTGCAGGTGGACATGAAGGGCGCGGTCGACAAGAAGCTCGACAGCCTGGCCGGCGACGCCCGCACCCTGCTGCGCGACAAGGGCATCCGCCACGGCGGCATCGACCGCGACGGCGAACGCCTGACGGTGCGTTTCAATAACGCCGATGACGCGGCCAAGGCGCGCGCCATCCTGGCCGACAACCTGCGCGAACTGGCATTCGCCCCGGACGACAACAATATCACCGGCGTGTTCACCGACGCCGCCCGCAAGGCGGTGCAGGATGCGGCGGTCAAGCAGAACGTCACCACCCTGCACAACCGGGTCAACGAACTCGGCGTGAGCGAGCCGGTGATCCAGCAGCAAGGCGCCGACCGCATCGTGGTGCAGCTGCCGGGCGTGCAGGACACCGCCAAGGCCAAGGACATCATCGGCCGTACCGCCACGCTGGAAGCCCGCCTGGCCGACCCCGACGCACCGCGCAACCCGCGCCCGGGCGACCCGATCCCCTTCGGCAGCGAGCTGTTCACGCAGGGCAACGGCGCCCCGGTGGTGCTCAAGAAGCAGGTCATCTTCACCGGCGACCGCATCGAAAGCGCTTCGGCCGGTTTCGACCAGAACCAGCGCCCCTCGGTCAATATCAAGCTGGACGCCCAGGGCGGCCGCGTGCTGCGCGATATCTCCCGCGAGAACATCGGCAAGCCGATGGGCATCGTGCTGTTCGAGAAGGGCAAGGGCGAGGTCCTGACCGTTGCCACCATCCAGTCCGAACTCGGCTCCAGCTTCCAGATCACCGGCTCCTACTCCACCGAAGCCGCCAACGACCTGGCCCTGCTGCTGCGCGCCGGCTCGCTGGCCGCTCCGATGGAAATCATCGAGGAACGCACCATAGGCCCGTCGCTGGGCGCGGACAACATCAAGAAGGGCTTTGATTCGGTAGCGTACGGCTTCGCCGCCATCGCCGTCTTCATGATGCTGTACTACATGCTGTTTGGCGTGTTCTCGGTGGCCGCGCTGGCCATCAACCTGCTGCTGCTGGTGGCGGTGCTGTCGATGCTGCAGGCCACGCTGACGCTGCCCGGCATCGCCGCTATCGCGCTGGTGCTCGGCATGGCCATCGACGCCAACGTGCTGATCAACGAGCGGGTACGCGAAGAACTGCGCGCCGGCGCCTCGCCGCAGATGGCGATCGCCACCGGCTTTGACCGCGCCTGGGCCACCATCCTGGACTCCAACGTGACCACGCTGATCGCCGGCCTGGCGCTGCTGGCCTTCGGCTCGGGCCCGGTGCGCGGCTTCGCCGTGGTGCACTGCCTGGGCATCATGACCTCGATGTTCTCTGCGGTGTTCTTCAACCGCGGCCTGGTCAACCTCTGGTACGGCCGCAAGAAGAAGCTGCAGAGCGTGGCGATCGGCCAGATCTGGAAGCCGGGCTCGGACAGCCAGGGCACCATCGCCAAGTAGGCATCATGGCTGCCGTACGCCGGGCGCGCGGCAGCCAACCAGCATAGATCTGCAGTACAAAACAGCAGCACAGCTGCCGTATAAAACAGGATTCAACATGGAATTCTTCCGCATCCGGCGCGACATTCCGTTCATGAAGCACGCGTTGGTCTTCAACGTGATTTCCTTCCTGACGTTTGCCGCGGCCGTATTCTTCCTCGCGCACAAGGGCCTGCACCTGTCGATCGAATTCACCGGCGGTACGGTGATGGAGATCAACTACCAGCAGCCGGCCGATCTCGAGCATATCCGCGGCCAGGTCGGCAAGCTCGGCTACAGCGACGTGCAGGTGCAGAACTTCGGCACCTCGCGCGATGTGATGATCCGCCTGCCGCTGCAAAAGGGCCCGGACGGCAAGCCCGTCACCTCGGCCCAGCAGAGCGAGCAGGTGATGGGCGCGCTGCAGGCCGCCGCGCCTGACGTCAAGCTCCAACGTGTCGAGTTCGTCGGCCCGCAGGTGGGCAAGGAACTGGCCACCGATGGCCTGCTGGCTCTGCTGTGCGTGGTGGCCGGCATCGTGATCTACCTGTCCTTCCGCTTCGAGTGGAAGTTCGCGGTCGCCGGCATCATCGCCAACCTGCACGACGTGGTGATCATTCTCGGCTTCTTCGCCTTCTTCCAGTGGGAGTTTTCGCTGTCGGTGCTGGCGGCGATCCTGGCGGTGCTGGGCTACTCGGTCAACGAATCGGTGGTGATCTTCGACCGGATCCGCGAGAACTTCCGCAAGTACCGCAAGATGACCACGCACGAGATCATCGACAACGCGATCACCAGCACCATCTCGCGGACCATCATCACCCACGGTTCGACCGAAATGATGGTGCTGTCGATGTTCTTCTTCGGCGGCCCCACCCTGCACTACTTCGCGCTGGCGCTGACCGTCGGCATCTTGTTCGGTATCTACTCTTCGGTGTTCGTCGCCGCGGCGCTGGCCATGTGGCTGGGCGTCAAGCGCGAGGACCTGGTCAGAGGGGAAAAGAAGCCGGGCGACGTCGACCGCGACGACCCGAACTACGGCGCGCAGGCCTGACGGCCCGCTCCGGACCGTTCCCGGCGATAAAAAAATGGGCACCTTCGGGTGCCCATTTTTATTTTGCCTGTCTTGCCGCTCAGGCCCGTATCGGGCCTGGCGGCACATGCCGCCGGCCCTTCTCCGGAACGCTCAGAACTGCTCGATCCATACCGCCAGCCGATCGGCGGCAAATTCGGCCGTGCGCTCCGCGACCCGGTAGACGATGGCATCGCCCTCGCGCCCGCCCTTCAACGCACCGCCGGCCTCGTCCAGCCACAATAGCCCGGCAAGCCAGGTGGCATGCTGCGCGGACACGTCCTTGTTCACCGGCTCGCCCAGGTACTCGCCCAGCGCGGCGGCCCGGCCCCATACCAGCGCATCGCCATCCCGGCGCACCGCGCCTTCGCCTTCGCCTTCGCCTTCGGCCAGCACCTCGGCCAGTGCCGCCACGGCATCGCCGGCGCCGCGTCCGGCAAGCCGTGCGCGCAAGCTGGCGAGCTGCGCCGCCACCGCGTAGCCGAAGCTGCCGCTGCGCCGGCTTTCTGCCGCCACCAGGTCGGCGTAGTCCATCAGCAGCCAGTCCGGCTCCGGATTCTGCACGCCGGCCAGCGCGGCAGAGGCCAGGTAGGTATCCACCGGCTGGAATCGCTCCGGGCCGATCAGGCTGGCCGACAGGGTGCGGATCAGGCCGATACGCGCGGCGATGGTCTGCTTTTGCAGCACGCTCAGCTTCTCGCGCAGCAGCTGGTCGCGCTCCTTGCGCAGGCCAGCCATCTCGAGCGCCTGCTTGAGCTCCATGCGCAGCGCGGTGATATCCCATGGCTTCTTGATATAGCGATGGATCTGGCCTTCGTTGACCGCGGCGACCGTATGTTCGATCTCCGAGTAGGCGGTCGTCAGGATACGCACGATATGCGGATAGCGCTCGCGCGCGTAGCGCAGCAGTTCGTTGCCGTACTCGCCCGGCATCCGCTGGTCGGAGACCAGCACCGCCAGGCTGTCGGCGTGCGCATCCAGCAGCGTCTTGCCTTCTTCCACCGAGCCACCGGTCACGACCGGTGCCAGGGCCCCGATGGCACGCTGGAAATACTTGACGGCCGTGGCCTCGTCATCGACGAACAGAATCGCCGGTGATGGTGCCTGCGTGGCATTCGGTTCGTTCATCGATTACTCCTATGCATTCGACTCTTGGTATTGGGGAAATCCAGCGTTACTGTGGTGCCCACCCCGGACGTCGACTCGATCCGGATGCCACCACCGAAGGACTGCATGACACGGTTGCAGAAGATCATGCCCAGCCCGTTGCCGCCGGTACCGGCATGCGTGGTGACCGGGTCCACCAGAAGGCGCCCCATCACCTCCGGCGGGATGCCCGGGCCGTTGTCGCAGATACGGATCGCCGCATCGGGTTCATCCGCCACCACGAAGCGCAGCGAAGGCGAGCCGACGCCATCGAGCGCGCGCAACGCGTTGGACAACAGTGACGACAGCACCAGCGCGACGCAATTGGGCAGCGTGTGCACGGCGAAGTCGCCATGCACCTCGACCTGGACCCACTCGCGCTGCTGCCCGGCGAACGGATAGGTATCGAGCAGTGCGGCGACCAGGGTGCCGGCGGTCACCTCGCGACTGGTGTTGTTTTGCGGACTGGCCCGGCTGCCGTTACTGCGCACCGATTGCAAAAAGGACGAAATCACGGCCAGGCAATACTGCGCGTTGTCGTGCATCGACGTCGCCGCCTGGCCGATCTCGCTCTGGCGCTGCGGATTGTATTCCGCCGCGATACGGCTTTCGATACCACGCGCGAAATTTGCGATCGCTGCCAGCGGCGTGTTCAGCTCGTGGGCCAGGAAGGCCAGCGTTTCGTCGATCGCCACCAGCCGCTGGTGGCGTACCGTGCGCTCACGATAGCGCTCGGCGGCCAGCCGCAGGGTCTCGCGCACCTGGCCCAGTTCCAGGGGCTTTTCCAGGATGCGGAATACTTCGCCAGTGTTGACCGTCTGCAGAAGCATGTCCTTGTCGGCGTATGCCGTCACCAGGATGCGCACGATCTGCGGGGATTCGAGGGCGACCTGGCGCAGCAGGTCGCCGCCATCGCGGCCCGGCATGCGGAAATCCGTCACCAGGATGGCGATGCGCGAACCTTTGCCACGCAGGATCGAGATGGCCTCCTCGGCGCTGCCGGCCAGGAGCACCTCATATTCATTGCCCACCGCCCGGGCGAAATATTTGCAGGCCATCTCCTCATCGTCGACGTAGAGTAGCGTGGGCCGCGCCTGCCTGGGATCATTCATGTGGACCTCACTCGGCTCTTGGCAGGTCGAAACTGAATGCTGTCCAGTGGCCCAGTTCGCTCTCGGCAAACAAGGCACCGCCATGGCGCTCAATCACGGCATAACTGATCGACAGCCCCAGCCCGAGTCCCTGTCCCACCTCGCGCGTGGTGAAAAAGGGCTCGAATACCCGCGGGAGATGCTCCGATGCGATGCCGGGCCCGTTATCCCGCACCCTGACGTGCAGTCGCTTGCCCACCCAGCTGACAGCGGTACGGATGGAGGGATCACGCGTGCCGGCCTTGCGCATGGCGAGCGCAGCATTCGAAAACAGGTTGATCAGCACACCGATGACGGCAGCCTCGTCGCCCAGTACAAGCGTGTCGCTGGGCAGCTCGCGCGTGACAGCCACACCACGCAGCTCATGCGCGGTCAGGCGGGTTGCCGAATCCAGCGCCTTCTCGAACAGAAACGGCACGCCGTCGGCCTCGGCACCGGGCTTTCGGTAAGCAAAGGTCTTCAGGTCCGACACGATATGCTGGATGCGCTGCATGCCCTGCTTGGCGTCGACCAGGCACTCCTCCAGTGAAGGATTCTCCTTGGCCTGCGGCTCCTCCATTGCAACCTCGATAGCCATCAGGCAGAAATTGACCGGATTGTTGACCTCGTGAAGCAAGCCCGCTGCCAGCGTACCGATGGCTGCCATCTTCTCCTGTTGCAGCATCTGGCCCTTGATCTCTGCAAGACTACGGTTGATCTCCGCGAGCTCCCTGTTCTTGTGTGCCACCTCTTCCTTCAGGCGAAACAGGTGAAAATGTCCCCGCTCATTAAAGAACGTGTAAACCGCGCTCGCCGTGATTGAAAACAGGATGAAGATCGAGTTGACAATAAAGTGCGGCCGGTCGGACAAGCCAGACGGGCTGATCAGGCAAGCCAGGAAGTAAAACAGGTACGTTACGGCGCCAAAGCCGATGGTCTGCCACATGCCCATCGGCAGCGCGATGCCAACCGCAAAGATGACAAGATTGAGCCCGGCATAGTAGATGGAGGAAGCCCCCTCGGTCACGCTGATCATCCACGCGATCATCAACTGGGGCAAAATCAGCCAGGCCAGCGTCAGGGGCTGAACAAAACGGCGGCCGAAAGCAGTAGGCAGCAGCACGTAGATCACGCCAATCAGCAGAGAAATGGCGAGCCGGGCCAGGAAAAACCGCAGTTGCTCGTGCGGATAGATGCCATAGTCGAGCAGCACGCCGGCCATCACCAGCACGATCGCCGTCAGTGCCCCGGCCTTGCTGCTCAGCAGCCGGAATTCACGCAACTCGGATTCGTAGTTGGAGTATTCGCTCGCGACCTTTTTCAGCATGAGTGCACCGGTCTAGAGGGGAAACTCGGCCACGGTAGCCTCTACGAACACGTTGACGCCGGTAGTATCGACGTACACGCGGGGATCGCGGCTATTGGGCGGCAACAGTGCTTCCATCTTCGCTTCATCCCGGTAGATAAGGTACCACTCCAGCATGTGTTCCATGCTGAATTTCTCAGGGTTGTTGGAATGCACATTGGTGGCCAGCACAGCACCGCCCGGATAAGTGCGCGAGGCAAAGTAGCTAAGCAAGCGGGCACAGACCTTGTCGGACAGGTAATCGAACAGGCCCGCGCAGTAGACCGAGTCGAATTCCTGCAGGGACGGGTCCGGCGAGATGCGCCGCTTCAGGAGATCATGCACGGAATGGTGCAGGTACTCGACCTGCACCTTGGCGCCGGCGCTGGCCAGGGCCGTTTCGATATGATTGCGTGTATAGGCGAGCGTTTCCTCGCTGAAATCCACCAGCTGGAATGACAGCAATTCCGGATTGGGGTACTCCTTGATGAAACGCTGGATCTCCACCGCAGGGCCGCAACCCACATTGAGCAGACGATAGGGCCGCCCGGCGGCACGCGCCCGCTCCGCCATGCGCACAAGATAGTCGACAAGGAGGTCGATCCGGTTGCGGTGCGCAGCAGCCACGGCGGACTGCAGGAAGGTTGCGTTGACGATCTGGAAGTAAGTAGTCGGTCCCTGGCGCGGGTCCGACAGCAGCTGGTTCACCATCTCGTAGTCGCCTGCATAGCCCAGCGGCTTGGTGTAGGTGCGAAAGACGAAAGGCGCCCGCAGCAGAAGCGGGTGCAGCGCCGACTGGGTGTAAGTCCGGTGCACCGGCGCCAGCTCGGGTTCGACCTGCAGCGCCTCCCCCTCCAGCAAAGCCGAGTAGTGCCGGATCTGGTCGCCGATCGGATAGGCCAGTTCCTGGAACACGTCCATCCGCAAGACATCGCCTTCCTTGGGCAAGGCCGTGGTCATATCGACCTGCTCGACCCAGCGGGAGACATCGGAGAGGAACGCGCGCATCTCGTTGACCACGATCTGGTAGTCGCGGCGGATACGGAAGCGGTCTTGCCAATCCTGCACGAAAGCGCGCGATTCGGTGCCGACAGAGCTGGCCCCACCGGTCATTTCCGATAGCTCGCGCCATTCTTCGATCAGCGTGACCGAGACCACGGCGGTCAGGCCGGTATTCACCAGGCTGATCACCACGGCTTTACCGAAGTACGCGTGCTTCGCCCCTATCTTGACCGCCAGGTCCGACAGCACCTCGCTGACCTGCACGATGGAATAGGGATTGTAGACTTCCATCACCAGAGATTTTCTCTGGAGATTGACGATTGTGCCCCGCACCTGCTCGCCCTGCGAGTTGCGGAAACTGACCACTGGATCGATTTGCGTTTGGGAGTACACGGTATTGCGCCAGAGAAATCCGAGAAACGCTGCCGACCGCCCAGTTCAACATCGGATATCGACTGGCCGGGTACAGCTCGTAGGGCGATGGATCGCTACGCTAGACCAGTATCAGGGGGTACTGCTGGGATACATGTCGGTAATCGGTTGCGGGCATGGGCGGCCTTGAATGGCAGGCACGCACGCGACTACACCCTGGTAACTGTGACTGAGACTGTGACTGAGTGAGACTGTAACTGAATCTTGGCGGACCATTGTACTGTGGGCGTCAGGTGCAGACAACTTAACCTGCGGTAAGCATGCCTGCCGCAGCCAGGGATGCCGCCGGGCAAAAAAAAGCCGGGGATCGCTCCCCGGCTTTTCTTCGTCACGCGCAGGCGCAGCCCGGGACCGGCCCGGACCGCGCGAAGCGGCATATCTGCTGCCTTAGTCGGCCTTCACGCCTTCGACCTGGATCGCCAGCTTGACCTCGGGCTTGAAACCCATCTTCACGCCGTAGTCGATGCCGAAATCAGCACGGCTGAAGACGCCGACGGCATCGGCGCCACAGGCTTCACGCTTGAGCATCGGGTGCTGGATGCACTTGAACTCGCGGATCTCCAGCTTGACCGGCTTGGATACGCCGTGCAGCGTCAGCACGCCATCCACCTCGGTCGGCACGTCGCCATTGAACTTGGAGAACTTGCCCTTGTAGGTCGCTTCCGGGAACGCTTCCACATTGAACATGTCCGGTCCCTTGACGTGCTGGTTCAACTTGCTGTTGCCGAAGTCGACGGAGGCGGGATCGATCTTGATGTCGACGCTGCCGGTCTTGGCAGCGCGATCCAGCGTCACCACGCCGCTCGACTTCTCGAACTTGCCGCGCCAGGTCGACAGGCCGCCCAGATGGTCGGCCTCGAAGCTCGGGTAGGTGTGGGTGGGGTCGAGGTTGTAGGTCACGGTATTGGCCGATGCGACGCCAACGGCGGCGCTGGCGGACAGGGCCGCGACAGCGGCTAGGATGGTACGCAGTTTCATGAGAACTCCCGGCAGAAAGTTGGGGATGAACAACAAAGGTATGGCAAGGAAGACAAGCGCTGCGCGCTCACTTCTTGGCCACGGTCACGATACGGAATTTGATCTGGACATCGTCGGCAACCACGGAAGTATCCTTCCATTCGCCGTCGCCGATATTGAAAACGGTGCGCTTGATCGGCAGCGTCCCCTCGAACACCTGGCCGCCGGCTTCCTGGCGGTAGCTGGCGGGAATCACCACATCCTGGGTCTTGCCCTTGATGGTGAGCTTGCCCACCACTTCGTATTTGCCGGCGGCGCCGGCCTTGATGCTGGTGGACTGGAACACCGCCTTGGGGTATTTGGCGGCGTCGAACCAGTCGCGGCCCTTGACCTCCTTGGTGGTCTCGGCATCGCCGATCTCGAAGCTGGACACATCTATCTCGACCTTGGCCGAGGAGCTTGCCAGCTTGGTGGGATCGAACGCCACCGCGGCATCGAATTTCTTGAACTTGCCTTCCATCGGCACACCGATCTGGCGTGCAACGGCGGTGACCGAACTCTTGCCGGCGTCGACCTGGGCCCAGGCGAGATTGGCGGCGATACCGGCGGTGGCCAGCGTGGCCGCCATCAGGAGCGCGCTCGGGCGGGGAATGCGTTTCATTAAAAACTCCTGTCGCTAAGAGGACTTCTCGGCCTCGGTCAAATAGTCAGAGAGGAAACCGGGGAGGCACGGCGGTGGAACCTGCCCACCGCCACGGCGGCCCCGCACATGTCTTACTTGAGAAACGGCAGCATGCGTGCCAGCGTGCCGTCGCGCTCGATGAACTGGTGCTTGAGGGCGGCGGCCGCGTGCAGTACGACGATCACGGCCATCAGGTAGTTCAACCAGATGTGGGCCAGCTTGAGGATTTCCTTGAGCTCGTCGTTTTGCCCGATCAGCGCCGGCAGTTGCCAGATGCCCAGGTAGACCACCGGGACGCCGGCCGCCGAGCTGTACAGGTAGCCGGTGATTGGCACCACCACGATGAGCACATAGAGCAGCGTGTGGGCCGCGCCTGCAGCCTTGGCCTGCCAGGCCGGCGTGCCGGCCGCTGGCGCGGGAGCATGGTGGGTGGCGCGCCACAGCACGCGCAGCACGGCCAGCGCAAACACGGTCACGCCGATCCATTTGTGCCAGGAAAACAGCTTGAGCTTGAGCATCGACAGGCCCGGGATGCCGGTCATGTACAGGCCCAGGCCGAAGGCGGCGAAGATCAGCAAGGCGATGATCCAGTGCAGCCCGATGGCGGTCGCGCCATAGCCGGCCGCGGAAGACGTGCCGATAGCGGCTCGGGTGCCGGCGCCGGAATTGGCTTGCGAATGCATGTAAGACCCCTTGCCCGTCGCGGGCGTTTCATAATCTTTGCGAAAAGGTGACAGCAAGCCTCTCGTCATCACCCTTTGGATTCTCGCATTATTGAGCCTATGCCAGGATACGGAACAGTCTGGAATTCATGGAATCATTCAAATCATTTGAAGTGACATTTCGTCGCAGAGGGTGGCAAGCCGGGGCCATATGCACTAAGTCTGTGCTTTTTTGTGAAATTGGTCCGTGCGCTGCCATGGGCGCCATTGGCGAACACACAGAGCTGTTGCCATGAAAAAAGCCCGGTGCGTTCGCACCGGGCTTCTCTTTGGGCCATCGGACATCTTTGCGGGAATGGCAAGCCGTCGTCACTCCGCTCGGTTTTGGCGCATCCTGCCGGCTTCGTCCCACGCCCCGGAGAATGCCTCAACTCACACGCGCTCCGCCAGGCTCACCGCGCGCCCGATATAGGTCGCGGGGGTCATTTCCAGCAGCAGTTGCTTGGCGTCGTCCGGGATCGCCAGGCCGCCGATGAAGGTCTGCAACGCCTCGCGCGAAATACCCTTGCCGCGCGTCAGTTCCTTGAGCTGCTCGTAGGGGTTGGGCACGCCGAAACGGCGCATCACGGTCTGCACCGGCTCGGCCAGCACTTCCCAGCAGTTGTCGAGATCCTCATCCAGGCGCTCGGGGTTGGTTTCCAGCTTGCCCAGGCCGCGCAGGCAGGCTTCGTACGCCAGCAGGCTGTAGCCGAAGGCCACGCCCATATTGCGCAGCACGGTGGAATCGGTCAGGTCGCGCTGCCAGCGCGACAGCGGCAGTTTTTCCGACAGGTGGCGCAGCACCGCATTGCCCAGGCCCAGGTTGCCTTCCGAATTCTCGAAGTCGATCGGGTTGACCTTGTGCGGCATGGTGGACGAACCGATCTCGCCGGCCTTGGTGCGCTGCTTGAAGTAGCCCAGCGAGATATAGCCCCAGATGTCGCGGTTCAGGTCGAGCAGGATGGTGTTGGCGCGGGCGATGGCGTCGAACAGCTCGGCCATGTAGTCGTGCGGCTCGATCTGGATGGTGTAGGGGTTGAACGTCAGGCCCAGGCGGGTTTCGATCACTTGCTTCGAGAACGCTTCCCAGTCGAAGCCGGGATAGGCCGACAGGTGAGCGTTGTAGTTGCCGACCGCGCCGTTCATCTTGCCCAGCAGCTCCACGCGCTGGATGCGCTCGATGGCACGTGCCAGGCGCGCTGCCACGTTGGCCATTTCCTTGCCCAGCGTGGTCGGGCTGGCCGGCTGGCCATGGGTGCGCGACAGCATCGGCTGGCGCGCATTGGCGTGCGCCAGCTCCACCAGGCGCGCATGCACGCGCTGCAGTGCCGGCACGATCACACCTTCGCGCGCGCCCTTGAGCATCATGCCGTGCGAGGTATTGTTGATGTCTTCCGAGGTGCAGGCGAAATGGATGAACTCGCTGGCGGCTTCCAGCTCGGCATTGCCCTTGACCTGCTCCTTTAGCCAGTACTCCACCGCCTTCACGTCATGGTTGGTGACCGCTTCGATTTCCTTGATCCGCGATGCGTGGGCCTCGGTGAAATTGTCCACCAGTGCCAGCAGGGCCGCTTCGGAAGCCGGGGAGAACTTCGGCATGTCGGGCAGGCCGGCCTGCGACAGCGCGATCAGCCAGTGCACTTCGACCTTGACGCGGTTGCGCATGAAGGCCGCTTCCGAGAGCCACTCGCGCAGCGCATCGGCCTTGGAGGCATAGCGGCCATCGATGGGAGACAGGGCGGTGAGCGGAGAGAGCGAGAAAGAAGACATGCTGGAAGACCGGAGGGCTAAGGGGAAGTGGTTACGCACGCGTGGGCCGTGCGGGCAAACCGCACGCGGGCACAGGGCCGGGCGCCGCCCCTGGGGAACCGAGGCGGTCAGTGACGGGACCGGAACGGATCAAGAGTAGCGAAGAGGCACCGAAATGGCACCAACACGGCAAAAATGAGACCAATAAGGCGCACCAGCCGACTGGCGGCGCGGCAGAAAGCGGGCATTTTACCATCGCGGCTCGCCCCCTGTGGGGGCGTCGATGGGCCGGCGCGG
>NZ_JARJLM010000464.1 GCF_029335485.1 Cupriavidus basilensis
GCGATGGTTGCCATGCAATCGAAGGTCAGCCGCATGGACTGGCCCAAGTGGCTACGCTTCGGTCTAGTGATTGCCGGAGCCGCAGTTGACACACAGGACAGAATCGGCCGGCATCCGTCGACCGCTCGGTTTTCCCTTTTTGCGCCGACCGCGCTTACCGAATCTTTTGCCAGGCACCGAACGACGTGCCGTTATTCTTGGCCCAGTAGTTGCCGGTCCACTCGTCGGAACCAACGAGATCGGGCTTCCCGTCTTTGTCGTAATCGACGACGTAGACCCATTCAATCCAGGTGGGCTTGGCGTTGTTGACAACCGTTGTAGTCGCCGACGTATTGGTCGCGCCCGCCCACGCCGCAGTGACATCCGTCAGAGTGCGGGTCGGACTGACTTTCAAGACCTGAATATACTGGCCCTGATAGAAATTCGGGGCGCCAGCTAGTCCTGGTACGCGGCCTACAACGAGCTCCTTCACACCGTCCGCATCGATATCCTCTGCGGCGAAGTGCAGGTGGTTCTGCCAGCCCGCGACAGCGGGAATCGCTGTCGAGCGGGCATCGCTGTAGCTGCCGGTACCATCGCCCCAAAACACCATGGCTCCTTGGTCCGGCTCCACCCCGCCCACCACCAGGTCAAGGTTGCCGTCCGAATCGACATCCATGATCTCGGCTGTGAAGATGGGCATCTTCTTGCTCAGCGACGCCGGCAGCCGGCTCGTGTCCTGCGTGAAAACGCCGCGCCCATCGTTGGCCAGGAAGTAGGACTTGTTGTTGCTATCCGTCACGAAAATGTCGGCTGAACCGTTGCCTCGCACGTCACCGGACGCGCAGCCGTGGCTGAACCCGACATAGGTGCTCCATGATTGGCTAGCGGCGGTCCATTTTCCTTGGCCCGCACTTAGAAGCATGGCATTGGTGGTGCCAGGGAACGGCGGCGCATCGTATCCGTGAGCGCACACGAAAACGTCCAGGAAGCCATCGCCGTTGTAGTCCCCGAGAATCATCTTCCGGGCATGGACAAGCGACGGGACTGGACCCGTGATCGTCTTCGCAGTCGCGTCAAGAAATCCGGTCACAGAGCCTTTGTAGAAGCGCATTGGTGTCCCGGTGGTCACCTGGAAAACCCCTCCGGCCGCCACGACGTCGTTGACACCGTCCCCGTCCATGTCAGCGATGGCCCGTGCGGTCAGGAACTCTCCTTGCAGCCTGAACTGGTCCCAGGTCCGTAGCGCGGCCATCGCGTTGCTGAGTGCCACGATGTATGAACTGTTCTTCTCGATGGCGGCTATCGTCCGCGTGGCACCGGTCGGAGTAGCGGGGCCCGTCGTCGGAGGCGTTGTGGGGACGGCTGGGGCGCTTGGGGTAGCCGCCGACGTGGGGTCCGTCCCCCCTCCATCTCCGCCCCCTCCGCACCCGAACACTACGGCAGCGGCCACCGCCACGGGCATCAGACGCAACCAGTTCTTGTCGATCATTGTGGCTCTCCCCTGTATCTGTTATCTCATTCCGAGAATGAGTGCAGCCTACTCGTGAAGGTAATTCCACTTGTATCGCGGCCCACCCGAGAGGCGATGACATGATCAAGTTTGGTGATGTCATGGGCTGCGTTCTATGCGCCAGTGAACAACTCCTCGCGCAGCGGTGTGCGGACGAAACCTGCATACATACCTAATTTTGATGACGGCAATCGCTAGCCGACCTGGTAGGCTTCCGTAATACACCCTGCCGATCTATCCAAAAAGGGAGGAGTCGGGAGAGGGTTGCTGATTTCGACCACCGTGACCGCTATGCTCGCCTCTTGCGGCAGCGATTCTGACCCCAATCAGATTCGGGCAGCGGCACCTGCCCGTTCGACCGCCGCCCTACTTCTCGACTGACCCGACATGCTTCGGCGCGGCTTTGTCGCCTGTATAGAGAGCCAGGGTGTCACCGTCCTTGGTGAGTCCGAAACAATCGTTAGTGCTATTGCCGAACCAGGTAACACAGAGGTGGTCGTCCTTGATCTCCCACTTCGCGCGGTCGGTTGTTCCGCGCGAGAGATTCTGGCCATAGAGGTAGCCGTCGGGGCGCACATCCCAACTCACCTTCTGGTTGTCGCGGTCCCGGACAAAGACAATCGGCTTGGCCAGGAACGTCGTCTTCAATTCATCCCCGATCAGAACGGTGGGTTCAGCGGTAGCGGCGACGGAGATGGTGGCGAAAACGCCAGCCAGAAATAGGTTAGTCTTGCGCATGATGGGCTCCTGTGGTAGAGCGCCGCACGCGGCGGCGCGTATCTATCTTGGAGCACGCCCAGGCAATTCGCATCATCAGATTTGATGACGGTAGAGACGGGCGAAATCGGCTGGGTTGTCGACTCGATGTTGTCCACACACTAGTCTCGACCGCAGCCGGATCGGGGGAACTGGATGGGAACAACATCTCCTGTCCGACGAGCCATATCCGACTCCGTAAGAGTAACGACAATGGCAACACGATCGACCACGACAGAGGCCTTTTTCTGCACAGCGGCTCGCGCTTTCCGTTGTCGTCGAGGAAGCCGTCAGCAGGGGCTCACGACTGCGCCAGTACTGCCAGCTTGACCAAATCAACGACGCGGTTGCAGTGCATCTTTGTCCACTGGTTGGCGATCTGCTTGCGCACGGTGTTTTCGGAAACATCATGGGCTGCTGCGAATTCTGCCGGACTCAGGCCGGCGACAAGTCCGGCCAGGACCCTGGCTTCATCGGGAGTGACGCAAAAAGTGCAGACTAGGCCTGCAACATTGGCTCCGGTGAACGCGCTGTTGCGGCGCAAGCGTACGAACGCGAATGGCTCGTCAGACAGTCGGACCTGCGGAATCGACGGCGTGATATCCAAACTGAGCGTTTCGCCCCACATCAAAGCCATTGTCGCTTTCGTTCTAGTGGACCGTAACGTTTGAATTGGAAGTAACTCGCCGAGAAGGATCGAAGTATTTCCATTTCACAGGTTTCGGCTGTTTTTTGCAGTGGCGGATATAGCGCACGAGCTTGCGCTTGAGATCTGTCACCGAGGTGAAGACGCCGCGAGAAACGACATCACGCTCAATCTTGGCGAACCACAGCTCCACCTGACCTAGCCAGGACGAGTACGTTGGAGTGAAATGCATATGCACGTTGGTGTGTTCGGCCAGAATCGCATCGACCTGCTTGGTCTTGTGGGCAGAGAGGTTATCGGCGATGACATGTATCTTTTTACAGTGGGGTTGATTGGCCACAATGCCAATCAGGAAGGGGACGAATTCTGCCGAAGTGTGCCGCACTGCCGTCTTGCCAAGCACTTCGCCCGTCCTCGTGTTGAACGCCGCATACAGCGGCAACACCGGGTCTTTGCGATCCAACGCCTGAATCGCGGCCTTTTCGTCGACGCAGAACACGACCGCGTGCGCCGGTGGATTCAAGTACAACCCAATCACGTCAGCCGCCTTGGTTTCGAAATTCGGATCGTTGGAAGCGAGATAGCCCTCAAGTCGATGCGGTTTGATGCCGTGCTTGGGCCAAATGCGCGCGACAGTCATGTGCGAGATGTCGCCCAGTTCGGCGGCCAGTTTTCGCGAGGACCAGTGTGTGGAACCGTCGGCGGGCTTGTGTTTGATGGCCCGTGTCAACACGGGCCTCAGCACGGTCGGTCACCTTATAGCGCTCACGCCCGGCATGGCGAGTGAACAAGCCAGCCAATCGCTCCGCGTTAAAGCGCTTGCTCCAACGATCAATGTAGCTGTCACTGCAGTCGAGCTTAGAACCTGTTTCAAAAAGACCAGTTGGGTACTGTTAACCGCAAGGCGAAGCTGTTAACCTCGTCCGTTGTGACAACAGGATAGAGAGGATGGGCAAGCCGATCATCGACGACGAATTGTGGGCATTGATCGAACCGCTTCTGCCGCCAGCCAAGCCGCGGCGATTCCGGTATCCGGGACGCATGCCGGTGTCGGATCGGGCCGCATTGACCGGCATTCTGTTTGTGCTGAGAAGCGGCATCCGCTGGAACGAACTGCCCAGCGGAATGGGTTGCGGCTCTGGAGTCAGTTGCTGGCGCCGGCTACGCGCTTGGCAAATTGCGGGGGTATGGGATCGGCTGCACGAGATCCTGCTGGCAAAGCTGCGTGCGGCTGATCGCATCGATTTCTCGCGCACCATCATCGACTCCTCTTCAGTTCGAGCGGTTGGGGCGGGCCAAGAACAGGACCGGACCCCACCGATCGCGCGCGACCCGGTTCCAAGCACCACGTCGCCACCGACGCCAGCGGCAAGCCGATCGCGGTCATCCTGGCCGGGGCGAACCGTGACGACATTACCCAACTCTTGCCCTTCATCGAAGCGATTCCCGCTATCCGGGGATGCCGAGGCCGTCCCCAGCGTAAGCTAGGTCGGATCTACGCCGATCGCGCCTACGACCACGACAAGTACCGCCGGCCGCGGCACGCCGCTGGCATCCCGACTTCGATCGCCCGGCGCGGTCAGCCCCACGGCAGTGGACTCGGCGAGATCCGCTGGGTCGTCGAGCGTACTCATGCCTGGCTGCACGCATTCCGTCGTCTGCGCACCCGCTTCGAGCGTCGCGCAGACATTCACGAAGCCTTTCTCAAGCTGGTCTGCTGTCTCATTTGCTGGCGCACCCTTCAGCGCGAGGAGCCTTCGTTAGCGGGTAAGAGAACGGCGTTACCGCCGCTCCCTCCCCAAAGAACTGTACGAGCGAGTTTCCCCGCATACAACTCAGGCCTCGCTGAAACACCCTAGCGCCGATGTCGGTCTTGCTCCACGCAGCACGAGACCTACGCGAACGTCCTATCGTTAGCTCCCCCAGCACTGGGAGCAAGGCGCTGAACTGCCTTGCGACAGTCTCTTCCAAGCTGCCCTGCAAACAAGCCTCAGATACTGGCCCACGCCAGCTACTACCTCGCGGAAGTCTGCGCCCTTTCGGGCCGGGGCAAAGTTCGAACCCCTATCCGGACCATTACAGCCCAGCATTCGCTTTCTCCGCGTTCTCTTACCCGCTCCCGCAACAGTTTTCCTTGCGGGTCCCCTGCCGCGGCTTCGATACACTGAAGTCATGGCGAAGGATCGGGCTTACCACGTTCCCAGTCTTGTCGACCCGTCATTCCGACGAGCCTATCCGGTTAGCACCCGTCTATTCCCCGATGGCGCCTTGACGACGTGCCTCCATTTCAAAAAGAAGCAACCGGCCATTTGCCATTTTGGTCAGAGCCTGTCAGCAGCTTTGGCTCTTCGAACTTAACGAGGATTCCAACGACAGTTCACTTACGTTGTGCATACGGAACTTGCCTAGCCTTCACACCGCACGGCGGCTGGCAGTGTCGGCCGATCTTGTCACCAAGACGTTCCGTCTTCAAGAAGTACATTGTCCCTGGAGCTTCACACCCAACGGTTACCCATCGCGCATGTCCAGGTAGGCAACTGCTGGTCGTACAGCAGGTCACAGCTTCAACTTTTGTTGTCGAATGTGACAAGGCAAGAAAGAGCTTTGCCATCCCAACTTCATGCCGCTTCACGCGCGGCGGACGGCGACACGTGTCGCACTTGGAATGAGTTCTGGCCCAGGTGAGACCATCTGCCCGCAGCAAGACCAGTCGCGCCCGGCGCGAGGAATCTGCGCGACCCGTCCTTGCTTTGGCCTGTTTCTCAAGTTCCACGCGTTCGCTATCGGTCAGTTTCATCAAGCCCTCCATGGACATAATGATACTTCCCATTTAAACGTTGTGTTCCACTAGCCCCGTGAGGGGGCCATTTGCGCAAAAGGAACTGCGCGAGGCTTCATCAAACCAGACGCACTGGCTCAACTTCGCCTTCGCCTCACGGTAAAACTGAGCCCCCCATTTGTTCATGATGTAGGCGCAGACGGCTGCATTGTGGATCCCGACACAGGGGAACCGGAGCGGCAGCGTCCCGTTCTTCATCTGCTGAATGCTGGATGGACCGTTATCGAGTGCACGAGCCGCCTGTCTTGCTCGCCAGCACGCCGCCAGAGCCGGCACCAGCGCCGGCAAATCGCGTCGACCCGCCCAAATCACCGCCCTTCAGCGCCGCGCTGGAGGCAACAGTCGGCGTGCACCGTGCGGGTACTTTCGTTTCCGGCACCGGGATAGTCGTGCCGTCCGCCGTTTTGTCCGACGCGTTGCGCATGATCACAAAGTCGTCGTCGAGCACACGCAACTGACCTTGAACCGTGAGCTTCGTTTGGCCGTCGAGCCTGCGCGCGTGAGCGGGCGCCATCGGCACGCCAACTGACACGCCCTGGTATTGCGCTTCGAAGTACGAGCCGTCGGCGTGATATTCCTTCACCTCGACATCGATCTGGTACGGAAACGATGCCTTCGCGAAGTCCGAGCTTGACGGCGCCGTTCGTAGTCGCCAGACCTTCGTGGTCCGCAGTCTGCCCTCTTTCGCGTCCGACAATGTCGCAGTCGGTATCCTTCCCATTACAGAAAGGCCTTCGCCTTTTCCGTGTTCCTATACGCGCAACACCAACAAGGTTCCTTGCGATTCGCCTGCCTGGAGAGGCAGCGTTACGGGCTTACCCTGTTCCACATGAGTTTCAAAGCGAGTCGGATCTTTCCTATTCGCCGGCGGCATTCTGTCGATGATGGCCCAGCTCACAGGGGCCACATCTTGCCGCTTGCCGTTTTGGCTCAAGCCTGTCAGCACATTTGGCTTGCTCGATGATGCGGTTGATGGAACAACCGGTTTCATCAATACCTTACCTCGTGAAACAGAAACTCTTGCTACTTTCAGTACCCACATGCGCCTTCATCCCGAAGTACCAGTTCCCGCTCTTCTGGGTCGAGTGCATTTCCGGGTCGCGCTCGCCACCAGCGTTCTTGCTGGAGTTGGGTGCCGAGATGAACGTCGCATCCACTGCCGTGCCAGTCTTCAGCATCGGGCCTTTAGCGCTGAGGAGATCGCTGACTATGGCAAACATCTTGTTGCTCAGATCGTGCGCTTCCAGGAGGTGCCGGAAGCGACGGATAGTGATCTCATCCGGAAGCCACATCATGCCTTCATCCAGTCAGGCGAATCCCGATACAGGGGAATATCATGCAACGCATCTTCCATGGCCGGGGCAGATAGTCCGAACCAGTGTTGAAGGAAGTGAATGCGCAACTTCACAAGCCTCCCAAATCGAGGACGGCCAGTCTTACCTTTTGGGTAGTACGGCTCTATCAGCAATGTCAGCTCCGCCCAGGGAACCACTTGATCCATCTTATCCAGGAACTCGCGCTTGTGAGTGCGCTTGGTCGACAGGTCAGTCCAAGGGTGGCCTGTTTCATCTTGTTCGCCCTTTTCAGTGGTTCCTCGCATCAACGTTCGAGGACATCAAAACGTGGACTTATGCAGACCTTCCTTAACAGAGGCACCGCCTCGACCGTTGCGCGCAAATGTCAGGCCGCTACCAGACACCGGATTTACGCAACAACGTCGCGACTTTCCACAAGAAATTTTGTATATTCCCTAAAAAAATCACATAGTGTGACAATGCTATGAGCAGCATCGAAGCAAGATCTGATTTACGACAAATTGTTATCAACAATAAAAATTATATATGACCATGCTCTTAGCATTGAACAATCAGCCTCCAATTTATTGAGAAACCAATACGGAAGCATCACGATATTTTCTTGCATAAGCAGCGTAAAATCGGCGATCATTGCCACATGCCCGGGTAACGACGGGCCCAGAATTTAAAGGTGCCGACCTCAACGGCAGTTGTACTCAAAATCACGTCGCCCGCTCAGCAGACGCGGAGCAGCGACCTCCAAAGCCAGTCTTTTGTGGACGCCGCACACTCGTGCCGGGATCCCATGGTGACTGGCTTTCTTCCGATTATTAGCGAACCTACGATTGCCAGTACTGAGGACGCCGGACGCATGGCGGCTTCTAGCTCTGCGGGCGGTTTTGGCCTATGCGGCGCGATGGAACACAGTTTGTCCGGGCACGGACACGCGAAAGAAGACACTCAAGATCAAAACACCCCGATCGCCAGGAGGCGAGGACACCGATCACGAAGCCCAACACACAGCGGCGGGATAGTCGGGTCATGTGGGGTGGCCGCATACGTATTACCCGCGGTTCAGCCGACAACACAGGCCTGTGGCAGCCTGCACAAGAATGCCAAAACAGAATCCACGGCCAGAGGTAGGGTGCGTGGGCGCAGCGACGGAAACGTTGCTGCGATGGTCAGGTTGCGTCTGCTCCACGCACCAGGCTAGTCGGCGAAATCGCTAAAGGACGGAGCTATTGGATTGAACGCGTACGCAGAAGTGAGCGAACCCCAAATTCAATCAAAATCACAGGTGAATTCGGTTGTTGCGTGACACAAACCGCCTTGTATAAATATTGGAAGGCGTGCCGAATACGGCGGCCTAGTTGGCGCGGGATCTATTAGCGCTCTTGGAAACCCGAGAAAGGAGGTTATTTATGTATGGTGAGGTATTTGGCACCATGGCCGACCGGCGGCCACCATCCCAGGACATAGTCCAATTCACGTATCAGGAACAAGCTGTCCGTGCTCTGATTGACAAGGATGGCCAATCCTGGTTTTGCGTGACAGACCTTTGCGGAGTCCTTGGCTACAACAACTCGATGTCGGCAGTCGAAAAGCTTTGTGAGGATGCGGAGGGGAGAGCGAAGTTCGACACGCCTACGAGCAGCGGAGTTCAGAGCTTGGCTTATATCAGCGAAGCCAATCTCTATATGCTGATCTGCGGCAGCAAGCTCGCAGCGGTCAAGTCGTTCCGGGTATGGATTACGCGCGAAGTGTTACCGGCGCTGCGGTCACGTGAAGTCTGTACGCCGGAAGTCCAGACACGAGCCTTCAGCCACGTTTCCACCAAGGCCCTTGAGGAAGCTTGTCGGACTGTCGCCAAGCTTCCGGAAGTGAACCGCATTCTCGCGTATGACATTCAGCGCCTCCACCTCAAACTTGTGGAGAAGGACTTCCGCATCTCAGCGCTCGAGGCCGAGAGAGGCCGCCGGGAAACAACGGTGAGGATCCGTCTGGCGGCGCTTCACCATGCAGCGATGCTGCATGCGAGGGGGCGCGGCTATGCGGACATCGCGCACTTGCTGGGAACTGACCTCGACTTAGCCCAAAGGATGGTTGTCACTTGGGAGACGCTTTCGGAACTGAATTTGGTTCCGGCTTTGCAGCAGGCAACGCTGCCCTGAACGGCGGAATTCTAGGTCAGGCCTGCTCCGTTGTGAGCAGGGGCAAGATCGAAGTTGGGATGCTTCACGCAATCCCAACTTCCGGAAACCCAGATTGCAGACAAGCCACAGGGTAAGCACAAAACGGATCCTGGCACATCGCCAGTTCGTAACATTGCCTAGGGGAGACCTCTCGGGAGAGAGGCCTTTCCAGGCCCGTAACAATGAGGGGAATTACCATGGCAATCATCGTGTTGGACAGAAGCGGCCAAGCGTCGATGCCGTCCAGCGAGAAGCGAGCCCATCAACCATCCGAGCGAGGTCGCGCATGTGAGCACCGCCTGATACCGCTCGCCATCCGATTGGACGACCGCCACCAAGCGGATTGGATCATCCAGCCGAGGCGCGTCGAACTCGACCCAGACTGCAAAGTTACTGGCGTTGCTGTTGTGCGCGAAGTCGATGCCAATGCCGCTGTACTGAGGTGCCACGCAGTCGCGTTATTCCTGGCTCAGCTGATCCACCGCGGCCTGCTGATCCGATTGAATCTCGGCGCGAGCAGGCACGATGCACCAACCGCGCCGCAGTCGCAAGCCCCGCTATTGCGCCGCTCAGTTCGACAATCAGCGCTGGCCCGGAGGCTGGCTGGTGCCCCGACTGCAGCACCATATCGACACGGCAATGGCTTGGGTTCGCGCACCGAGTACAACTGGCGACGTCTTGATCTGCCCAAGACCCGCGCTATCGTTGCACGGTGCATGGGCGCTGTCGTAACGATCTGGCATAGGCAGGTACTGGCACAGCCCGTCAGATGCGCCGCACGCGACTCGCCACCGTCGCGCGGCTACCTTGTACGCTGCAAGCAGACGAAGGGCTTCCAGATGGGCGACCTGGTTCACGCCAAGGTACTGATAGGAAAGGAAGCTGGCACCCAGTTCGGCCGAGTGGCGGTCCACGCTACCGACTCGTTCAACATTCAGACGTCAGCTGGCGCCACCCAGGGCGTGTCCCACCGCTATTGCAGGAGCCTGTAGCGCGGCGCCGGATACTGTTATTCACTCGTAGCGCACTCTACAAAGGAGAGCGGGCACAGGGGCGACGCTTCGCGTCGCGCGCTATCCCTCCCCGGCACGAAGGCCGTGGTTCCCGCGCAGACTAATGACACAGGAAATATTGCCTAAGCTAGCGATTCCGAATCGTGAAGGTGGTGTGGCCAATCATCACGTCGAGCCATTGCCGTTTGGTCAAGATGCCGTCAAAACCGTTCGCGGCTTTCGGGACGGGAATGAAAAGCTGTGGTACTGCGCGGCGGACGTCTGCGCACTCCTCGGCGGCATTTCTGTGGCGCCGGCCGTGACAGAGCTTTGTGAGTCGCAGAGCGGACTAATGCTAAATGTGACCACGCAGGAGGAGACACTCTTTGCGATGCTCTATCTGAGGCAGGACAACCTCCGGTACTTGATCGTTCGGTGCAACACCCCCGAATCCACGTCCTACTTGGCGTGGGCGATGGACGATCTCGCGGAGTCCGTCAAGAAGGAAAATGAAATGGAAAGGGGGCAAAACCGTGACCAGCCGGAAGGTCAGATAGCGTTCAACTCTATGCTGACTGGACCACAGCTCCCGTCCGCTCTCGACGTGCTCGCCAAGATTCGAGAGATCAAGCGCAGCCAGCGTGACTTTTGGGCGTCCGATTCGAGGCAAGCCACCGAGCCAATGTCGGAGGCTCATGCTAAGCCAGAAAACAGGAGCCCAATTCCGAGCTGGAAGCGCTGGCTACACGAAAAGCCGTAACCTCAGAACCGAGTCGCTATCATGATGACTATCGATTACGCAGGCATTGCCGAACGCTCTGGCCTCCCCCCAGAGTTCATCGAGGCCTTTAAAGTGCTGGCAGCAAAGCATCTCCGGAAGATCCGGAGCCCGTCTCGGCTGAGTGACAAACCGGTTTCGTTTGAAACACAGTATCGACGCGTGGTGAACTTGTTAGCCGCATTCCGAGAGCTGCGGGAGGACGGCTACAAGCTGACCAGCCCGTGGAATCTGAAGCAGAAGCACGTTACTCACCTAGTCAGGAAGTGGGTGCTCAAGCTGAACCAGGCGCCTGGAACCGTGGAGAACAAGCTGACCTATCTGCGCACCATTGCAGCCTGGATGGGTAAGCCCAATCTGGTCGGGAAGCTCGACGACTACGTCGAGCGGCCGGAAGAGTATCGCCGGACCTATTCCACCGAAGTGGAGAAGACTTGGGAAGCCCAAGGCGTGGAAATCGCCGCGCTGCTGGCGGAGATAGAGCGCACAGACCGCTTTGTTGCGATCCAGCTAAAACTGCAGGCGGCGTTCGGCTTGCGCGCAAAGGAATCGTTCCTCCTACGGCCACACCGAGTGACCGTTGACGGTGCTCTGCTGGTAGACGCCGGTACCAAGGGCGGCCTCAAACGCGACGTCCAGATCGAGTTTGAGGCGCAGTACGTGCTACTAGCATCGGCATGCCGGCTGGCCAATAGCAAGAGCCGAACCACCATTCCGCTCGGCTACACTCTGGACCGGTGGAGGAATCACTTCTACCACGTGCTACGGACGCATGGCGTGACCAAGGGCGCTTTGCGTGTGACGGCGCATGGGCTGCGGCACCAGTACCTGAACGGCCTCTACCACCGAATCACCGGCGAACGCTCGGCCATTCAGGGCGGAGCGAAGCCGGCCGACGCACTTCATGAGCTGGGCATGAAACGGATCGTGGAGGCGGCGGGTCATTCCCGGGCGACCAAGAGCGAGGCTTATCTCGGCCGGCACGGGGCGGTGAAGCGAAAGCGGCCGACGATCGAGGAGGTCCGGGCGGCGCTGGAAAAATCCGGACAGGAGAAGAAGGCGGCTGCCGCCGCTCTGGGAATCTCGCGACAGGCGCTGTATCGCATACTAGATGGCGCGCGCTCCCAGGCGGCCGTCGCGCACCGGACGAACGGTGTGGAGGAGGAAGCGGACGAATAGAGCCATGCATCGCGGAAGCGGCGCCCCCGAAGGCGCCGCCCAATATTGCCTCTGGCCAGGCCGACGATTCCTTCTTCCGTTGGCCAGACCGGAACACAGACGGAATCCGCCGCGATATCAATGTAGACCGTCGATAGGGACTCGACCTGTCTTGATCGGATGCGTGGCAGCCCCTCCCCTTCAGGCCCCTGAAGGACGGGGCTTCACCGCACGCAGGAGAATTTTCTGGGGACGGGCGCGAACGGTTGATATCGGAACGTACCTGTGCCTGAGACAGACGCTATAAACACGACAATATGGCAATAAGCCCATCATGCCTACAACGCCAGCTCGATGGAATGGCGTCCAGGCCACGTCGCCGGGATGGCCGTGCGAATGTCTGATAGATTCTCGTGGCTCCATGCGACATCGCACCGTGGGACGATCCAGACCCCTCACCCGCTTCTACGGCAGCCGCAGCCATGTACACGCTTATCGGCTCGGCAACATTGAACGGCCTCCTACCTGCGCCATGTGCAGGCGCACGTCGCTGACTCATCCCGTCAATCGGATCGAAGAATTGCTTCCCTGAGCGGTTACCGTCGGGATGTAGAACCCGAGCACGGATCCCGCTCTACTGCGGCTTCGCCCCTAGAAGGTCGATGGAACGCCCATCCGGAATATCCGAAGCCCTGCCGGATGGATGTGATGGTCGTTGATGCCCATCGGAGTCATCTCGTTATACAGAACTCATGAGTCCCCCCGCAGCGCCTGAATCATGAAGGCCGCATCCATTGTTCGCTGCATGCCGATCCAGATCGTTTTGGCGCCGGGTTCGCCATCACTCTTGCGCCCAAGGAATCCGCCCAGAGAGGCCACCAGACGAATCATCTAATTGAGCGTAACTGGTGTCTTTGGACGAGCCTTTTTCGCGAGCACGTATGCACCTCGTACCTCGTCAGCGTCGGAGAACAGCGACGCGTCCAACTCAGGGCAGGTTCTGCCCAGTCGCATCAGCCGGGCAATGCGCTATGCCACCACCATGTACAACACCAGGGCTCGCTCCACACGTTCCATCTGTGATAGCTGCAGCGCCTCGACCTTGCATCCGGTCTTCAGGACGTGGAAGAACATCTCGATCTCCCAGCGGGCTCGATACCAATCGACTAATTCTACAATGGCATCCGTGTCCTGCGCCTCGCGATTGGTCAGCAGCCGCCACACCACAGGTGTGATGCCCGCCGGTGCACCGATCTCTTGGGCCACCACGCACGTAACCGAGCCCGCTTGACCCGGCAGCTTCACACGTTGTGCGCGTAATTCCTGCTTGACCTCCCGCGCCTTCTGGCCTGCGCGCCCCGGCAGGATAAAGGCGATCTCCCCAAGCGCCTGGCTGGCGTCGACCTTGTCCCACAGCTTGCCTGCCTCGGCAAGGTTGCGGTTGTATTGGGAACGGATCAGCCAGTCAGCGGGCTGACCGAGTTCATTGGCACGAGCCATCAGCGCCGCGATGTCGCCTTCTCGATCCGTCACATAGACCAGGCGGGTCTGGGGTAGCAACGCCGCTTGCTCCGCAACCCGTTCGTACCCTTCGATCCACCGGATGCTTTCCTTGATGCCGCCACGCTGTCCGTTACCGTCCCGAGGCTCCCGGGCCCACATCCATGCATCCATCACGCCCAGCGGTTCCCAATCCGGCGTCACAGCGTACGTCGGATGCAAATACATTCCCCTCTGGGCCGCAAAGCTCAACGGCCCCAGTCCGTCCATCTCCTGGCCGTTGAAGTTCAACTCGGTCGTGTCAGCGATGCACAGCACCACCGGGAATTGGCCAGCTCTGGCTGCTGTACGTTCCCAATGGGGCTGCATCACATTCGTCCATTCGATCTCCTCGTTGCCGAGAAATCGATACGCCGCCATGGTCTCCGACCATCCATCGCAGGCGCCCGGAATGCTCACCGTCGGCTTGGCTGCAAACCGCTTGAGCAATTCCTTCGCCCGCCGGTCCCGCCTGGGATCGCCTAGATTCAGCCACTCAAATTCTTCGTCCACCCACGCCCCCGACTCGTTGTCCATTCGCACTAAAAAAGTCGAGAGTAAACGCGAGTCCATGCCTTGTGATTACCCACATCTTAGCGAGAAATTCTGTTAACCTGCCGCCGTTTAGAAAAACCACATGACGAATGGCGGGAAAAAACAGTCAGAAGATGAGTCATGGCTGGATCAGGAAATTGCGGGAAGCGAGTTCCGGGACGTCAGGTTTCGCAAGCGGTTTGGACTGCTGCTTGAGCGATTTTGGAAGGGTATGGGGCAGACCATTCCGCTTGCCTGCCAGGACTGGGCCAATACCAAGGCAGCCTATCGGTTCATGGACAATGAACGCGTCAGTGAGCAGCACATTCTGAGTGGGCATTTCGAGGCAACTGCGCAGCGTTTTTCCACGACCGATGGCCCGATTCTTGTACTGCAGGACACCACTACGTTTTCGTACGAAAGGGAGCATCCCGAGCTTATCGGTTATGCGAGCAACACATTGACCGCAGCCGAGCGATACGGTCGCGACAAGGCAAGCTCGCAATGCGGCATCCTGATGCATTCAAGCCTCGCGGTGACGCCGCAAGGACTGCCGCTCGGGCTGACAGCCATCAAGTTCTGGAGCCGCAAGGAGTTCAAAGACACGGCGGCGTTGCGGAGCAAAGTCAATTTCACACGCATACCGATCGAGAAAAAAGAAAGCTTTCGCTGGATTGAGAATCTGCGGCAGTCAACGTCTCGACTAGGCGATCCGGATCTCTGTGTGCATATTGGTGACCGGGAGAGTGACATCTTTGAACTGCTCTGCGCTGCATGTGAGCTTGGAACACATTTTCTGGTACGTACCTGCACTAACAGGTTAGCCGGGGACGGCGAGCTTACCGTTGCAGATGAAATGTCGGAAGCGCGAGTGAAGGGATTGCGTCGGATCGAATTTTGCGACTCGAAAGGGCGGCCCCAGCAGGCGCTTCTGGAAATCCGGTACCGGCGCATTACGATCTTACCGCCCGTCAGCAAACAGCGGCACTACCCGGCGCTCAGGCTGACCGTCATTCATGCGACGGAGCGCAGCGAGCCAGCGGGCCGGCCGCGTATCGAATGGACGCCTGTAACTGATCTGTCGGTGAACTCACGTGTCGACGCAATCGAAAAGATCGACTGGTACGCAATGCGCCGGAAAATAGAGACGTTTCACAAGAACCTGAAGTCCGGCTGCAAGGCTGAAGAGTCGCAGTTGCGTACAGCCTGCCGGTTGACCAACCTGATCGCTATCTTCTGTATCCTTGCCTGGCGAGTATTCTGGCTGACTGAGATCAATCGATCTGCACCAGAGGCCCCACCGGGGGTGGCGCTTACCGAAACCGAGGTTGCGCTTCTTGATCAGCTCGTCAAGGATACGGCACGCACCGCGCAGGCGCCTGCCCTGTCACGCAGCCTCATCAAGCTCGCACAACTGGGCGGCTATCTCGCACGCGCCAATGATCCACCACCGGGCAATAAGGTCATCTGGTGCGGCATGCATCGCCTTATCGACATTGAACTGGGATACTGTCTGGGGCGTGAAAAATGTGGGTAATCGCAAGGAGTCCACGCATGTTTACAACCCCCTGCGTCCGAATTCCATCAGTTTCCGGCCGCATGTAGTCCAGATGCAGCCATCACTTCTGTATAGCGAGATGCATCGGAGTGCCATCGGCACCCCGAAGCGTTGCTCGATGAGTAGACGCACTCGTTTGAGCGTTCATAGTTCGGTGCCAAAGCTATGCTCGGTGGGTCGCTGCAGCAAGGCACGACACAACTGCTCGAACTGGGCATCGTCGAGCAACAACGGCCGTCCACGGGCCATGGCGCGCAGCGCGTCGGTGCCGCCTTCGTCCAGTCGCGCCGTCCACGTGTACACAGTCTACCGTGCCACGCCCACCGCAGCCGCAATCTCCGCGACCGGCTTGTTCGCTAATAGCATCCGTCCAGCGCGGACCCGATCGCGGAAGCGCGCGGGAGAACGCGGCATCGGCTTCGAGGGTGAGGCCTGCAAGAGAACGGCCGGGAGGCGCAAAATAGGCCACCAGTTCAGCAGCGCCGGTGTACCGGCTCGGGCGACTGGGTTCTTTCGCCGGACAACACCAGTTCCGAGCCCATACCGAGGCGCCACAATGAGGCGCACAGTCGGAATCACGGTACATTCGTCACGGCATCCAGGCGCTGATCGCCGCGCGGCATGTGCATACCGGACAGGTGCTGGCAGACTGCCGCGAGCGGCGCACCCACGACGATCTGGTGGCCTTCATCGAGCGCGTGGCAATCGCGTACCCCGGCAAGCAGGTGCACACTTTCTGGAACAACCTGAACACGCACCGCGCCCTAGCCGTCTGGCAGTCGTTCAACGCGCGGCACGATGAGCGGCTTCTCTTCCACTTCACGCCGCTGCACACGAGTTGGGGCAATCAGATCGAACTCTGGTTTGCTCCCGAGGGGTGTTACGCCATGCGAGCCACACCAGCACCGCGCACCTGCGCGAGCGCACCGAGCAGTTTATCCGCGCGCGCAAATCAGGCGGCACGCCCGTTCAAGTGGAGTCTCCGGGACTATCCGTTGCAAACCGGCTCATCGCAATCGAGGATTGACATGCCAGCTTTACCCACCAAATATGACCCTGCCGAAGAGCAGCGGCAACTGCGCACAGCCTGCTCGGCCACGAGCAGATCGTCACGCAAGCTTACGGGCGTCACCTAATGATCAAACCTCTGGACGAGGAGGAACCGATCGTGGTGGCTGGCTGACCGAACTCGGCCGCCATCGTTATGGCGCCGTTTTTTGCCCCCAAAGCGGACGTTGGAACCTCTGCCAAGCGCCGGTCCATCGCCAAGATGGCCCAGGTGATCGTCACGCTCCTGCAACCGAATTAACAGCCCGATGATTATTAAATCTATTTACGGGATGCTGTACTAGTCGCAGTCCGACCAGTTGCGCGACGCCGGTCGAAGGTTCAGGGAGTGGATGGCCATCCAGGCGAACAGGCCGACGATCAAAGTGCCCATACACACTCCAATCACGGCGTTTGTGAGGTCCTGCGACATAGTCAGAGCCGATCCTAAGGGATATGGGATGCGAGAGCGTCAGTTTAACGCCCGGCCGCGGACGAGGTCTAGCCTGGAGGATTGGTTTGGGCGCAATAGGTAACGGTGAATTCAGGCAACCTGACGGCCCGAGCAAGGTCTGTGTGGTGCGGTCAGCGGTCCGTCAGCGCGGAATGTCACTCACCGGGCTGGCCAGACGGGTGGCTGGGCACAGCGAGCGTCGCGTCGACCTGAGCAAGGTGCCCAAAGCCGGAGCCAAGTCGCGCATTGAGTTCAAGATGCGCTAAGCGCTGGCAAACCGTGCCGGCGTGGATCTCACCCGATCTGCCAAAGTCTCGTTGGCGCGAGCCTGATTTCTGAGTCACCTGCCTTGTCCTGCTTCGCGGTCGACTGCTCATCGCCTCGTGTGCGGCGACAATCAGTTTTGTCCGACTGTCAACATGTATATCGGTAAGCCGAACATCCCGCCTGATGCTATCCACGCAGGGTTGTACGGCGTCGATATTACATGGCCGTTGAGGCACATTCTGAGAATCGCTTGAGCGGATTCTCGCTCCTGGCAAATTGCCGCACCACTCGCTCTACAGACTAACTGGACATGTCTCTCCCTTAAAACATTCGCTACGCCACTCACGCACCTTGCCCTACATTTCTGTCCAAGTTTATCCCAGACGAGTCCGGGTCAGGGCTTGGCGGACTGGTGGGTGGCCTGGCGCCCCACTAGGAAAAGCTCTGGGCGCTCAAGCTTCACCGCAGCAGGAATACCCCGCACCTTCCAGTTGTGGACGCGCTGGACGCCCCCCGGACTCGCATAGCCCAGTAGCTTTGCGACCTTAGCTGCGCCCCCAAGACTGTCAATCAGGGCTCGATCGGCTTCGAGACGAGAAGTAGTCGGTTCCATGCTGCAATTAAACACTATGTTTACTCTAAAAGCAACACCATGTTTATCAACAAAACGTTTACATGTGCGACGATTCAGCCCATGCACAAAACGATGGTGCGACTCTACGAGGTCGCTAAACTTCGAGGCCTAGACGGCCCAACGGCTGTGGCCAACCACCTGAACATCTCCCCGCAGGTTGTAAACAACTGGGAGCGCCGAGGCATTTCCATGGCCGGACTATTGCAAGCAGAGGAAGTCTTTGAATGCAGCGCAACGTGGCTGCGCACGGGCGTCGGTGAGTCGTCGAGTCGCCACCTCGCGGCTGAATCCCCGAAACCCAATGTAGCGTTGGCCGCGGGGGATGGCAGCGGTGGGCCATGGCCATTCCGCCTGATTCGTCAGGACGAATGGGATAACGCCCCTGCCTACGTGCGTGAGAATGTCGAAGCGTACGCACTTGGGGCCATTCGAAACTCAGTCGCCACCACACATGAGAGCCCCCCAAAGCCCGTTCACGCGAAAAATTAAGCCCTCCACATAGCGCGACTGGCCTGCTGCCAGAGGCGCTTTTCGCCTATCTGAGGGGTGACGAGCACGGGCCCGAAATCGCTAAACTGACCTGGCCAAGAATGGAAGAAAGTCATGCAACGATGATGGGTCCGCCACCTGATTCCGAGCATAGCGCAATACTATCGGCGTTCCGGTTTCGCGTAGTTTGTTGGCTGGCGCTGGCCGCTCAGTGGTGACGCGGACATCTGCGACCCCCTCGTTGCCATCCAGAACCCAGCGCTGGAAAGTTCGAGGCTACGACCCAACTTGTCACAGACCCGTGCCAGTTGGCAGTCTGAACGTTCTGCCTCCCGAAACAACGACAAAATACACAACCGGCGAACTGTAACGCTGAGCAGTCGTCTTTCTTGTCGCCGCAGATCGCCCGGGCTCCTTTTCCCCAGATGAGCATCGCGGACTTTTCCGCCTGCGCCCTCTCCTTTCGCGGCAACCCCCTCCAAGCTGCAGGATGTGCTTCTTGTCAACTTTCGACTGAAGCCGCTGCATTCGCGCCTGTTTGCCTTCGCTGGCCTTGGCCAATCAGCAGACAGACCTCTCTCCGGCCAGCGAACCGCTCAGCCGAAAGACCCTTGCGGGCAATACTTGGCCGCTTCCGCCTCATTGGGCGGCGCCGTTTCCAGCACCACCACCAATTCTGTCGTCCAAGCCCCCCCCCTTGCCAGCGCCGAAACCACCGCGCTCTCGAGTGCATCATGCGGCGCGACAGCGCTTCCTTTCTCTCTGGTGAATAGGCACCCGTTCACTCTGACCCTGCTGCTCCCAGATTGGGTCAATCGAGATCAGGTATCACTACAACAAAATTAAACATGATGTTTGACAAACAGATAAACGTAATGTTTAATTGAGTACATTGATGCACCACAAGCGCCACTCGATGGAGACCGCAATGCCCTCCCCCGAACCACGCCAGCCACCTTTCCGCGCCGAGACGGCTCGCAGCATCGTCCTATCAGCGGGCCTGTATTGGTCTATCAGGGGCAATTTAACTACCCCGTCACCCGGCAGCGCGCCTGCTTTCATCGCCACCGATATCCGTCTTGTGAATGACGACGGCAGCGAATCCGCACCGATGCTGCACATCTTCGCTAAAGCGTTCATTGAGCAGATCGAAGCGCACGCAGCCGAATCGCTGGCTGACGATCGGAGGCCCATGGCATGAGCGCGAGCACCGAAACCACCAGTAGCTATGGCGCCAAAGCCGGGATCGCATTCGTGAAGCACCCGGCCGGCGATTCACGCGCACGGTACCGCTTCCCAACTACATCAAGACCTTTCGATGGAGCGCGAGATGACACCTGAAGAGATTGTGAGCCGAATTCACCCAGAAGAACGGACCCAAGCCCTGGCCGCCTTCATTGCCATCGACAGGATAGAGTGGACCCGGACGAGCAAGATCAAGTGTCCCATCGTCCAGCTCAACCACTACATTCAACTGCTTGACTCCTTGGTTGCGAAGGCCAATGCAAGCTTCGGGAAGGATCGAGCTAACGCGGTGCCACCGGCGGTTACCGCTCAGGCGCCCATCACATTGCGCCACTGCGTCGCCGACTGTAGAGGCTGCTGCACTTTGCCCAGAAAGGGCGAGAAATCCCTGAGCGACCGCAGTTGAACGCTGAAGGCGACACGCAACTACGAAGGAGTTCGTGGCTCGAAGTCCGCTACTACGATATTGACAGAGGGGCCCGCCACGGACATAGGATCGAGCGCCGCCGCAGCTCCTCGATTGGCATGCTGCGCAAGAGGAATCGCAAGGCGGCATGACCCTGTGCGACGACTTCGTGGCGAACGCAATGCATTTCATCGGCACTTAGCTAGTCAACGCGCACAACGCTACTTTCGACCTAGTCGCGTGCCGGATCGTCGTGTACTTCGGCATCAAGAACCACCTCGCAGCCACGGCATGACCTGTTACACCGCTCTCGTCGTTACCTCGCTAGCCTATATGGTCTTTCTCGCCATCGGCGCCTACGCCCAATATCGCTTGCTTAAAACAATAGTCGGCGAAGACAAGGAAACGCCGACGTGATCCCGAAACCAGCGGAATCCCGTCCGGCGCATAAGCGGCCCCTCGGACCGGCGAACCACGCTACTTCCTGCATGCGGGCAGGGGGAAGTTCCCAGTGCGCGAAATCCCTCAATACCGCTCACCGGCTCCACGCGATCCCGGCCAGCATCACTGATGCTTTTCCTGCAGGCAGCAATGTACTGCGGGATCCCAGCAAGTAGCGATGCCACGCGAGTGGCAAAACGCAGAACTCGACACACCTGATTGACAATGATGGCGTCGTTGATTTCTGCTAACCGCCGCCGCTATGCCGTTCTGTGTGGCACGCCCGCCCGGCCCTTCCTTGGCGAGTTGGTGCGAAGGAGCCTTGCGTCTTTCGGCAACGAGAAGCGCCAGGAGCGACCTTCTGAACAATTTTGCCCGCCAGCACTCAACAATATTGAGCACTAGGCCACCACGCGAGGTCTCTTTGTACTTGGTCAGCATGTCGACGCCAGTCTCACGCATTGTCTTGATGCCCTTGTCCAGTCTCACGTGATGCGTGCCATCTCCGCGCATGACCATGCGGGCAGCGTTGATCGCCTTGATGGAGACTACGGCATTCCTCTCGATGTACGGTATCTGTACCAGGCCACCAACCGGGTCGCACGTCAGTCCAAGGTGATGCACCATGCCAATTTCGGCCGCGTTCTCGACCTGCTCAGGATTGCCACCGAGCACGGCGCACAATACACCTGCCGCCATCGAACAGGCGACGCCCACTTCTCCTTGACAGCCGCAATGCGGTAATGTCCGCGCCTGGAGTATGCGATCGCTGGCGGGCAGACATCCGCCGTGCAGGGCACAGCGGTTGCAACAACTAACGGCCGGTGATCAGGGTATCGAGCGCCGCACCGAGTTCAGTATCCCTGGTCAGTTCCTCATGCACCATCGAGACAACAAGCTGGAACTCTGGAACGTTGACGAACGCATCGCCGAACTGTTCGCTCAGCAGATATCCGACAGCCGCACGCTGCAGCTCGGCTTCATCCAACACGCCGAACTGCCGCAGGGTTTCAATGCGTTTCAGCAGGCCAGCGCGGTCCGTCTTGCGGGAGCGCTGCGGGTCGGATTGCAGTACCTGGTCTTGCCGTGCCGCCGTACCCGCTTGCGCCTTTGCCTGGTTTTCGGCAAGGCGGACGCGCAACAATCCCAGCGCGCGATCGAGTTTGTTGATCGGATCCATGAACGATCGTCAGTGCCTGCGCTTGGTGGTGTAGCCGGAAATCAGCAAATGAGTATCGTCCTCGCCCCCGGCGGCTCCGTCATCCTCCTGCGAAGCCTTGTTCTGTATCTCATTCAGCCGCGACAAGGCGAGTGACACGTCGCGGGCAATCGGGGGAAACTCAGACATCCGGTCCCTGCCTTCCGACAACAGGCGGACGGCGAGCGGCACGTCGTCGCGCGCCAGCGCAAGCCAGCCATCGCGCAGCACACGGAAAGTATGCCCTGCCTCCAGTGCATCGAACGCCTGCCAGATAGTCTCTGCCTCGGGCACCTTGCCGGACGTGTATTCCAGAAAGCCGAGCTGATAGCGCAGGATGGCATAATCAGGTTCCAGCGCTAGCGCGGCCGTCATGTCCTGGCGTGCACCATTCAAATCGCCGCGCCCAGCGAGCGTCGAGCCGCGCAGGAATAGCAAGCGCGCATCGGAGGGAAAACGGGTCGTCAGCACATTCAGCGTACGCACGCCAGCGTCTTCGCCCGATTCCAGCTGGGCCAGCAAGGCCTGCAGGGTTTCGGCATCGCACTGTTGAACCATGAACACTCCCCGGCTAAATTGATGATGATCTACGGTCGTCAGGTCCCACCATTCCACGCAGCTTGTCGAGGCCGCCGCGATGGAGCTGAGAGATGCGCCCTTTCGTGAGCATCATGATCAGGGCGATCTGATCGAACTGCAAATGATGGAAGTAGTGGAACATCAGCACTTTCTGCTCCCGCGCGGGAAGCAGTTTGACACATCCGAGCAGCCTATTGCGCGTCTGTTTCCACAACAGGCTGTCATACCCCGTATCCTGCCCGGTTTGGTCGGCATCTCCGTACATCGACGTGCCATCCAGCATGAAACCGATGGCAAGGCCTACCGAGACCTCGGCTAGCCGCTCTAGTCCGATGGCGCGCTCACCATCCTGCTGCCGGAGCGACGCAAGACGATCCCGCCGCATGCGCCTGCGCAGCGAGATCTGCTCCTGCCCGTCCGATAGGCGTTGAAGCCCGCTCAATACGTTTCCCTCGATCCGGGGCGTGCAGTAGGTGACGAAGCTCACGCCCCGGGCCGGATCAAAGCGGTCGATGCATTCGAGCAGCCCGATGCATGCGAGCTGGTACAGATCAGCAAAATCGAGATCGTCAAGCAGGCGGCCGGCGAACAACCGCGCAGCGATACTGCGGGTATATGGCAGGTAACGCAGTACGACCTGTTCGCGCCAACCTGCGTCGCGCGCGGCCGGCGGCTGTTGCCAGAGCACGGCCTCCGCCTTGGCATCGTCTGAGTCCTGCCGTTCAGCCGCCGACAGCACGAGCCCGGGTATGATCGTCACCGGAAACTGCCCAGCAAACCGCGCAGCACCAGGCTCCATCCGTCAATCAGCACGAACATCAGGATCTTAAGTGGCAGCGCGATCGTGGCCGGCGGCACCATCAGCATGCCGAGGGCAAGCAGCACGCTGGAGATCACCAGGTCGATCAGCAGGAAGGGAAGCAGGATCACGAAGCCGATCTGGAACGCGACCCGAAGCTCGTTCAGCATGAAGGCCGGAATCAACTGGAACAGACCGACATCGTTCTTGTCTTCCGGCACGGGCTTGTGCGACAACTCGTACATGAGCTTGACGTCGTCCTCGCGTACCTGCTTGAGCATGAAGGTTTTCAGCGGCGGCGTACTTCTGTCAACGAACTCACGCACGCCGATCTGCCGGTCGAGAAACGGCTGCACGGCATCGTGGTTGATCACCTCGGCGGCCGGCATCATCACGAATGCGGTCATGAACAACCCCAGGCTGACGAGCACTGGCGTGGGCGGCGTTTCCGGCATGCCGAACGCATGCCGAAGCATGGCGAGCACGATGACGATGCGAATGAACGCGGTCATCGAGATCACCAGTGCCGGGCCGAGGCTCAACAAGGTCAGCAGCACGATGGCGCGCACAGCGTCCGACACACCCTGCGCTTCGCCAGGCAGCACGCGCGAAGGCAGGGAAGACAGCGCCGAAGATGTGGTGCCTTTCGCATCGACGCCCGCCGTCGCGGCGAGCGCAGGCAAGGCGGCAAGACAGGCGAGGGCCAGCATCCAGCCGGCCAGCAGGCGGATCACGCCCGTTCGGCGCATGATGTCATTCCTGGGTAGGTGCAATCGGACTAATCAACTGCAGGCCTTGCGCATTGCGCACCAGCAGCAGTTTCTGCCCGTCGACTTCAATCAGATACAGAGGGTTCGGCGCATGAATGCGGCTGACTTCCAGCAAGCGGATGCGCGACGGCGCCCCGGTGTTGGCGGGCAACCGTCCCCGCGCCGCGAGTTGCTTATGCAGCACGAAGATCGCACCCATGCCGGCCAGCAGGCAGGCAATAAATGCCGCAAAGATCCGGAGCCAGTCGATGTGCATTGCAATGCGTCGCGGCCAATCACGCGCCGTCGGCCTGGGCCGGCAGGATTTCGGTGATGCGCACGCCGTAGTGCTGCCCGACGGCGACGACTTCCGCACGGGCGACCACCTTGCCGTTGAGCTCGACGTCGGCGGGGTGCGTCAGCGCGCGCTGCAGCGGCAGCACCGCGCCTTCCTTGAGATCGAACAACTCCTGCAGCGTAATCTTTGCCTCGCCGACAAAGACCTTCAGGTCGACCGCGATATCCTTGAGCAACGCCTCGCGCGCCAGCGCGAGCTTGCGTGCGCCGGCCGCGGCGGGCTCCGGGTCGGGCAGGTCGACGCCGTGCACGGCCAATTTCAGTTCGTCATGTTCGGGTTTCACAATGTCCTCGCATTGGTGGAACCGCCATCGCGCGTGGCGAGCTGCACGGCTATCTCGCCGTCAGCCGCGCACAGGGCGCCGGTCAGTATGTTGGTGTCCTTGCCGGACAGGCGAATATCCACACGATCCTCCAGCAGACGGCCTAGCACCAGGACATCGCCCACGGCGAGGTCCTTGAGATCGGCCACTGGAAGGGACACTTCGCCGAGATAGACGCGGGCCCGCACGACCTGCGGAGACATGGCTTCCGTGCGTGAGCGCAATGGCTTCGCATTGGGCAGCGCCTCTACCGGCGGCATCCACGATGCCAGCGCAGCGCGGCCGACACAGAGCGTGGTCACGTGCCATCCGTCGACACGCAGCGTAAAACGCCATGGCTCTACATCGTCATGCCTTGTGGCATGCACCGCCGCGACATAGGCAGCATGGCCAGGCTGAGACGCAGCAGCGCCAGGTGATGATGTTTTCTCATCGGCAAACTCGCCGAGCACGACGCACAGATCGTCTAGCGCACGCTGGCCGAGCCGTTCCATCAGCGCGCGTGTCTTCGAGCCGGCGGATTCGGTGCGCGCACGACTGCCGAGCAGGAACTCGCCGATCGAATGCGAGGCTCGCACGCCATCGATGGCTAGTAGTGCGCCCAGCGGGTATGGGTCAGCCTTCGAACGGCACGCGCTGCCGCCGGCATCTTCCTGCGCGATTTCATACTCGGCATCGCCAAACCACGTCTGCACCCAGCGCAGGACAACGGGCTGCAGCGCATCGCGGAAGCGCGTCAAATCGCTTTCGCCGACGGGGCGCCAGGACCGATACGCAGACATCAGGAACGGCCCCGCAGATCGAAGAGCTGCTGAATCATCTCATTGGTTGCATTGATGATCTGCGACGATGCCTGGAAACCGCGCTGCACCAGAATCAGATCGCCAAATTCCTGCGAGAGATCGACGTTCGAAGCTTCGAACGAGGCGCCCGTCACCTTGCCCGCCCCATCCTTGCCGCTCGCGGCGATCGCCGGCGCACCGGCACCGATGTACTCCACCAGACCGTGGCCAAGCTGGTTGATGGCTTCCGGACGCGGAAACCGCGCGACCGCGACCGTACCGACCGTCGCCTTCTGCCCGTTGGAGTAATTCAGCACGATGCTGCCGGTGTCGTCGAGCGCGATGGTGCTGATAGTGCCATGCCCATAACCGTCCTTTTCCGCGACGCGCACGTCGGAACTCGTGCCGAGCGGCTGATTTGTGACGCTCGTGAAATCGAATACCACTTTCTGCGGCGTGGTGCCAAGGCGCAGCGAAATCGTTGTCGCTTCGCGGCCTGGCATCGGCAACATGCCGATGAATTCCAGCTCACCCTGGCCCACGGTGGAGCTGCTTTCGTCGAGCACCAGAACGTCCATCCTCCCTGCGATGGCACTTTTCTTGAATTGGATCGACATGACGCGCCGGCCGCCGTTGACATCAAATATCTCAACGTTCGAGATGGTGGCAATTACATCGGTCGGCGTTGGTGTGCTCGGTGGCGTGGACGTGATGTTGCCGGTGAGACGCAGGCTGGAAGTTGCCTTGGGCGGATTGTTGCGCAGGCTCTCCACTGAGGCGGATTTGACCGAGTTGCTGCCATCATAGATGCCCAGCGCCCTGCCGGTCTCGCGATCCACGATCTTGCCAGAATCAGCCACCGTAAACCGCGCCGTCCGCGTATAACGGTTACCTTCCTCTCCTTGCAGCACGAGATATCCGTCGCCGCCGACTGCGAAGTCGAGCTGCCCGTCAGAGCCGCGGATGTCGCCCTGGCGCATGTTGAAGTGCGTGCCGGAGAAGCTCACTCCCGCGCCGCGTACCGGCTGGCGCGTCGCCGCGCCAGGGTAGGCCTCAGGATAGACGAGCTCATTGAACTGTAGCACCGACGACTTGAAGCCCGGCGTGTTCAAGTTCGCCACGTTGTTGCTAATGGTCTTCAGGCCGCCGGAAAAAGCATTCAGGCCGCTCAAACCACTGAAAATTGCACCCAGCATGGTGTTCTCCTTGATCCTCAGCGTACCTGGGTAATCTGCGACAGCAGGATGTTCGGCACGACCTGGCCGTCCGGCGTCTGCAGCGTCAGTTCCTGCTGGTTCCGGTTGAATGCGACGGCCGATACGGTGCCGGTCAGCGTGCTCGAATTGACGGTGACGTCGACCTTCTTGCCGAGCAGGCTGATCGCCTGGGTCGATGCCTGTACGGACAGCAGCGTCTCGATGCGCTCGGTCTGCTGGCGCGTCTGCTCAAGTGTGGTGAATTGCGCCAGCTGGGACACGAACTCGAAGTTGTCCATTGGCTTGAGCGGATCCTGATAGGTCAGCTGCGTCAAGATGATCTTGAGCAGGGACTGGATGTCCAGCCCCAGCGCCTGTGACCGCGTATCGGCGCTGGCAATTGCACCAATCGACTCTCCTGCCATTGTCTTGCTCCTTCTACGGCCGCCCGCGTTCGTCGCGGCGGCCGTTGATCATCAATGCATACGTATCCAGCCCATGCCGCGCCAGTTCACCGGCGATGCGCTCCCGCAGCGACACATCGCCTTCGTCCCCTTCGCGCATCACGTGCGCCACCACGACGGTCGGCTGCGTCACGCCATCATCGATACGCACAGCTAGGTCGCCGCGGCGAGCTCGGGAACGCCAGGGCACGCCGGCAGCCTCCCGCGGCAATGCCGCCGCGCGTGTCACATCGTCAATGCTGCCGCCTTCAGCCGATGGCTGAAAGACGTGCATTGCGATCGCACTTTGCATCTGCGGCCTTGCCACCGTCCCACTGCCAGCGATGGCCCGCTGCCCGATGCCTGCCGGTATGGCCGTCGGCTGGCGTACCGCATTGGTCGGCATGGCCTCCCCCGTGGACTCGATCGCTTGCGCAACCACATGAGCCGCTGGGATTCCCACCTGTGCCGTTACGGCAGCCGCACCCGGTCCCCGCATGGAAATGGCGCGCACAACCGGCTCCAGCATTCGCTCCGCTTGGGCCAGCTGTTGCTGAAACGAGCCATTCGCCGCGTCGGACACCCTGCGGGCTGCTCCGTCGCCAGGCTTCGTCAGGCTGCCTTCCGGAACGATGCGCATTGTCATTGCGCCCTCCATCTCAGTAGCGCATAGGACTCGATGGCACGGTCGAGTTGCGTCCCCCGGATATCGCGTAGCGCATCGCGTGCATCCGCCAGCAAGTCATCCGTGATATCGACCTGATGCAGTGCAGCCCGGCAGCTGGCTTCTGCCTCAGCCAGTGCCGTACGTGCATCCGTATGGCTGCGCTCCGCCTCCCGCACGGCAGCCGCGTACCGCAGCGACAGGCGCACCGCATTCGCCAGACATGCCGGATCGAGCACGGCACCCGCGCGCGCGCGCGCAACGTCTTCGTCGGCCGTCTGTGCCGCCGCGGCCCGCGCATCGTCCAGCAGCGCTAAGGTCAGGCTGGCCTCATTGGAACGCGCAATCGTCTTCGCACGGGCGCCAGCCGCCTGTGCCTGTCGGACGGCCCGAACGGCCGTCAATTGTTCGACCAGTTCGGGCGTGCTCATGACCTGTGCCCTTCGAGCAGATACTTTAGCTGAACAACGGCCTCGGTACGCCCCGTCCGCACATCGGGCGATTGCCGCAGGAACGCGTTGAGGCTGTCGCGCAGACGAATCGCGCGATCCAGTTCGGGATTTTCGCCAGCTTTGTAGAGACCGGCTTCGACAAGCACCCGCGATTCGTTGTAGATGGACAGCAGGCGTGTGGCATCCGCGGCAGCAGCGCCTTCGTCCGGAGCAACGACGTGCCGAAACAGCCGGCTCATGCTGCGCGATACGTCGATCGCCGGATAATGCCCCTGTTCCGCCAGCTTGCGCGACAGCACGATATGCCCGTCGAGCAGCGCGCGCATCGTATCGGCCAGTGGGTCGTCAGCGTTGTCCGACTCGGTGAGGACCGTCATGATCGCAGTAATCGCGCCACCATCCTGGAAGGCCCCGCACCGCTCCACAACGCGCGGCAACGCGGCGAACACCCCCGGCGTATAGGCACGCGCGGTGGGTGGCTCGCCCGCGGCGAGGCCGATCTCGCGCAGCGCCATCGCGTAACGGGTGACGGAGTCCAGCATGAACAGCACGCGACCTCCGGTGTCGCGCAGATACTCGGCAACAGTCAGTGCGGCAAGCACACTGCGCGCGCGCATCACGGCCGATTGGTCGGAGGTCGCCACGACCATCACGGAGCGGGCGCGGTCCTCCGCGGACAGATTGTGCTGCCAGAATTCCTGCGCCTCCCTGCCGCGCTCGCCTACCAGGCAGAGCACGCAGCAGTCGGCTTCCGTATTCGCTGCAATGGTGGACAGGAGAGTCGACTTGCCAACCCCGCTGCCAGCAAAGATGCCGACGCGCTGCCCGACGGCCAGCGTGAGCAGCGTATCGATGGCGCGCACACCGGTCTCGATCGGCTTGTCGGCACGGGCGCGCGCCAGCGGGTTGCCGACCGTGCCGTGCAGAGGACGATGCTCGCTAGGCGCCATTGCAGGGCCGCCATCGATTGCCCGCCCGAGTGCGTCGATCACGCGGCCGAGCATTTCGGGGCCAACCGCCATATCCGCGCCTTGGCTGACAGCCGCCACGCGCGCGCCCACATGGACGCCGCCGATACCGGTGTAAGGCACGAGCGTCACACGACCCATATCGACACCTGCGATTTCGGCAATCACGCTGCCGCTGGCCAGCTGGATCTCGCACAGCGAACCGACCGGGAGCCCCGGACCGTCTGCCTCGAGAAAGGTTGGCATCACGCGCGTGACGCGGCCTTCGTAGGCGCGCAGATCCAGCGCCTGTATACGAGCGAGAATGGCCTGCGAGTCCGGGGCGTCGCATCGGCACGTGGATGGCATGGGCGCGGGCGTCATGTCTCCTCCTCCAGCAGATCGCCCAAGGCCTGCCGCAATTTTCCTATCTGCGCGGGAAGGCTGAGATCGATACTTCCGAGCCGCAGCTTGAGCACGCAGTGTCCGGCCGAAGCATTGGCATCGATATGACATGCAATGCGATCCAATGGCAGAGCCGCGCCGACGGCAATACGCAATGCCCCTTCATCGGCGAAATCCCTGGCGGAAACGGTCAGAGCAAGAACCGTCGAGGCCTCGATGTCGGCCAAACTGGCATTCACGGCGCCTGCCACGAGGTCGCGCCGGTTTGTTGCATCGCCAGCGATTTTTTCGATGGCGCCCAGCGCAACCGATACGGCGAATGCCGATGTCTCTTGCATGCGCTCGTCCAATGTCTCGCGAAATGCCTGCAATGCCTCGACGAGGCTGCGCGTGCGAGCTGCATCGTCGCGTATAGCAGCCGTTGCGCCGTCTCGCAAGCCGGCCTTGTGGCCGTCTTTGTGACCTTCCTCGTAGCCTTCGTTCCGACCCTTGGCGTATGAAGCCCGGGCCTCGCCCGCCACACGGGCACTCATCTTCGCGTCGCTCTCGGCCAACGCTGAACGGGCAGCGATCAACTCGTTCTTCAGCAGATCGAGCTCGGCCAGCAAGGATGGTCCCGCAAGGTGCATCACAGATGGCTGCCCTGAAGCCGAAGGGGCGGAATGTGGGCCTTGGAACGCGGCGTTGCCTTTGGTGGTGGCTGCCACCACGGGTGCAGCGTTCGGCATTTCCCGGCGCGCGCCGGCCCTCACACGCTCTTCGGCGTGGCGGACGGTCTGCGCCTTGAGCAACCGCATCATGCGCTCCTTGCAAAAGACCGGGCGCCGGCCAGCAACCGCCGAAGCCATGAGCCGCCCTGCGGGGCTGCGTTCGCCTGCGTTATTGGTGAAACGGGCGCATCACACACAGCTTCGATTTCTTCGGCCAATGCGCGTGCAACCATCGGCGTGACGCGGGTACAGTCGGCAAGCCGTACGATCGCATCGCGCCGTGCCGGCGGAAACGCGGCGAGATGACGTGCCCGTTGTGCCGGTGCCAATGGCGCCAGCAGCGCGGCGACGATTCGATCCGGATATGCGGCGGCCCCACAACCAGCCTTGCTGCCGTCGGGTTCGAACACGCCAGCGAGGCATAAGTCAGCAGGCTCGAGTTGCGCCTTGAAAGCATTGTCATCAGCGCCTGCTGTCTGCATTTCCTGCAACAGCGAGACAACCGCTTCCCGGTCGCTCGGGGGTAACCCCTCAAGGATGGCGCGCTTGTCTTCCTCTGCCAGTTCGGCAAGGCTTAGCACAACACGGCGAAGCTGTGCGGAAGGGTTGCCGGGCGCGTTCATTGCGACACCGCCTCCTTGCCAAGCAGCTCCTGCAGGCGACGCGTATAGGCATCGCGCTCCTCGCGCGTCAGACGGCGTGGCGCGCCATCGGCATCGCGCCGCTTGCCGCCGAAGGCAACACCGGCGGCAAAGACGATCGCAAGCAGGGCCAGGCCCGCCAGGACAACCACGATCTTCCTCGGCATGTCAAGCGAAGAAGGCCCGACCGGCGAAGCGGACATAATCTCCTCCTCGACGAATTCGGACTGAGAAGACGGGGCCGTAGCCGGCGCAGCCGGCAGCGCCGGCGTGGCCAGTTGTGGAAAACCTTCCCGCACCGCGACGGACACGGTATCGCCCCGCGACGTGTTCAATCCGACCGCTGCGGACGCCAACTCCTGCACCTTACTGAGCGCGACTACGCCCGGCGGCGCATTGAGCACCACGGCAACCGACAGGCGGCGGATCGACCCCGGCTCGGTCACCGCCTGCTCCACGCGGCGCGACGTTTCTTCGACACCCGTCTCGGCGGAAATCGCCTTGGCACGTGGGATGCGTGCGGGTTCGATCAGAGACGAATTCGCGTCGGTACCGGCTTCGGACGCGGGACGTATGGCAGACACGACGGGACGACGCGTCCGCGTCACTTCATTCGACACCTGCAACCGGTCATAGTTGACCTGCACGTCCACCGCAACCGATGCGAGCTGCTTGCCGACCAGCGAACCAAGCTGCTCGCGCACCTTGCCGGCGTAGTAGCGTTCCAACTCGGCTTTCAACTCCAACTTCGGATCCGAGATCATGGCAGCGGCCGCCCCTTCGCCTCCGGCCGTGAGCCGCTGATCCGTCACCGTGACTTCGGCGGGATCCAACTCCGGGATCGCTGCGCCAACCAAGCGCTGGATGCTGCGGATGCGGGAAGTGGAGAGCACAGTGCCTTCGCGCGTCGAGACTACGATCGAGGCCTTCGGGCGGCTGGCGTTCTTGCGGAAGATGGAGGCTTCGGGAATCGCGAGATGCACGCGCGCGCTCTCGATCTCTCGCAGGCTGAGAATCGTACGGGTCAGTTCGCCCTGCAAGGCGCGCTGGTAATTCACCTTCTGCGTGAACTCGGTCATGCCAAGATCGGAATTGTTGAACAGCTCGAACCCGACGCTGCCCTTGAGTGGGATGTCCTCGCTCATCACCCGCAGCCGCGCTGCGTGAACATTTTCCTGCGGTACGAGAATGGTCGAGCCGCCGTCTGCCAGACGATAGGGTGTCTTTTCTTTCTCGAGATGCCGGACGATGGCAGCCGCATCCGCCGGCTTGAGCCCGGAGAACAGCAGTCCATAAGTCGGACGCCATACGATGTAGGCGACCACCAGCAGGACGACGAGTAACGCCATCACCGCGAACGTGATGGCCAGTTGTTGACCGCGCGGACGATCACGAAGAAAACCGGAAAAAGTTGCCACGGGTATGCCGCCTTACATCTGCATGCGCATGAGTTCCTGATAGCCTTCGACCAGCCGCGAGCGCACCTGCAGCGCGAATTGCATGGTCAATCGGGCTTCCTCAAGCGCGAGCATGACCTGGTGCGGTGGCAGGTCTCCGCCAAGCGAGAATCGCCGCACCATGTCCTCGGCCTGCGACGACGTGACGTCGAGACGCTCTACGCCGCCGAGCAGCATGTCGGCAAAGCCTTGCCGGTCCGCAGGGGCAGCTGCCGGCGAGGCGGGCGTGGACCCGGCGGCCGATGCCGCACCGATACCAATTGCTTGAAGTGCAACTGCGACTGCTTCGATACCTGCGACGCTCATCATCCCCTGCTCCCGATTTCTAGCGCCTTGGTGTACATCTGCTTCGCTGCGTTGGCCATGGCGACGTTGGCTTCGTAGATCCGCAGGCTCTTAACCATCAGCGTCATCTCGCCGGCATGGTCAACGCCGGGGTAGGCAACGAAACCGTTGGCATCCGCGTGCGGATGGCTGGGCTCGTGCACCATCCGTGGCGGCACGCGCAGGCGCTCCACGCCATAGACCTGCACGCCGGACAGCCCTGTCGGACCTCCCAGACGGCGGGGCTCTTCCAGCGAAAAGACGGCCTTTGGCCCGGATACAAGCCGCACCGGCTGATACGGCAGCCCGTTGCCGGTGCGCGTGGTGTTCATGTTTGCGACGTTCTGCGCGATGGTGGTGACGCGGAGCCACTCGACGTCCATGCCGGAACGGCTGATCTCGAAAACGCTGGCGGTCATCGCGAGCGGCCCTCGGTCAATGCTGAGTGATGGAGTTGCAGTGTGCGATCGAGCATAGACACGAGCATCTGGTAGCGAAGCGTGTTTTCGCCAGCCTTGGAGACTTCGAGATCAGCGCGGAAGTCGCCCTGCGCGGGCTGGGCAACCAGCGTCACAATCGGCTGGAACCCGCGGATGCGCGCCAAGCGCTCGGATTCGCTGGCCGGTTCGCGCATCAGCGCGCTGAGCTCCTGCTCGAAGCTCACGGCGTGGAACTGCGGCCGCTCCGCGGTGACGTTCGCGATGTTCTGGGCGTGGGTGATCTGTCGCGCGAACAGCCCGTCCAGTACCTTGCCCACGAGTTCTGTCGTCAGTGCCATGATCGTCATTGGATGATAAGTTCGGCATGCAAGGCGCCCGCCGCCTTGAGCGCCTGGAGAATTGCAATGGTGTCTCGGGTACCGACATTCATCTTCGACAGGCCATGCACCAGATCCGATACGGTCGTGTTCGGGAAGGTCGCTACCGCGGCCTTTGTCTTCTCGTCGACCGTCAGCTTGCTGTTGCCGATGATGAGGCTGCGCACCTCGGGTCCGGCATAGCCGATAAAGTTCGGCTGCGAGGCGGTGTACTCGGTTTCCACCGTGACGCGGATGTCACCGTGGGACAGCGAGATCGCGTCGATGCGTACATCGCTGCCCGCCACAACCGTCCCCGTCCGTTCATTGACCACCACCCGAGCATTGCGATCGGGCATCACGGTCAGCCCCTCGATGCGCGCGAGCCACTGGTTCATCTGTGCTCGCGATGCAGGCGCGCGGATGGCGACGGCGGTTGCGTCCTTCGAATAGGCTGTGTCCCTGCCAAACGCCGCGTTCAGGCGTGCTGCGATGCGCTCGGCCGTGGTAACGTCCGCATCCTTCAGCACGAAGGTCAAGTAACCGTTGTCGGCCACGATATCGGCCTGGATCGGAATTTCCACGGTGCCGCCGGACGGTACCATGCCGACCGTCGGGTGATTTTTCTGCACCAAGTTACCGTTGGCCTCGTAGCGGTAGCCGCCGACCGAGACGGGTCCCTGCGCCAATGCGTAGACGCGCTTGTCCGGGGCCTTGAGCGCAGTCATCATCAGAGAGCCGCCGGCGAGGCTGCGCGCATCGCCGATCGACGTCACGGTCACGTCAAGCTTGTCGCCAACGTTTGCGGTCGGCGGCAAGCTTGCCGAGATCATCACCACGGCCACGTTGCGACTCTGGACCTGGTCCGCAGGAATCGCAAAGTCGAACTGTGACAGCGCATTGGATAGCGCCTGCCGGGTCGCGCGGTTGCGCGGCGAATCGCCCGAGCCGGCGAGACCGGTCACGATGCCGTAACCGACCAGCATATTGTCGCGCCAGCCGAGAAAGCGGCCAAGTTCCTTCAGCCGCACCTCGTTTCCATGCGACGGCACGACCAGCAGCAGCCCAATGGCCAGTAGTGCGAAACGTTTCAGCATGCCACTCACCATAGTCCGAGCCATCCGAGAATGCGGGGGATCAGTCCGGGCTTGGAGCGATCGGTCAGGAAGCCGTCACCGACGTAGTCGATCTTCGCGTCCGCTAGCCGGCTTGAGAGGATGGTGTTCGAGTCCCCGATATCCATTGGACGGATGCGTCCCTCCAGCGCGATGCTGGTCTTCTCGCCGTTCATGTTGATGGTCTGGCTGCCAGCGATGACGAAGTCGCCGTTAGGCAGCACGTCCTTGATCGTGGTGCTGATCTGCGCCAGCAGCTTGCCCGAGCGCTGGATGCGACCCTTGCCGCCGTAGTCGTCACCGACCCCAAGCGTCATCTGCTGCGTCTGCCCCCATGAACTACCGAACTTGGCGTTTATGTTGGCACCGGCACTGGTGGACGTATCGGCCGTATTTGACGCGCTAGAGCTTTCGACAACGAGCACGGTGACCGCGTCGCCCACTTTGGCGGCCCTGCGATCACTCCCGAGCGAAAGGGGATTGTTCGCGTCGAATAGATTCGCTGCCCGCGCGCCGACAGCCAGGCCGAAACAGGCGAGAAGCGCCAGGCGTGCAAGGTGCACCCGCCATCCTGCAATCATTGAACACCTCGCTCCGGTCGGGCGACCAAGGCGTGGCCCTCGGCCGTGGCCATAAACAACGGCACCCCACGCGGCACGTCCTGCAACGCTGTCGCGTGCCGCGACACGACAACAGGCCCGGCCTTCACGGCAACTTCTTTCGTCTCGCCGCGCTTGTAGGCTGCGAGCGTCGCAATCCAGGGGGAAACGACCCGCTCGCCCGCCAACATGTCGCGACGGGCTCGGGCCACGCGATGCAGAGCATCGTAATACAGAGCACCGGGCGCCGGATCAGCCTGGCACGCCACAGGCGCGACGTCCGCCACGCCGACGGCTTCGCCGGCGGACAGCGCATGCACCAGTTCCACGCACTGACGAGTGACATCTGCGGGGCTGTGCACGGCCATCGAAGCGCGATCCTCACGTCCACCGATCCGTGATACGGAAACTTCGGGCGTCCCGGATTCGACGATGCGGTCGCGCATTGCGGGCACGGCGAGACGGACGTGCTCCGCGATCTCGGCCTTCGGCACACGCAGCGTCTCCGCGCGGTTTCCCATGCGGGCCACGATCACCGGCGCCGCTGCGAGACGCAACGCCTCGGGCAAGGCGGACAGATCTGCCATCTGCCCAAGCGTGATCTCGGCGCCGCGCACCTCGACGCGATCCCACAGCGTCACCTGCGCCTGCGCGAACGACATCGCACAGATGCTGGCAAGAGCAACGGCGGCGCGTGCCACGTGTTCAGCGCTTGAGGCCATTGACGATGCCCATCAGTTCATCGCCTGCCTGCACGACCTTGGCGCTTGCGCCATAGGCGCGCTGCAGCAGCAGTAGGGAAACCAATTCTTCGGTGAGTTGAACGTTGGACGTTTCAAGCGATGCCTGCGAAAAGGAACCGAGACCGTCTTCGCCAGCCAGGCCGCGCGTGACGTCGCGCGCATTCTCATCTAGCCGGTACAAGCCGTTGCCTCCGGTCAGCAGCCGGCGGGTATCGGCGACCGACACGAGTTCTAGCTGACCGATCTCGGTCGGCGTCGGCTGGCCGCTGGTGACGACATAGACTTTGCCGGTGGTGGCAATCGACAGCGACGTCGCATCCACCGGCACGGAAATCGCGGGCTTCAGCGGCATGCCGTTGGCCACGGAGAGATAACCGTCTTCGTTGATGCGCAGCGTGCCGCCACGGGTGAGCAAGGTCTGCCCGCCCGGCGCCATGATTTCGAGAAATCCTTCACCCTTGATGGCGATGTCGAAGGGGTTGCCGGTCTGCCGCAGATCACCGGGCGTGAAGACGCGTGTCGTGCCATCGAATGCGACACCTTGCAGAATGTCCTGCCCTCTCACCGGCAGCGCACCACTGCGATAGCCCGGCAACGTCGCCGGCGCCACCATCTCCGCGAAGGAAACGAGCGCACGCTTATAGCCGGCGGTGTTCATGTTGGTGATATTGTTCGACACCACGCTGACGGCGCCCTGCTGGGCCTGCAGCCCCGTGGCGCCGATGTAGAAGACGTTGTTCATGCGGCTTCTCCCAACTGCCTCAGGGCCCGACCCATCATGTCGTCGTAGGCATGCACGAACTTCTGCCCCATTTCGGCCCGGCGCACAGACTCCATAATCGAAACGAAATCGGCTGCCGTAGACACATTTGCACTCTCGACGAACCCGGTGCGCAGCTGTGGGTTGTCGGCATCGATGCCACGCTCTCGCGCGCGGAAAAGATTGAGCGTCGCCCGCTCGAGCGCGGCGGGATTGCGGAATGTCATCACTGCGGCTCGGCCGGCCGGCCGACCGTCGGCGATCAGCGTGCCGTCGCTTTCGAAGCGCCAGGTTTTCTCGCGCACGACAAGATCGCCGCCGCCCGCGCCCTGGAGCACCCAGCCTTGCGGCGTGACAAAATGGCCGTTGTCGTCCAGAGCGAACGTCCCATAGCGCGTGTAGCCGATACCGTCCGGAGTGGCGACCTGGAAGAACCCTTCGCCGGAAATGGCGAGATGCGTCGGCACGCCGGTCGCGCGCAACGGTGCCGGCCTAAAGTCCGTGGCAACCCCCAGGGCCGGCACGAGCGCGCCGATCTGAGAGTGCAAGGCTGCTTGCGGCAAGACGCCTGCAGGCGATGCCGGGGCGGAAAGCAATTGAGAGAAAGGAAGCTGCCGCTTGTAACCGGTGGTCGCGATATTCGCGATGTTTTGCCCGGCAATTTCCAGACGACGACCTTCAAGACCAACAATCGCGGACGCCACATCAAGAAGATGCGCCACGAAATGCCCCTTTAATTTATGACGATTTTATGACATCTATTTTTTAACTTTGATTTTTTATCTAAAAAATCTCTCGCGCCAGTTTGACACCATTTATTGGATTTTGCAAAGAAACTACAGCGAATAGCGTGAGCTTCATCGAGACCGGTATTTCACCGATACAGATGCGGCACCGCACGCCTCAAAAACGTCTTGATCTGGCGCCGGATTTCTTGACTGCCCGGCAGCACAGGCATCCGATCCTGTCGCATCATATTTTCAGCTAGAGACATGAGCCGCGACAAGAACCCTTCTGCTAGCTGCGGCTCCATCGAGATTTACGATGATTTGCCCGGCAATTTCCAGACGATGACTTTCGAGACGAACAATCGCGGACACCACATCAAGAAGATTATCCATAAAAAACGCCTTTTATTTGTGACGTTTTTATGAAATCTTATACGTATTTTTTGCTTTATTTCTTTATCAGAAATACTCTCACGCCAGCTTTCCACCATCCACGGAATTCTGTAAAGAAACCACAGCGAATGACTTGAGCTTCATCGAGCCCGGTATTTCACCGATGGAGAGTACCGACAAACGCGGCACCGCACGCCCCGAAAACACCTTGATCTGACGCCGAATTTCCGGACTGCACAGCAGTACGGGCATCAGATTCTGTCGCATCATATTTTCAGTTAGAGACATGAGCCGCGACAAAAACCCTTCAGCTAGCCGTGACTCCAGCACGAAGCCGGGCGCGCCGCCGTCGGCTTGCTGCAGGTTCTGCACGATGGAAGATTCGAGCGCGGGATCCAGCGTCAGCACCGACAGCGTATCGTCCCCCACCGCCAGCCGCTGGCAGATCGACAGGCCGAGCTTGCCGCGCACGGCTTCCGCCAACAGAGCGGGATCCTTCTGATGGCGGCCGGCGTCGGCCAGCACCTCAATGATGACGTCGATATTGCGTACCGACACATGCTCCGCCACCAGATGTTGCAATACACGCTGCACATCGCTGATGGCGAGCACATTCGGTACCAGCTCTTCCACGAGCCCCGGCTGCCGGCCGCGCGTGCCTTCGAGCAATTGTACGACTTCATTGCGCGAGAGCAACTGGTCGCCATGGTTGCGGATGACCTCGGTCAGGTGTGTGACCAGCACCGTTATCGGATCGACGAGCGTATAGCCTTTCACCTGTGCGGCCTCGGCCTGCGCGGGATCGATCCAGACCGCCGGCAGCTGGAACGCAGGATCCCGCGTTGCAACGCCCTCGATGGAATCGCCGCGCGTCGACGCGCGAATGGCGAGCGTCTTGTCCGGATAGAGCGTGCCTGCGCCGTAGCGGTCGCCGCGCAGCAGGATCTGGTAATCGAAATACCCTTCCAATGTCGCCTCAGCGAACGTTACGGCAGGGATGGTGATGCCTGTGTCCCGCGCATGCTGGCGGCGCAGACTTGCCACGCGTTCTATCAACACCTGCCGCATTGGCAGCCAGGTATCAGCCAGGCCCTTGGCGAAGGTGACCTCGATGCCGGTGGCCACGACCGGCACATCGGCGTCACTACCTTCGCCCGCCTCCGCACCGCCTTCCGCCAGCGCTTCCTCGAAGGTGCCGGCGCGCCGCCGCGCCAGTAGCCACACGCCTATCACCACGACCAGCAGAATCGCCACCGGCCATTTCGGCATGCCTGGCAGGGCGAACAGCGCGATCAGCGTGGCCATGACCACGAGCTGGATCTTGGGAAACCGCACGAGCTGGCGCAGCACCTCGGAACTCAGTTTCTGGTCGGCGGCGGAACGGGTGACGATGATGCCGGTGGCCACCGAGATGATCAGCGCCGGCACCTGGGTGACGATACCGTCGCCGATGGTAAGCAGCGTGAAGCGCTGCAGCGCCTCCTGCCAGGGCATGCCCATTTGCATCACGCCGATGACCAAGCCGCCGATGATGTTGATCAGCAGGATAACGATGCCGGCAATCGCATCGCCCTTCACGAACTTGCTTGCTCCATCCATCGCGCCGTAGAAGCCGGCCTCTTTCTCCAGGCTCTTGCGGCGTGCTTTGGCCTCGTCCTGCGTGATGAGGCCCATGTTGAGGTCGGCGTCGATGCTCATCTGCTGGCCGGGCATCGCGTCCAACGTGAAGCGCGCCGCCACCTCGGACACGCGCTGAGCACCGCTGGTGACCACGACATACTGCACAACCACCAAGATGAAGAAGACGATCAGCCCGATGACGAAATTGCCCTGCACGACAAAGGCGCCGACCGCGCCGATGACCTCACCTCCGTTCGCGCTGGACAGGATCAGACGCGTCGCCGCCACATTAAGCGACAGCCGGAACAGCGTGGCCAGCAGCAGCAGCGATGGGAAGGTGGAGAAATCCACCGGTCGGTCGACGTAGAACGTCAGCAGCAGAATAGTCATCGCGAACGCGAAGTTCACGATGATCAGCAAATCCAGCGCGGAAGGCGGCACCGGTGCGAACAGGATCAACAGGATCCCGATCACACCCAGAACCAGCACGAGGTCGCTCTGGCGACCCAACAATGACTTGAATTGTTCCATGACCGCGCCCGCCCAGGCCTAGTCTCCCTTGTCTTCTCGCGCGCGCAGGCGGCGATATACCGCCGCTACCGACGTATACAGGCCTGCGGGAATCTCTTCCTCTAACCGGCCCTGTGCGTGCAGTTCCCGCGCCAACTGCCGGTTCTCGACCACCGGCACCCCATACACCAGCGCCAACCGCTTGATGCGCTGCGCAAATTCGCCCGTCCCCTTCGTCACGATCTTCGGCGCCGCCATCGACGCCGGCTGGTACTGCAGGCAGACGGCAACGTGCGTTGGGTTGGCGATCAGCACGTCCGCGCCCCGCACATTGCGTAGACTGCGCGCCCGCCCTAGCATCTCGAGCTGCAGATGTTTGCGGCGCTGCTTGATGCGCGGATCGCCTTCTCGATGGCGCACCTCTTCCTTAACCTCGCGGCGGCTCATCTGCATGCGGCGCGCGAACTGCCAGCGCACGAGCACCTGATCGAGCACCATGAACACCAACGCCGCCGCGCCAAACCAGGCGATCACCCGCAGACCGTGCCGGAACAGCGCACCCGCCACGCTGCGGCCGTCCGCCGGCAACTGCGCGGCCACCACCGGAATCTCGCGGATGCAGAGATAAAGTACCGCGCCGTACACCACCAGCTTGAGGCAGGCCTTGGTCGCCTCGATCAGAACCTGCATCGAGAACAGACGCTTGAATCCTTCCATCGGGTTGATGCGCGTCATGTCCGGCTTGAGCGCTGCCGGCGCGAACAGAAAGCGCGTCTGCAGCAGCCCGGCAGCCAACACTGCGGCCGCCACCACGCCGATCATCGGTGCCACGGCCAGCGCAATGTCGCGCACCAGTCGGAACATTACCTCCACCGTCGCGGCCGGCGCACCCGCCAGCGTGGGCAGAGCGGCAAATGCCTTGCTGCAGGCCATCGCCACGGCCAGCGCCGCAGCGTCACCCTTGGCCCACAGCCAGCCGCCGGCGGTCAGCACAGCGACCACCAGCCCCACATCCTGGCTGCGCACGACGGTGCCTTTCTTGCGCGCCTGCTCCAGCTTGTAAGGTGTCGCGTTCTCGCTGCGTGCCTGTTCCTGCTCGGCCATGGCTCAGCCTGCGAAGAACCGGAACATCATGCGCACCAGCTCCACCAGGCGCGGCGCGGTGAACAGCATCGAAGTGGCGCCAACCACGATGGCCAGGATGCCCTTGACCTGCAGACCGAGGATCAGCACGTTCATCTGCGGCAGCGCGCGCGACAACAGCGCCAGCCCCACATCCGCCGCGAACAGGGTTGCCATCAGCGCAGCACCGATACCCAACGCCAGCGTCATCGCCCCCCCCAGCAGTACAAAGATGCGCTCTGGCTCAAACAGCATACCCTGCGCACCCAGTGGCACAAACTCCAGCGATGCTGCCACTAGCCGCAACAGATCGTGGTGCCCGTTAATCGCGAAGAACACGATGCCCGCAAGCAGCGCGAACATCGTGCCAAACAGCGGCGTCTGCGCCCGCGTGGTCGGATCGATTAGCAAGGCCAGACCGTAGCCCGCCTGGATGTCGATCGTGCGGCCCACGATATACAACGCGGCAAAACACAATTGCAGAACCAGTGCGATGGAGATGCCGATCAGCAGCTCGGAGCCCATCGCCCGGACCAGCACGGCATTGTCCATCGCCACCATGTCAACCGACGGATATGTCACCACGCCCGCCGCGAGGCAGGCGGACATCGCCAGCGCCAGCAGGATACGCACGCGCGCAGGCACCGCCACCAAGGTAAACGGTGGCGCAAAGAAAAGCGCCGGGCCCAGCCGCAAGGCTATCAGCAACGATGCAAGGGCCAATCCGGTAGACAACTCCATGACCCGCGCTCAGTTCAAGGTGGAAATCATCTTGATCACATCGGTGGCATAGGTGGTGAGCCGGCTCAGCATCCACGGCCCGAGCACCACCATCACCAGCAGCGTGGCGACCAGCTTGGGGATGTAGCTCAGGCTCATCTCCTGCAATTGCGTCACCACCTGCACCACGCTCACCAGCAAACCGACGAGTAGCGTAACGCCGAGCAGCGGCAACGCGATCAGGAACGCGTTCCACAGCATGCTGGAAATCAGTTGCTGGGCGAGATCGGGAGTCATGCTTACATCATTGGATTCACGTGGAGTATACGTCCACTGTGCTACGGAGGTGACGAATATCTCCACCCCCCGGATGGGCGGTAAGCTGATGCAGCGGATTGCGACACTGCACTAGACTTGCCCGCGCTATACCGCTACTCTCCGCAGGTTGCCGATCTGCACCATCTCACGCGGGCGATCGGCCGTTGCTTAACCGCATCCCCCGCAGCGCCCCTAGCGCGCGCCACTGCATCATGTCCGACGCAACGCTCGACCGCCTGCTCCGCTTTCTGGAAATCGACCCCGGCAATGCCCGCCTGCGTCTCGACGCCGCGCAGGCTGCCTACGACGGCGGCAACTACGATCTGTGCAAGGACCTCGTCGCGCAAGCCAGCGACGACGCCGCACCCGCGCTCCTCCACATCGGCGCACTCGCGCGCATGGAGTCGGGCGATGCCGCCGGCGCGATACCGTTGCTCCAGACACTGCTCACGCAGGCGCCGAGCAACCCCGTTCTGCGCTACAACCTTGCTTATGCCCTGTCGCTGGCCGGTGCGTATGGCGACGCTCTGCAGACGCTGGGCGATCTCGACGATGATGCCAGTTCGTCAGCGCGGCTGCTCCGCACCCGGCTGCTACACTACCTCGGCCGCCTGGACGAGGCCCTGGCCGAAGGCGCGCAGCACGAGAATCAGGTCACCGGCGACCCGGAACTGGCCGGTGCATTAGCCCTGATTGCGCTCGATGCCAACGACTTCGACAAGGGGCGGCACTATGCAACGCTCGGCAGCGCCTCTGCCAACGGCAAGGTTGTCGCCGGCATGGACGCCCTGCAACAACAGCAACCGGACATCGCCCACGCCCTCTTCGCCCAGGCGCTGGAACAGAACCCACGCAGCGGCCGCGCCTGGCTCGGCGCCGGTCTCACCGACCTGCGCTACCAGGTCATGGATACCGCCGCCGAAAAACTCGACCATGCTGCAGCGCTGCTCGGCACGCATGCCGGCAGTTGGGTGGCCGCCGGCTGGACATATATGCTGATGGACAAGCTACCCGAAGCGCGGGCGCGATTCGAAAAGGCACTGGATATCGACCGCAACTTCGCCGACACCCACGGCAGCCTCGCGGTTCTCGCCGTCAAGGAAGGCAATCTCGATGTCGCGCAGCGGTCGGCGGAAATCGGCACGCGACTCGATCCGCACAGCCTCTCGGCGATCTTCGCGAAGAGCCTAGTGCTGCAAGCACATGGGGATTCAAAAGCGGCGCAGCGTGCGTTGCGTACCGCACTGGATCTGCCTATCGGGGATGGAACGGGAGCGACAGTATCCGACGTGCTGGCGCGGATTGCGAGTGCGCCAGGGCAGCGGCGGCATTGATCCTGAACTGCCCCAGTTTCGTGGAGACCCCTTGGCTTGTGTCAGGCCGACATGGCCTGCTGCTCAAGTTGGTGATAGTAGCGGCCTCGTATTCGGTCGGCGACAGGTATCCCAGAGTACCATCAAGCGATGATTGTTGAACCAGGCCACCCATAGCGTCGCCAGTTCCACGGACTCCATACCCTCCGCGCGACTCTCCAAACACACCAACCAACTGGATGTACGCCGCGTCGCTGCCAAATCCCGGCTGTACCACCGGCGAGTCGCTCCAGATAGGCGAGCGTTGCAGTTCCGCAATTGTGTCGCCCAGCACATCCTCCTGAGAGCTTCTGGCACTACCTGAGTTACTGACGAGGCTCCCACCCAGCGCATTGCCAAACGCAACAGGTCCGAGGCGAAGTCGTACCCCTATCGCCCGCTATTCCTTAGCGGACGCGCCTTTCCAAGCCGTGATATGACCGCAGGAAGGCCGTTTCTTGGGTCGGAAGCCCCGAAGTGCGCTTTTGGGGCCGCAGGCGACCAATCGGGAGGGGTTCAGAGCTCGGCGACACCTAGTTCGTTATCGTCGTCGGCCTCATCGTCCAGCGCCGGCAGCGGCGCCGCTGGAGCAGGATAGCGCAATGGCAGCCGCCACACCGCTGCGTGCCAGGCGCCGGATGCACCGGGGGCAGACCCGGCCTGCTCGCGTAGGCCACCAGCTTGATACACTGCCGACGTACTTGCGCGGCGCCACCCGCGCCTTGATGAACCTGCTCCACATGCCGGCCAGTGAAGCGGCGCCAGCAGTGGGCGTGGTCGCTTTGTGGACCGCTGCAGCGGGGATCTCCGGCGCGAATGCGCCGCAATCAGCGATTGCAGGGATGTATATTCTCTCTGCAGGGCCCTTGAGGGCTGGCTTCGAGGCGAACATCCATGACTCCTGACGAGTGGGGATGCGAGGTGTAACGAACCCGGCACTGAACCCTTCAAGGGCGTGCCGTGGCTCGGCAGACCCGCACGTGCAGATCTACGCCAAGAACAAGCGACTAGTGGGCCGTAACGTTTGAATTGGAAGTAACTCGCCGAAAAAAAATCGAAGCATTTCCATTTCACAGGTTTCGGCTGTTTGTTGTAGTGGCGGATATAGCGCATGAGCTTGCGCTTGAGATCTGTCACCGAGGTGAAGACACCGCGGGCAATGACATCACGCTCGATCTTGGCGAAACGCAGCACCTGATTTAGCCAGGACGAGTACGTTGGAGTGAAATGTATATGCACGTTGCTGTGTTCGACCAGAAAAGCATCGACCTGCTTGATCTTGTGGGTAGAGAGGTTATCGGCGATGACGTGTATCTCTTTGCCGTGGGGTTGATTGGCCACGATGTCAGGCAGGAAGGCGACGAAATCTGCCGAAGTGTGCCGCACTGCCGTCTCGTCTTGCCAAGCACTTCGCCCGTCCTCGTGTTGAACGCCGTATACAGCGGCAACGTGCCGTGCCGGAAGTATTCGAAGCCATGACGCTCAGCCCTGCCCGGCGACAGCGGCAACACTGGATCTTTGCGATCCAACGCCTGAATCGCGGCGTTCTCGTCGACGCAGAACACGGCCTACGTCAGCCGCCTTGGCTTCGAAGTTCGAATCGTTGGAAGCGAGATAGCCCTCAAGTCGATGCGGTTTGATGCCGTGCTTGGCCCAAATGCGCGCGACAGTCATGCGCGAGATGTCGCCCAGTTCGGCGGCCAGTTTTCGCGAGGACCAGTGTGTCGAACCGCCGGCGGGCTTGTGTTTGATGGTCCGTGTCAACACACGGGCCTCGACACAGTCGGTCACCTTATAGCGCTCACGCCCGGCATGGCGAGTGAACAAGCCAGCCAATCGCTCCGCGTTAGAGCGCTTGCGCCAACGATCAATGTAGCTGTCACTGCAGTCGCAGCTCAGCCCGAATCTCGGCCCAGGTGACACCATCTACCAGCAGCAAGACCAGTCGTGCCCGACGCGAGGAATCTGCGCGAGCCGTCCTTGCTCTGGCCCGTTTCTCAAGATCCACGCGCTCCCTATCGGTCAGTTTCATCATGCCCTCCGTGAGCATAATGATATTTCCCATTTAAACGTTACGATCCACTAGGGTTTAGCCTTTGACCGGACACCGCCTCCAGATAAGGCGAGTCCCTTCCAAGTCGATTCCAATCGTCGCAGTCTTCATGGTGGACACTCCTGCTCGGTACATAGGGTTTGCTATGCGCTCCCACCTTGACATACCAATGCCGTGACGGGTAGGGGCGTCCATCCCATTAACGCCTTACAGCGCGATCGGCGCAACAACGATGCACAAGCGGAGCGGAAAGTCTCGAGATTCATGTTTTTGCTGCAACATCAGTCGACTATTCTTTCCCTCCCATAATGCGAGCCAGTTCGCTTCTTGGTCTTCAGGAAAGCCTCTGGCCGCAGCTCCGTCAGCAAATTTTGGCTTTCCAAGAACCGGGGCTAGATCATCAACACAGACCTCAAATTTCTTAAAATATTCATCAATCTTGTCCTCATAATCAGAATCTGACAAAGATTCTATATCGTCAAAGACATCGAAATTTATCTCCACAAAGATAATTTCTCCACCTTTCAAATACACATCCCAAAGCTCACCATCCGTATCGGCATACGTTAATCTTCCTGCGATCGCCTCTTTCTTCCTTAAGGCCAAATCTTGGGCAACGTGCTCCCACCACAACTGGTCCCACTGCCAGTCAATCTGTGACAATTTTTCCGCTAGTGCCTTGATGCTTCTCATGCGTATCACCTCATTCCATTTCCGGGAACGTGCCACACCCGCAAGGTTCCGTCCCCCATTTGGGTCGGAAAATGCTGTTGGAACAATGTTGTAAAGCGCTGTTGGGCTGCCTCATTCGATACGGCAAAGCGCACACCATTTCCACTCGTGGCAGCATTCAACTCAATTTGCCTAGTCGCTTGATCAACGATTTTTCCTTCATTGTAATATCGATGACTTGGATTATAGGGCGACGCGTCCCAAGCGGCATCGTTTCGGCCGGTCCATTTTGCTTCAATTGTATACCCCGCCCTACGCCCATCGAGAGCCACCCGTTCCTGGTTGACTTGCCAAAGCTCCTCGTAACTCCTCCCTGTCACGTGCTTCTGGTACGAAACCCACGGCATGTCGCCATCTGGCAACCTCCTATTGCCAAGTCGCGTCGCGGTAATCGTTTTGCTGCTCGAGGCAATCGTATCGACTTCACCGACGAACGCTGCGGGATTAACCGAACCGGCCTGCGTACGCAAACCGGAAAAGCCCCCCGATGAACCTACGAAGTTTATCGTACTCGCGCGAGACGCAAACTCTGCAAGCGGCCCCGCAAGCTGCGCGGCACCAGCCTTGGCCAATGACCCCAAGCCAACCGTGTTCAGCCCAGCCTCCAGGAAGCGACCGGCTGCCATGTCGGCGTTACGGAAAGAGTCCCCCACCGTCTGGGCCTTCGCGGCTCGGTCCAGATATTGAACACCCTCGCTAAGGTGCGCCGGAATGTTGAGCATACCGCGCACAGCCTCTTCGCCAATCATCAACGGCGCTACCGCCGTCGCTAGGCCAAGTGCGCCTGCGCGCTGACCCAACGAGAGGGATGGGTCCGTCATCATAGTCGTCGCCATCCCATAGCGTTGTGCAAAGAAGCCCGGTGCAACCTCCAAATCACTTCTCACCGGATCAGCGCCGCCAATACCGACCCCATTGATTTCCACGTTCAAAACGGGGCCAACTTGGAACTCGGCACGGCTACGGCCCTGAAGCTCGGCCCGGTCATAGCCCGCTTCCAGCCGCAATCGGGCCAGCTCATTTTCCCTTTGCCGGCCACCCGCTTCTGAGCCCGAGGCACCGCCGGCGATGCCGCTGCCCAAAGTGGAGAACCGCGTGTCTGAGGCAATGGTCAGCCCGTCGAACATCCCGGTCGTGGGCGTACTGCTCAGGTAGCTCGGTCCATCGGCATTGCCATAGACGCTGCCGAAGTTCATCGCGCTGCCCTGGGCCTGCGCGAGCGCTTGGTCCTGGCTGGTCCTGCCGCTGCTGCTCGAATTGCTTCCCGCAACGCTGGCCCCCAGCGCATTGCCAACAGTGTAAGAGGATCGCTGAGCCAGCATTTCGGCAATCCGATTGCCGACGCTCGAACTGATCGCGTCTATGGCGATGTTGCCAATGTTCCCATTCAGATTGCCCCGCACCGCCGCGCTGGCCGTGCCCGCTGCAAGTCCGGAAAACGCATCTATCCCGAACGCCTTTCCTGGGTTGGCCGCCATCAACGCCTGTGCTGTCTTGCCTGACCAGTTGTCGAACAACTGCGACCCCACGGCCTGTTGCACGCCGTAGCCCACGCCGGCCGCCACTGCCGATGCCGCCACGCCTTGCCAGTCGAAGCTGCGCTGCAGCCCCGTCACCACTCCGATGCCCTGCGTCACAGTTGAGCGGATCGCTCCCGTGGCGATCGCTCCGCCAGCGTTGCCCAGATCCTTGAGCGAGCTCGCAAGTCCGCTTACCCCAAGCCCTGACGCCACGCCCGCTCCGACCGCCCCCAGCGCCACGCCCTTCCAACTGAACTTATCCTGCAAGCCGGCCGCCATCATCACACCCTGGCTTGCAATCGAGCCAATCGCGCCGCCAATGGCGGCCGATCCGATCGCGCCTGCCCACCCGACGGCGGTGCCCAGCACCGCTATATTCCCCGTCACCGCCGCGATCCCCGCCGACCAAATGCCGCTGGTGGCACCCATTGCAGTCGCAGCGGCCCCAGCTGTCACGATCGTTGCGACAACTGCGACCACAATCGCTATGACCATGCCGATTCCGCCGCACCCGCCACCTCCCTTGGCTGCGGGCGGGAGAGGCGGCGGAGGCGGAGGGTCCGGCAAGGTCGGGCTGGTATCGCCAATCGCCTTGCCGGCGTCATATACCTTGAAGGTCGACGCATTGTTGTGGATGTTGGTGACCTTGTTCGGGACCACCAGCATCATGCCGGCTGGCAACGCCACGTCGGGCGACAGATAGCCATTGGCTTCGGCCAGAACGTACCAGAGCGAGGCATCGCCCCAGAGTGTCGATGCGATGCTGCCAAGCGTCTCGCCAGATCGCACCGTATGGGTTCCGCTCACGGCCCCAGGATAGGTGCTGTTGATGGGCTGGTAGTTCTCGTCGAAGTCCGCTGCCTTGACCGGAGTGAAGCGCCTGTACCTGTCGTCCGATTTGACCTCTGTCTGCTCGCGCCGCGCCAGTTCCAGCGCATAGTCCACCCGCTCGAGCCCATCGTTGCCGATGTTGCCCACGCGCTTGCCGTCGAAGAAGTAATACGAATGCCAGCGGTTCGAGCGTGCGCCGATCAGTTGGCGCGTAGCCGGATCGACCGTCCCGCCCAGCAACTCATCGCGCTGTAGGATCTGCCCGTCCGCATCCACCTGATAAGTAAAGCTCCGCCGCTTGTCGGTGTCGGAATTGGCGTCCACCGTGGTCTTCAGGCGACCATTGACATCATAAGTAAAATCCGACAAGCCAGGTTTCCACCCCGGAGCGTTCGGATTGCTCGCGGTTACCATGATACGACTCTGCTTGGCCGTATCCCAGTAATCATAGCTGTACTCCGTCAGCGTGGTTGTTTTCGATTCCCCGGGCTTGGCGGGTACGTTGTCATAAGTCTGTGCCGAGCGAATGGCGCCATCCCGGTTGTAGGCATAGTTCGTCCCTCGGTCATTTTTGCTGTCATGCTCCTGCATCAGCAGGTTGTCCTTGCTCCAGGTCCGAATCAGCTTGCGGGTCACGGAGGCCGGACTGTTCTCATCCCACTCGGTATAGGTCGTGACCCGGCCGGCCGCATCATTCTCCCGTTGGCTGGTGAGCTTTCCGCTGGTATGCACCGTCGTTAGGGAGCCGTTGACATCGTATCCATAAATTTCGGCTCGTCCTTTGTCGGCCTTGAGCGAACTAGTGCGCTCGCCGAGCTTGTTGTAGGTCAGCGCCACGCCATCGCCGGAAGCCCCCTGGACAATCTCCTTGTTGACCAACTGCCCCATCGTCACCGTAAACCGGTTCATCGCATCGTACTTGTACCAGTACTCTTGACGCTCCTGCCGAATTCCCGTCCCGTCATAGTACTGGCTCAGCATGCGCCGGCGATTGCCGACGGCGTCGTACCAGTATTCGATCGTGTAGCGCGGATCGGTGATCTTCGTGATGCGGTTGAGCGCATCGTATTCGGTATTCGATTGCTGGAAGGCATAGCCATTGAACGTTGACTTCACGCCTTCGAAGATCCGGTTACCATTCCTGTCGTACTGAAATAGGCTCAGCAGACCTGTCGCCTTGTCCTCGATCGAACGGACCATGCCATTGGCGAAATACTCGTACAGGATGTTCTGTCCGGATGACCCGGTCTGGCTCTTGATCAGCCCCGCGTTGTTGAACTGATAGGTGAACGCATGGCCGCCCAGATCGATATGCTTCACCGTCCTCCCGTAGATGTCGAGATCGTCTACCAGTTTGCGGGTCTCATTCTCGATCTGGGTTGTCCGGCGCCAGCCTCCGATGCTGCGAGCACCCACCGTGCCGATAACACTGTCATAGGTATACGAGATGTTCGTCGCCAAACCATCCGCTGACACGGTACGTACTACTCGCCCATCGACATCGTAGTACGTCCGCGTACGGAAATTCAGGGCATTCGTTACGGCAATCCGGTTGCCCAGGATGTCGTACTCATATCCGTCTATGCTGCGCGCATAGCCCTTGTTCGGGTCTACCGGCCGCAGGACCTGCTTTAATTGCCCCATCAGGTCATAAACGTAATCAGTACGGCGCGCGACCGTCACGACCCCTGCCGCATTCCTGTCAACGACATCAGTCGTCGCACTCCGGTTTCCCAGGATATCGTACAGGTTCGTTCGCCCGCCGCCATCGGCATGCAGTTCGGAGCGCACCGCGGCCTTCTCCAAACCGTATTCCCAGTCCTGCCAGTTTGAGTTGCCGTTGGCATCTTTGACCAAAGTCAGGTTGCCGTTGGCGTCGTAGCCATAGTGCGTGGTTGGCCTAAGCCGTACCGGAGTGTCATTGCTCGGGTAGATGGACGACTCGGGCCCGATCCGGTCGATCAGCTTGCCCAGAGTGTTATAGACCATTGAGGTGGTGTACGCCCCGCCATCGCCAGGCGAGCCACGACCATCCATCTCGGAGATGACATCCCCGAAGGCGTTGCGCTCCTGGCGGCGATGAATGGCGCCACCGTTTGCCGGAATACTGATTACCCATTGGATATCACGGTTATATGACACCGACTGAGGATCCTCATTGCGTACGAAGTATCCAGTATGACGGCCGAGGTTCTTTCCACCAGCATCGAACAGGTCGTAGTAAAACTCATATTCCCCATCGCGCAGCATCATGCCGTCGAACTTGAATTTTCCCTGCGCGTCTGCCGTCAACGATGCCGCTGCAAAATCCTCCACATACTTTCCATTCAGCCGATAGCGCAATTCCATGCGCTTCGCAGCGGGTGCAGCTGGATTGAACATCACATCAAAGCGGCCGTACTGCTCACGGATGAGGGTCCTCGGCGGAATGAGGTAGGTACGTAGCCGTATAACGTTGAAATCGTCACCTGCTCGGCGAGCGTATGAACCCTCCAACTCCTCCAAGAGCACCCCATCCTTGTAGAACTTGAAGTCCAGTTGGAAGAAATCAAGTCTAGTTTCAAAAATCTGTAGGTCATCTATGTGCCATTTGAGAATACCTGCGGCATCCGCCAGAATCGTGACTGTTCTGAACGATGGAGTGTAAGTCGGCAAGGTCACGGTCACTTGCATCCGGTCCGCCTTTTTAGGCGATTCCGGCGGAACGTTTGTAAATTTGACCCAGTAGTCACCAATCTCCACTCCATCCGTCCACGGAAAGCGACTCCAATCGATGTCCCCAAACTCCAGGTTCACATGATCCATGCCTCGCATCAGCACCTGTCCGCTCGTGTCCACGACCTCGTACTCGAGAGCGTAGAGATGCCCCCACGGGACACCACTCGCTACGACGTTCCACAGATATCGCCCATCGCCTTGCGCGTCGATCTCAATCGTTCTTGGCGCGACACCAATCTGCGTCAAGGGCCGATAGGTTACCTTCAGCTTCCCACGCGGCAGGCTCTTGAAGATCACCGTCGTTGGATCTGTCACCGGATCCTTCAATTCGAGCGTGCGATTGCCTGTCGACAGCGTTCCCGTGAGTGCTGCAAGTTGCCGGTCCTGCGCATCGAAGTGCTCGATCAATACGTCGTAGTTCCCCGACAACCCCTGCAGGTCCCAGCGCCAAGCATCCTTAGCGCTGGCCGATGTCAACCACTTCGACTGCCAAGCACCAGACGATCCGGTCAGCTTGTAGCTCACCTTAACCTTCGCGCTCGCATCACTCGACAACCCCAGGCGATAGATGTCGATACCACCCCCGACCCACACGAAAGCACCATTGGCCGTCAGGCTCGCACTGTCGTCGCCGAAACGCCACGCGATCCTGACCTCCCCGTCGGCGCGCGCCACAGTCGCATTGAAACGGGTGAAGCGCTGCAACTCGCCGGAACTCTTGCTCACCGCCACGAAGAGGAACTCGTACTCGCCAGACAAGCCATCCAGCCCCGCAACGATCGTGCCGCGCTCGGTGCGCAACAGATTAGACATATCCTGGAACACCGCATTGGAGGAGGTCCGCGCGTACAGACGCAACTCCGAGTTCTGCGCGGACAGTCCGGCGTCCGACAGCATCAGCCGGTTCGCCCCTTCGGAGAGCGTCTGCTGCTCTACCGAGCGGATCGCCGCATCATATTCTGGACCATCGGGATTGCTCAATGTCGAACCCACCCAGGATCGACTCCAGTTCCCAAGCAGCGTCCTCTGCCCCCCGCTTTGCAGATACACACGTGCGGTATAGCGATAGAAGCCAGACAGATTTCCTTCGGCGACGGCCGGCAGATTAACCACCGCCTGACGCGGCCTATCGTAAGCGTACCCCGGAATGCTCTGACGTTTGAACGGGCGCGACTGCGGGAACGGCAGCGCCGAAAACATCGAGCCTTCATCGTCCACCTCAACGTAGATATCGTAGTTACCATACACGCGCGCCAGTTCGGGGAGATTCACAATCAACTGCTGCCCGCCCCGAACCGTCCCGGTCATCTGCCCCGTCATGACCAGGTTCCCGGTGATGGCAGGGGCCTTGGCATTGCTCTCCAACGAGGGCAGCGGTACTGGCTCATTGACGGCCGCCCCTCGCACGACGCTCGCCCGCCCATACCGCTCACCCGCCGCGATATTCAGGTTCGTATAGGTCACCCCGCCTGGCACCCGGTCCGACTTCGTAAAATCCGGCTGGATGACGTCAATAACCTGATTGCGCTTGTCAAAGAGCGTCACCGTCACCTGGAAGAGGGACGGTCCGGTTGGATTGCCGAGCTCGGCCTTGACCGTATCGAGCGTCATCGTGGACAAATCGTTCGCCTGCGACTCCATCTTGACCGTTGCATTGCCGCTCGCGTCGTACATGAACATGCGGTAGACGCCCTGGTCCGCATTGGTACGCCACACCCTCCCTACGTCGTCATACTCGTACGTCGTCTGCCAAGTCCCACTGGGGCCACCCGCGCCGGTCTTTCGGCCGATCATTTCGCTAAACTGGTTGTAACGGATCTCCTGCCTGTCGCCGTACGTCCACGGCGTCGCTTCCGTCAATCGCCAGGCGTTGACCCTCGCGACTTCCCTATTGTTCGTGTCGTATTTCAATTGTGTGGCTTCGATCCGCGCCGCGCCGTCCGCATCCAGCCTCGTATATTCCACATAGGTGGTGTTGCCCGACGCGTCGTGGCCGTACTTGCGCTCGCGATTGAGCGCGTCGAACTCGCTCGCCACCAACCCGTTCGCGCCATACACGAAGCGTTGAATCTGATCGTCCCCTTCCGCAGCATCGTTCTCTCCGCGGCGAATGATCCGGATGGTATTGCCCAGGCCGTCGTACTCGTAGTCCGTCTTCGATCGCACAGCAAAGCCACGCACATCGACCATCTGCGGCAACTGCTGCCTGATCTGGCGGCCGAGCATGTCGTACTGGAGATCTGTCTTTTTACCCAGTGCATCCGTTTTTTGAGTCAGATTCCCGGCCTTGTCATAACCAAATTCCACCTTAACCGTACCGGTGATTTCTGTGCCCGCCAGACCCGGCTGTGCAGTGGTGTAACGCACGTTCAACTTCGATTCGGAGCTGACCTTTCCGTTCCGGTCATAGGTGTAGACGGTCACGCGATCATTGATAGGATCGGATTCCAGCTTGAGATCTTGCGGCTTCGTTTCTGGTCCGATTTGAATTGACGCATCTCGGCGTCTTGCGTACTTCGTTTCCTGCAAGACGTTTCCATTGGTGTCCCTCGCCCAGGCAATTGCGTAACCTTCTTGATCGACTCCCAGGACCTGACGTCCCAATTTGTCGTAGAAGGTATAGATCTCGCCACGATTCGGATCGACTTCCCTTATCTTCAGACCACCCAAATCGTATGTCCATTGACGGACAATGTCTCCCGTCCCCACGCCTAGGCTGCCGGTCAAGTTGTCTCGCCACACGCTAACGGTCCCCGATATGCGCGACTCAATCATTCTGCTGTTCGCGTCGAACTTGTATTTCACCTCCCTGAACTTCGCTATCGAAGATGGGATGGGGGCCACGCCCAAGATCGACTCCCCGTACACTTCCGCGTACGTGCGTGTCGTGATTGCATTGCCTGTCTTGTCGTAGGTGAACTGCGTCAGCGTTCCGGCTGGATTGAGTTCGGCCGCCTTGCGATTCGCCGCATCGTAGTACATGCGCGTGACGCCACCATTCGCCGCCGTGACCACCGTCAGGTTGCCCCGCTTGTCGTACTGGCGGGTTTCCGTCGGAATGACGTTGTCCTTCCAGCCCACGTCCAGCGCAAATGTACGCATCGCCTCTTTTTGCGTCTGCGTCAATTGGTCCAGCAGGTTGTACGTGAACTGCGTAATGCGCTGCTCGCCTAGGCCAAGCGCCTCGATGGTCTTGATCCGGTTGCCGCGTGCATCATACTCGTACGCGTTCACCACATCGATCAAGACATTGGCCTGATTCTTCGACTTCACCGGAAGCGTTTCCCGGATCAGCAGCCCACGCTTGTCGTACTGATAGGCTGTCACCCCTTCCAGCTTGTTCTTGAAAGTCGCCTTGTTGCTGAAGGCGTCGTAGGTAATCGCCTCGGTGCCGCCTTCTGCATCGGTCGTCAACGTCAGTCGACCCAACTTGTCGTACTGGAAAGCGGTTTTCGCGTCCAGGGCATCATTGCCTAGCACGTAGACCCGCCCAGCGGGAGAATCCGGGGCCTTCGCGAGGACTTCCGGCAATACGTTGGTGGTCACGGTACCGTTGATCTTGCTGGCAAATCGCCTCACCATTACCGGCTTGCCCGTGGCGTTGTACTCAGTCTGCGTCACGTACCCTTCCGGGTCCACTTGCACGATGTTGCGGTTGAGCGCGTCGAAGTAGAAGAGCCCAACATTGCGACGCGGATCCGTTACCTTGACCGCATTGCCAAAGGCGTCGTACTCGGTCAGCGTCTCGCCGCCCAGCGGGTCCTTGACACTGCTTACCCGCCCGATCTTGTCGTAGCTGGTGATCGTCGCAAAAGCCTTGAGCAACGTCTCCTTGTCGGCGGCAGTCAATGTGGCGACCGTGGTTTCTTTCTTCAGGATGTCGCTACGCACGGCCTTGGCCCAATCCGAATCACTCGTGACCAGTTCGGCGCCGCGCGGATCGATGGTTTCCTTGACTACGCCAGTGGCTTCGAAGCGATACCGGTACAGGGTAGTGGCGGCCGCCGCCGTGCCGTACGCGCGCGTCTCGCTCAGTAGGCGGCCGACCTTGTCGTAGGCTCGTGCAGTCGTGGTCTGGTCGGTGGTGCCATAAGCCCGGATGACCTGCGTAGCCTGACCCAGCGCATCGAGCATATGGCGGGTAACGATTGCCCCCGCATCGACCGTCTCGAAGACGCGGCCGGCGCGGTCGTAGCGAGTCTCGGTCACGGCGGCAGTTGCCGGCGGCATGGCCGCAGGCAGCGTAGTCTGCAGCGCTGCGGTGGTGGTGCTGTCGGTCACCGTCGTCGTCGTGGCGTAACGGATGACCTTGCTCTGCCGACCCACGCCATCGTAGGTAATCTGCGTAACGTAGCTCATGCCGTCCACGCTGAACACCTTGCGGCTGGCCTTGTCGTAGAGATTGCGCTCGACCACATCATTGGCGGCGTCGACGTGCAACAGCCCCTGCAGCGCCGCTGCGGTCAGCTCCGTATCGGCGGCATTGGCCTTGATCGGTACATTCTGGATGTCTGTCCAGGACGTGGCGCCGCCTTCCATGTTGCCGTTGGCGTTGAGTACCTGGCCGTTCGCGGCATCCACCAGTTCCAGATAGTCCACTTCCACCGTCCGGCTGCTGTCCGCACCTCCATTGCTGCCGTAGTTGTAGAGCAGCAGCGGAACAGCGCTCTGCGAGCCGGCGAAGAATTTCTTGGCGTCGTACACGCCGGCCGCTGGCGTGTATTCACCAGTAATTCTTGCCTCGAAGGTCTGCCAACCCATCGATGGCGTGAGTCGCACATTGCTCGCGGCGGCATAGGAAAAGTTGCCACCCGCGCTATTGACAATTTCCTTGCCGCTAGCATCCCGAGTGCTGACACCAATGTAGATACTGCCTTCGCCGGTAACTTGCCTTACCCGCGCCCGGACGATGTAGGTCTTGCTTGTATCGATTGGGGCGGGTTGGGCCCCGACTAGCCGGTCGGTGTTGCCACTCAGCGCAATCGTCTTGCCCTGCCGGGTATCGTCCGCCGGCACACTGACAGCCTTGGCATAGCGAATCGTCTTGATGACGTTGCCGTTGCCATCGTAGGTGTAGTTAGTGACGTAGCCCTTCGCATCGACACTGTATGAAACCCGGTTGGCTGCGTCGTAGACCCTGCGCTCGGTTGCATCCTGCGTACCATCAGCGTGCAACAAAGACTGAAGTTGGGCGACCGTCAGTACAGCGTCCGCAGCATTGGCCTTGATCGGTGCGTTCCGGTAGTCTGTCCATGACGCGGTACCGTCCGCCATGTTGCTGTTGGCGTTCAGCACCTGACCGGTTGCGGCATCCACTAGCTCCAGATAGTCCACTTCCACTGTCCGACTGCTGTCCTCACCCCCATTGTTGTAGTAGTTGTAAAGCAGCAGCGGGGCAGCGCTCTTCGAGCCAGCAAAGAACTTCTTGGCATCGTACACGCCGGCCGCTGGCGTATATTCGCCCGTGATTTGCGCCTCGAAGGTCTGCCAACCCATGGATGCGGTGAGTCTCACATTGCTGGCAGCGGTGTACGAGAAACTGGCACCCGTGCTATTGACAATCTCCTTGCCGTTGGCATCCCGGGTGCCGACGCCAATGTAAATGCTGCCTTCTCCAGTCACCTGCCGTAGCCGCGCCCTGATGATGTAGGTCTTGTTCGTATCGATCGGGCTTGGCTGGGCGCCGCCCAGACGATCGGAACTGCCGGTCAGCGTAATCGTCCTGCTGTCGATGCTGCCCACAGTGGGCGCACTGATCGGCCTGGCATATCGCACGACCTGCGTCACATTACCGGCCGCATCATAGCGCTGCTCGGTCACGTAGTTTCCGGGATCGACCGTGTAGCGCAGCCGCCCGTTGCCGTCGTACGCGTACCGTGTCAGTCGGTTGCCCGCATCCGCCGCCAGCGGTGCCGTACGTGCCTCGATCTCCGTGCGCGGCGTTGCATCCGTCAGCCCCGTGAGCGCGATCTGCCGTGCGTACGCCAAGGTCCCCGCTAGCCGCCCTTCGTCGTCGTAGTCGCGGCGGATGGTATTGCCCAACCCGTCCACCGTGTAGATGAGCCGGCTCTCCGCATTGTAGAAGTAGCGCGTCTGATTCCCGTTCGCATCGGTCATCGACGCCACGTTGCCCGCCTTGTCGTACGCGTATGCCGTCTTCAGGTTCAGCCCGGCAGGGTCCACCTGCATGAGCGTGCGACGGTTCGCCTTGTCGTAGACGTATTGCGTTATCTTCGCTTCGACCGTGCCGAACCCTTCGGTCACCTTCAGCGTGTTGCCTGCCGCGTCGTATTCGAACTTGGTCTTCAGTTCCAGCGTGCCGACACCCTTGTCCACCGTCACCAGCACCTTCTGGCCGTTCTCGTCGTACTGCGTTTCGGTCACCACCTGGTTAGCATCCATCACCCGAATCGTTCGTCCGCTGGTGTCGTATTCGTAGGTGGTCTTGAGCGCCAAACCGCCCGGATCCACGGTACGGGTCAATACCCGGCCGGCGGCATCGTACTGGTAGGTGGCCTTGTTGCCGTTAGCGTCGGTGGTCTCCGCTATCCGTCCGGCAGTGTCGTATCGGCTGCCGCTGGTCAGGTTCAGTGTGCCCGAGGCGGTTTTGGTGCCGAGCAACTGGCCGTTGGCGTCGTAGCTATATTCGGTCTTGTTGCCACGCGGGTCGACCACGTCGATGGTCTGCCCCCAGGCGTTGCGCCGGGTGACCGTAACCAGGCCTTCGGGCGTAGTCATGGTCACCTGCCGCTCAAGGGCGGAGTAGGCATAGGTTGTCGTCTTGCCAGTACGATCGGTGCGGGTGAGGACGTTGCCGAACGCGTCATAGCTTATGCGGGCCACGTCGCCCAACGCGTCGGTGACGGTGACGATGCGGCCGGCCCTGTCGTAGCTCTGGCTTCGGATGGCGCCGCTGGCGTCAGTGGTCTGCGTGATGCGGCCAAAGGCGTCGTAGGCAGTGCTGCCGATGAAGTTGAGCCCCCCCTTGTCCTGGATGCTGCTTACAAGCAAGCCGCGGCGATCGTAGGTGTTGCTCAGGAGCGCGGTGACCCCATTAGCGATCGGCGTGAGCCGGGTATCGAGTTCTCCGAAGGCGGTGTAGGTGTTGGTGGCGACTGACTTGCGGCCGTCGGTGCTAGTCTTGACGCGGCCGGCCTGGTCATAGGTGACGGAGGTGACGATGTCGGCGCTGGCGTTGCGTATCACCTTGCTGGTGAAGGCGGTGGTCTCCAGGCCGCCAACGAGTGCAGCGAGTACGGTCTGGTCTGTGACGCGAGCGGCGAAGACGGTGGTCGATTCGCGTTCGCCAAAGGCACTGTAGCCGTATTGCACCACTTCGCCGGCGGAGGTGGCGACATAGGTGAGCTGGCTGTCATTGTTGTAGTAGTAGAAGGTCTTACGACCGTCCGGCGCGGTACTGGAGATGCGCCGCCCAGCAGCGTCGTAGGCGTATTGTGTGGCCCAGGTCGCCCAAACGGCGTCGATCTGCGCCTGAGTGGGGCTGGCGCCGAGCGCGGCCAGTGCGACGCTGCCTTCCCCATTTAGTTCCTGCGTCATCCGCCCGCGGGCGTCGTAGCGATACTGGAGCTGCCGGCTGACGTCCTTGACCGAGATCCGGTTGCCGACCGTATCATAGGCGTAGTCGGTGGATTCAGTGCCGCTGGCCAGGTAGCGGGTCTCCTTGTTCAGGCGATTGTTGTAGTCGTAGCTGTAATCGGTGCGCCGCGGATTGGCGCCGGGCGTGGCGAACGCCATGGCCGTCCACTGCGTGCTAAGGGTCCAGGTGATGGCCCCGCTGGCGGAAAATTGTTTCTCCGCCGGGATCGGGCTAGGGGTGTAGGTGAGGCTCTGCCCGTCGAAGGCAGCATTGCCGACGCCGGCGTCGAAGTACTGGATCTCGGGGCCGTCCACAAAGGTGCGCGTACCGAACTTGCCGTTCCTGACCCACAGGTTGCGATCTTCGGTGCCGATTGTGGCATCGTTGGTGTAAACCAGACTGATCCGATGCGGTCCGACCGGTACGATATTGGCAACATTGACCGTGTAGGTAGCGAAGTCGGTGCTGTTGACGGTGACGCTGCCGGCCTTGACGCCGTCGACCCACACTTCCACCGCCGGCCAGACGCCACCGGCCACGGTGCCCTTGGCCTGGAAGGTGACTGGCACGGCTTGCGGGGAGGTGAGCGTGGCCGGATCAAGCCTGGAGCCTTCGAGCTTGCGGGCGACGTTGCCTCGGATGTCGTACAAGTAGGTGGTCAGATACCCTTCGCCATCGACTTCGGCGATCACGTTGCCGCGCATGTCGTACCATGCGTACTGGCGAATGTCGCTTGAGGCATTGTTCGGGCGCAACTCGATCAGCGTGCCGGTGACCCGCTTGGTTGTATCCGTGCGGGTGCTGTAGCGGATGGTCTGTGTGCGGTTGCCGGCAGCGTCGTAGCGGTATTCGGTAAGATAGCCTTCAGCGTCGAGCAGCCCGGTGAGCTTGCCGTCGCCGTCGTAGAAGCTGCGCTGCGTGCGGTCGGCCGCATCGGCCGTGACGGTGGCGTTGGTCAGCGTCGGGGTTATGGCCAGGGTGGCCGGATCCACCGGCTTCGCGCGTGCGGTGGTTCCCACCAGCCGCGACAGACCATCGTAACTGTAATCGGTAACGGCGCCGGCGCTGCTCACGCTCTTGATGAGCCGGTTGGCGCTGTCATAGAAGCGGTAATCGGCGCGGTCCTTCGTGGTATCCCGGGTCGGACGGATGCTGGCGTTCTCCAGCGTCAGCATGGCCGTGCCGGAGAGCAGTTTGGGCTTGCCCGCGGCATCGACCAGGCTGGCGAGTTGCGCAGCGGTGAGCGTGGCGGCGTAGGTGATGGTGCGGATCTGCCGCCCCAGGCCATCGTAGACGCGTTCGACCAGCGTGCCGTTGCCGTCCACCGTGGCAATCTGCCGTCCAGCTTCGTCGTATAGGGTGTGGACACGCACGCCGGTTTCATCTTCGGTCATGCGGATGCGCCCTAGGCTGTCGTAGTAGGTCTTGCGCGTGGCCGCGCTGACGCCGGCCCCGCTCTCGGTCACTGCGAGCAGTTCGCCGGCCTGGCTGTAGATAGAGACGCGCACCAGACCGTTGGCGAGCGTCACGGTGGTTTTGCGGTTGGCGTCGTCGTACTGGTAGAGCGTGACGGCGCCCAGCATGTCAGTGGCACTGGCCATGCGCCCCAGTCCATCGTAGGTGAAGACCTCGCCCTTGGTGCCGTCTGTGAAGTAGGCGTTGCGCTTGATGAGCCGCCCTTCCTGGTTGTACCAGTAGTTGATCCGGTCGACTTCGAACCCGCTGGCGCCGTAGCCGCTACCGGATGCATACAGTGCGCCGTACTTGGTGGTACTGGTGATACCGCCGCGGAAGTCGTAGGTATTGTCAATAACCCCGCGTTGCTCCTTGGGCTGCGTGTCCGTCCAGGTCTGCAGCTGTGATTCGCTCAGGGTGGTGGTGGCTGCCAGTCCCGCCACCGCGTAAAATCCGGCGTTATAGCTGGTGGTATTGACCACTTGGCCGTAGACATCGTACTTTAGTTCGTTGACCCGCCCTTCGGCGCTGACTGTGAAACGCAGCCGTTCCTTGCTGTCGTAGATGTAGCGTGTGGTGAGGGCTTGCGAGGGCTGCTGCGCCCCGGCGCCGTCCGGGTCAGGCACAACGTAGGTGGTTTCGGTCAGCACCCGATTGCCGGCGTCGTAGGTGCGCATGACGGTATTGCCTGCGTCATCGCGCTGCAGGATCAAATTGCCGTTGCCGTCGTACTGGTACGTGATGGTCTGTGCCGGCTCACTTCCAGCCTGGCTTTGTATGCTGATGAGGTTGTCCGCGTTGTCGTAGCCGTACGTGACGGTCTGGATCACACCGCCGACGGCCGGGGTCTTGATCTGGATCAGCCGACCGCGCGCGTCGTAGCCGAGCACCGTCTTTTGGCCCAGCGCGTCGGTAATCGTGGTCTGCGTGGCACTGTCGTAGCTGAGCGAGGTGGTCCGCGCCACGCCGTCCATCGTCTGCTTGAGGGTGCTAATGCGATATGTGTTGCCGCTGGCGACGTAGGTGAACTCGAGCTTGCTGCCGTCGCTCTGCGTGATGGAGGCGATCCGCTGGCTGCTGCCGTTGTAGGTGTAGCTGGTCCAGTATTCCTTGCCGTCGGTGACCACGCCGTCTTCTGGCGTGAGATCGATGCCCATCCGCGACAGCCGGCTCGAGGTGTCGTAGCTGTACCGTACCGTGGGACGCGCCACCAGGGTGCCCGCGCTGTCCTTGTACTCGCTGCGCACCTGAGTCAGCAGATTGCCGGTGTAGTCCAGGTAGACACTCTCGCCGCTTGCGCTCTGCACCCGCACCAGGTTGCCCGCGGCGTCGTAGCTATAGCCGACCGTATTGCTGCTGACGTCGGCTTGGCTGACGATCCGACCGCCGTTGTTGCCGTCGTACCGCTCTACCAAGCCAGTGTCGCCGTCTGTCCACGTCCATTGCTTGCTCGCTCCATCGTAGGCGAGCAAGTCGTAAGCACCCGCGCCGTCTGTGCTGACGTATTTACTGCGAGCAGCATCCCACGTGAACACTGCCTCGGAGCCGTCCCAGTCCACACGCCTGACCGTGCTGCCGGCCGCGCCAATCGTGCCAAAGAGGAGACTCACGTAGCGGTACTGGCCCGGTCGCCAACTGGGCCCCGTACCGTCGCTCAGCTGCCCCTGACTGTTGTACGTCCGCGTCAGCCCAATGTCCGGGCCGCGTCCCACCAGGAACTGGTCCAGGTGCTGGATATAGAGATTGCCGGTAGTCGCATTCACATAGACGCGTTCTCCGCCCCGTCCAAGGCCGGCATCCCCGATTTGCCCCCGCGAGCCCAGCACATACCCAGACCCCGTCTGCAAGCCCAATCCGTTGCCCGTTACGATCGCGACCATGTGATCTCCAAATAACTTGCAATAGTCCATACGGGGAAAGCCCCCCTTCAATGCAAGTTCTCAGGAGATTTGGGGAAAAGTTTAGGGCCGCGCCTCAAATTCTGACAATTGGCTGCGGAGGTCTGGGCGGCATGCCACACGCTGGGCAACCTCTGGCGCCTGCCCCCGGCTGGCCTGCAGCGCCGGCGCGGTGCTGCCATCAACGAAACTTGCGTGAGCCCCCCTGCTGTTAGCGACGATGTAAAACCGCACATGAATGGCGGTGCAAGGTTGAGTGATTTTCTCAACAATAACTGGCCCACGCGGGCGCCGTTGTTTGTGATAAGCGGCAGCAGCACGCTCCGGCTCAACGGGCTGGAGGCGGAGGTTGCGGTGCTCCTCAATATGGAGGGCATGAACGTGCAGATCTACCGCGTCAGGAACTGGGCAAAGTGCAACGCGGCCTTGATCGCGAGAGGTGACGTGACGATGTGGATCGAAGAAGGCGTACTGCAAGCGTCGCCCGAGACAGGATCGCCAAAGCGTGGCCGGCCGCGCGCTTACTCGGACGCGGCGATTCAGATGCTCCTCGGATTCAAGCAGGTGTTTCGCCTGCCGATGCGCGCCCTTCAGGGCTTTTCCCACAGCACTCTCCGGCTCGCCTTCGCCGACTTGCCAGTGCCGAATGACACAACACTGAGTCGCCGCGCGCAGGGATTGGAAGCGGTGTTGCCCGTGCAGCGCACCCGGTGAGTCACTGCATCTGGTCATCGACAGCACGGGCCTGAAGGTATTCGGCGAGGGCGAGTGGAGGGTACGCAAGCACGGCTATCGACGCTGCGCACCTGACGCAAGATGCATCTGGCGATGGACGCGAAGGCCGGCCAGATATGCGCGGCGATGGCGCCCAAGGATAGGTGTCTCTACTAGAGACACCGACAAGCCCCTCTAGGGGTAAGCATGTTGAAGACCTTGCGCGGTTGCCAGGGATTCGCCTTGATCGCATTGACCGGCGGCATCAGCTTGTTCGTCAATGCTTCGAGTTTCTGGATCTTCAACTGCGCGTCGGCAAACGCTCCCATGGCCGGAGAGCACGTTCGGTGCGGCATGGCGCAACGAGGCCATTGGCGCCATTGCAAAAAGCAGCAGGCGCGAATAGAAGAAGTCCAGCAGCTATCACTGGCGCTCGCTCGTTGAGACCTTGCTGTACCGCCTCAAGACGCTTACGGGCAATTGCCTATGGGCGCGCAAGGTCGGCTCCCGGGCGACCGAGGTGGCAATCCGCGTGGGCGTGCTCAATTGCGTGACGGCGCTCGCCCGCCCTCATTCCGTCCGTATCGCATGAATTCAAGATCAGAGCGGGACCTTTGTCTTCAAACTCGATTATGCAACAAGGCCCCCGTACACCGCTTGCTGTGGGGACCTCCTTTCTGAGGAGCCCCCTCCTCCTCGTCACAGTGGTTCGCTATGGCTGTATATGGATTCGCGTATCCAAGATACCGTGCACACGTCCAGTGCGGCAGACTGCCCGTCTCTGTCGATCAGCGTACGGACCTCATGCTCCTGATACATGAATTGGACGATGTCCTGCGTCCGTTTCCGCTACCCATTCTCCAACGCGTCAAAAACCTCTCCGTCCATAGCAAACCTCCCTTCCCAAGCCTCTAAGAGCGTGCATTTCCACTACCCCCGCCTAGTGCGTCGAATTCGTACGCCACCCAATATTTATACAACGAAATCCTAGGTGCGCCCCATCCGAATACAGCTCGAAATCCAATCACATTCGGCATCCAACCGAATATGCCCAACCGCTCCGTCCTTTAGCGATTTCGCCGACTAGCCTGGTGCGTGGAGCAGACGCAACCTGACCATCGCTGCAACGTTTCCGTCGCTGCGCCCACGCACCCTAGCTCTGGCCGTGGATTCTGTTTTGGCATTCTTGTGCAGGCTGCCACAGGCCTGTCCTGTCGGCTGAACCGCTGGTAATACGTATGCGGCCACCCCGCATGACCCGGTTATCCCACCGCAGTGTATTGGGCTTCGTGATCGGTGTCCTCGCCTCCTGGCGATCGGGATGTTTGGCTATTAGGTGTGCCTTTGGAGGGTCCGTGTCCGGATAAACTGTGTCTCATCGAGCGGCATAGGCCAAAACCGCCCGCAAAGCCAAACACTGCCACATGTCCGGCGTCCTCAGTATTGGCAATTGTAGGCATGCCAAGAACGGAAGAAGCCCGCCACCATATGATCCCGGCGTTAGTTTGCGCCATCAGCCAAGGACGGCTGATCGAGGTAGCTGCTCAGGGTCTTGCTGGACCGTGCTACGTGCTGAGATTTTGAATACCACTGCCGTTAAGGTCGGCACCTTTCAATGCTTGGCCCCTCGATACCTGGGCATATACGGCATATTATCGACGATTTCCGCATGCTTGTGTAGTTCCTATCAGGCCATTTTCAGATTATTTTTTAATAGAATGCTTATGCTCACACGATGCTCATAGATTTTCAGGAGCAACTTCAACCATTTAACATGAAGCACGGATTAATTGAAGATGCCATGTCAATGTTAATCGCATTGTTGAAGCATTTTGATTTTCTGGGGAAATTTGTCAAATTTCCTGTGGAAGGTCGCACGCAAGCACCTCCGGGAGCGGCCAGTCAGTCAAAACGGTACCTACAAGCACTTCGGCGGCCCAAAATAAGCGAGTTCGTTGCCGCGGACGGCTTCATCCGGGCCATAATTCTGCACACATACACGTTCATGGACCTGGCGCTGTCGGTTGCCTTCATGCTGGTGGTGACGCGGCGCGTGCATCTGGGACTCGAGACGCTGTCCAGAACCGATCCGCTGACGCAGTTGCTCAATCGCCGTGCCCTGTACGATGCCGGCAAGGTTGAGCTGGCGCGCATGCATGACCACGGGGACGAGATGACGCTGCTGTTGATCGACCTCGATCATTTCAAGCGCATCAACGATAGCCTGGGGCATGCGGAAGGCGACCGGGTGCTGACGGATTTCTCGGCCATGCTCAAGCGCGAGCTGCCCGCCAATGCCTACCCCGGCCGCTTTGGCGGCGAGGAGTTCCTGGTGCTGCTGCCCCACACCGGCATGGGCGCCGCGCTTGGCCTTGCGGAGCGCCTGAGGGCCACCTCTTCCCGGTACTTCGGCAGGCGCGTTGCCGACCTGACCATCAGCATCGGCGTGGCCTGCGTGGACAAGGCGGATGCCCGCCTGGATACCGCCATCGGCCGCGCGGACCGGGCGCTCTACCGGGCCAAGAGCGCCGGCAGGAACCGGGTGGAAGGGGTGATGGAGGCGGCCTGACCTGTTCGGGAACGCGCTTTGGCCGATGACGCGGCTACGCCGGGAAGCGGCGACCAGAATGTGGCGCAGGCGCTACATTGGCGCGAAAATCATGCAGCCAGCTGGCCTAGCGTGGCCACCGCGATGGTGAGCGCGCCAAGCAGCAGGTTCAGGCCCACGGCCTGCCGGATGCGGCCCAGCGCGGCACCGGCCGCCTTCCAGTCCTGCGCATCCACGGCGCGGCGGAGCGCGCCGTAGGGGCCAAAGTACACATAGATGAAGATGGCGATCATGACCAGGCCGAGACCGAGCATCGCATGCCAGTTGAGCGGTGCCGCGGCAAACCCCACCCTGGCCAGCATGGCAACACCGCTGACGGCGATCAGCACGACGGCGCCCCAGACCCAGGCAAGAAAGCGCGCGAACACGCCGCGCCACAGGCGCAGCCGCTGCGGCGGCTCCAGCAGCGTGCCCGCCGCGGGGCGCAGGCAGACATAGGCGAAGAACATGCCGCCCACCCACAGGGCAACGCTGGCGATATGCAGGAAGTGGAGCAAGGGGTCCATGATCACAGGGGAAAGTTGCCTGAAAGTCTAGATTAAGGCGCAGCACTGCATTGACGCGGCGCCGGTGAATCCGCCGTTCCGGTCAGCCCTGGCGGGCCGGCGCGCGCCCAGGCGCTGGCGCCACTGTTGGGGGAATGCCGCATTCTAGCCCTCGCCGGCCTTCAGCATGCGAGCAAAGCGACCGATAAGACACACAATGCCGAGTGAAGGCGTTGGCATTGGTGGGGCGGCCCCTTTCCTTCTGCTAACCTACGACTCGGGTCGGTCGCTCGCAGGGGGCGGTTTTTCGAGAATAGCGCAAGCCAGGTCAAACGGTCATGATCCGCAAATTCGAACAATAAGATAATGATGCGGCATTCCTTAAAATACAGGATGGCGGTGGCCACCGCGCTGGTGGTGACATTGATCATCGTCGCGCGGGCATTGTTTGCTCAGTATTACGCGTTCCAGGGCCTCCAGGCCTTGCGCCAGGCGCAGCAGGATACGCTTGTGAAGCTGGTTGCCGAACAGCTGGACGAGAAGTTCGAGAACCGGGCGATCGCCCTGCAGCGCCTGGCGCGCCAGCTTGCTCCCATGCTCGGCCAGGCGCCGGCGGACATGAAGCGCTTCGCGGCCGATGCCGTGGCCATACCGCAAAACTTCAACGCGGTGTTCCTGGCCTGGCCCGACGGGGACATCGCGTTCAGTACTGCGGTGCCCGACGGGCAGCGCCTCCATATTTCCGATCGCGACTACTTCCAGCAGATTGTCCGTGGCTCGGATTTTGCCGTTTCCGACCTGCTGCGGGGAAGGCTGACCAACTCGCCAGGCGTGATCCTGGCGGTTCCCCTGCGCGGGCCGGACGGGCAATTGCTGGCCGTGGTGGGTGGTGCGTTGAATCTCTCGGCCAGCAATTTCCTGGGCCAGATCGCGCACAGCCGGGTCGGGCTGACCGGCAGCTTCTGCCTGGTTTCGTCCGGCACCAATCCGCGCTACGCGATGCACCCGGGCGCGTCCAAGGTCATGACCCCGGCCAAGGCGCATGGCGAGACGTGCGGCCTCGAAACCGCGCCCTCCCCCTGGGAAATCCTGCAACCCACGCAGCCCATCGTGGCGCGCTACCTGCTTGAATCCAATGGCTGGGAAGTGGTGTCGGTCCTGCCCGCCAGCGAGGCTTTTGCCCCCCTGGTGGATGTGCGGCGCAAGACCATCGAGACCGCGGGCTTTTCGCTGGCGCTGGCGGCCCTGATGATGTGGCTGGCGATACGGCGCATGCTGGCGCCGCTGGAGTTGCTGCATCGCGTGGTCGGCGAAGCGCCGCAGAACCCGGCCGTGCTGGCCTCGCTGCCAACCGGGAGCAATGATGAGATCGGCGAGTTGGCCAGCACCTTCAGCACGGTCATGCGGCAGCTTTCCGAACGGGAAGCCGCGCTCAGCGCCGCCAAGGACTGCGCCGCCGAGAGCGAGAAGCGCATCGAGGCCATCGCCAATCACGTGCCCGATCCGGTGTCCTTCATTGACGCGAACGAACGCTATGTCTTCGTCAACGAGGCCTACGCGAAGCGGTTCAAGCTGCCGGCGCGGCAGATCGTCGGGCTTACGGTGCGCGAGCTGTTGGGTATGCCCGTCTATATGGCATCCAAGCCTTACCTGGAGCAGGCCTACCAAGGAATGCCCGTCACCTTCAGCCTGGAAGGCAAGGATGGCGCCGAATGCATGGAAGTGACATACCAGCCCGCCTGGAACGACAGCAACGATACCGTGCAGGGGCTGTATATATTCGCGCGCAACGTGACCAGCGAGCGCGAGAAGATGCGAACCCTGGAAGCGCAGACGCTGACGGACCACCTGACGCGGCTGCTGAACCGCAAGGGGTTCGACCTGCGCATGTCCGAGGTCATGAGCCGGGCCGTCGCGAACCATCAAAGCGCCGCCCTGCTGCTGGTGGATGTGGACGACTTCAAGGCCGTCAACGATACCTACGGACACGCGGTTGGCGACCAGTTCCTGGCGGCGTTCGGCGAGCGCCTTTGCGCCTGCGTGCGCACCAGCGATGCGGTGGCGCGCATCGGCGGGGACGAATTCGGCATCGTGCTGGACGATGCCGCCAACCTGGCGGCGCTGGAGCGCATCGCGCAGGACATCGTGGCGGCGTCGAAGCGCCCGCATTTCATCGAGGGCCATACCTTCGTGGCGACGGCCAGCGTGGGCATGGCCGTGCATTACCCCGACGATGGCCAGACCGCCAACGAGCTGTTCATGCGCGCCGACATGGCGCTTTACGAAGCCAAGCGCGCCGGCAAGGCCCGGTATTCGCCGCCGGCTACGCCGCCAACCACGCCGCCAACGTCAAGCAGGCGCGCGTAGCGGATACGCGTAGCCGATGGCAGCCGGCGCCCGCCGCACGGCTACCAGGATACGTCGCGATCGGTCACAATTGCGGCTGGCACCGCACATCGGAATGCCACTGGCAACGCCTGCCAGCCTCCCAACCCATCACACCGAGGACGCACCCATGACCACCGCCCCGATCCAGATCCGCCCAGCCGAGCCGCAGGATTTCGAAGCCTGGAAGGTACTCTGGGATGGCTACAACGCCTTCTATGGCCGCAAGGAGCAGACCGCCCTGCCGGCTGAAATCACCCGGATGACATGGTCGCGCTTCTTCGACGCCTACGAGCCCATGCACGCCCTGGTGGCCGAGCGCGGCGGAGCGTTGCTGGGCCTGGTGCACTTTCTCTACCACCGCAGCACCATCCAGATCGGCCCCAGCTGCTACCTGCAAGACCTGTTCACTACCGAAGCGGCGCGCGGCACCGGCGTGGGCCGGGCGCTGATCGAGGCGGTCTACCAGCGCGCCGAAGCCGCCGGTGCCAAGCGGGTCTACTGGCAGACGCATGAGACCAATGCGACGGCGATGAAGCTCTATGACAAGGTGGCGGAGAAATCGGGGTTCGTGGTGTATCGGAAGCCGGTGTAGGTTTGCACGGGTGAGCCCGGAAGGAGGAGGCTGCGGTCCTTGTGGAATGTGGCCGGGGGTTGTCTCCTTCTGCTGGCTCTATTGGCTCTATTTACGCAGGTTCGCGTCTGACCGCGACGCCACCGGCGGCTCCCTGCCCACAGATACGTGACGGCAGCGCGAAGCCGTGGCGTGAAAACCTGCGTTCACTTGGCCACGGCCGCTTCGATCAGGGTCTTGCGGCCACCGTGGATCAGCAGATGCGCCACCAGGCCTGCCACGAGCCCCCAGAACGCGCCGCCTACGCCCAGCAAGGTCACGTTGGCTGCCGTTGCCAGGAAGGTAATCAGCGCCGTCTCGCGTGTGCGGGCATCGGCCATGGCATTGGCCAGGCTGCCGCCGATGGCGCCGAGCAAGGCCAGCCCCGCCAGGGTCGTGATGAAGGTGCGCGGCAGCACCATGAACAAGGTGGCCAGCGTGACGCCGAAGATGCCGACCGTGACGTAGAGGATGCCGCACACCAGTCCGGCGAGGTAGCGTTTGGACGGATCCTGGTGTGCGTCCTTGCCGGTGCAGATCGCCGCGGTGATGGCCGCCACATTGAAGGCGTGCGCGCCGAACGGGGCCATGATGAGCGAGCCGAGCCCGGTCACGGCGAGAATCGGGTTGGCGCTGGTCTTGAAGCCGTCGTTGCGCAGCACCAGCATGCCGGGCATGTACTGTCCGGTCAGCGTGATGACGAACAGGGGTAGCGCCACGCCCAGCAGGGAGCCTACGGAGAATTGCGGCATTTCAAAAACGGGGGCGGCCAGGCTCAGGTGAATGCGCTGCACGTCGATCCTGTCCTGCGCAATGAGCATGGCCATGCCGATGACCAGGATTCCGACCACGGCGAAGCGCGAGGTGAAGCGGCGCAGCGCGGCGTAGGACACCACCAGCACGACGACCAGCAGCGGATCGGCGCTTGCGCCGCCGAACGCATTCACGCCGAACTGCAAGAGGATGCCGGCAAGCAATCCAGCGGCAATGCCGCCGGGAATCAACCGCACCAGGCGCTCGAAGGCGCCGGACATGCCGAGCAGGATGAAGCCGATAGCCGAGATGACGTAAGCCCCGATCACTTCGCCATAGGGTGTGTACGGCATGACCGTTGCCAGGAAGGCGACGCCGGGTGTGGACCAGGCTGTGATGATCGGTTCGCGATAGCGGTAGCTCAACCAGGCTCCGGTCAAGCCGACGCCGATGCTCACCGACCAGACCCAGGAGGCTGTTTGCGCCGGGCTGAGCCGGGCAAGCTGGGCGGCCTGAAAAACCAGGACGAAGGTGCCGCCGTAGTTGACGATGACCGAAATCAGTGCGGCGATTGCCGGTGCCGCGAAGTCGGCGAGCCGTAGTCTTGCTGTTGATCTGTTCACGCGGGCCGGTCCTTCCTGATGGGGTTGCGGTTTCAGGGAGGAAAGCGCTGCCCTCCCCTGATCTCGAAGAGGGGTAGCTTAGCCTTCATCCGGACTGTTTCATCAGTCCAGTTTTTGGGAGAAGACCAGACCGCATTGGCCGTGTGGTCCGATGCGTCCGTCCACCATCGAACAACTACGCGGCGAACGGCTGCGCAATGGCTTTGGCCAGACGCCGGGTGGCGGTATCGATCTCGTGGGGAGTGAGCGCGGCAAATCCGAGCAACCATCCGGCGGCGGCGGGGGGCCTGGCATAGAGACGGCTGAGTCCGGGTAGCTGGATGCCGGCCCGTGCCGCTTGCCTGATGGTGTCCTGCTCTGACCAGCCCTCGGCCAGCAGGCAGGGCATCTGCAATCCGCCCGGGGGCAAGTGGGCCGTCACGATGCCGGACAGGTGCCGCTGAACGGCATGGGCCATCGCTTCACGCCGCACCGCATAGATTTTTCGCATGGAGCGGACGTGGGCACCGAAATGGCCGGCATCCATGAAGCGCGCCAATGTCAACTGGGCGATCTGCGGGGTGTGACCGTCCAGGATGCTTCTGGCATAGGTCATTGGTTTGACCAGTTCATGCGGCAGCACCATGTAGCCCATGCGCAAACCGGGGTACAAGGACTTGCTGAATGTGCCCAGGTAGATTGTCCTCTGAAACGTATCCAGCCCTTGCACGCAAGCGGTCGGCAAGCCTTCGTAGTGAAACTGGCTGTCGTAGTCGTCTTCGATGATCCAGCCCTGCCGCTCGGCCGCCCAGGCCGTCAGCTCGAGGCGACGCTCCAACGCGAGCGTGGCACCCGTGGGGTACTGATGCGAGGGGGTGACGTAGATGGTATTGGCGCCGCTCCTGTCCGCGCGCAGGCGATCCGTGCGCAGCCCCTTTTCGTCCACGGGGACCGGCACGATCTTGAGTTGCGCCATCTCAAACGCCTTGCGCGCACCGAAATAGCCAGGGTCCTCCATGAGGATGGGCTGGTTGGCATCGGCCAGTACCTGGGCGCACAGGAAGAGTGCCTGACGGGTGCTGGTCAGCACCAGCACCTGATCCGCCGTCACCCTGGCCCCGCGCTCCAGATTGAGATAGTCCGCGATGGCCTGGCGCAGCGGCTCGGCGCCTTGCGGGTCGCCGTGCAGAAGGACGCTGGAGCGGCAGTCCTTGGAGGCCTGGCGCTGCAGCCGCTCCCAGGTTTCCACGGGAAACGTGCGGGTTTCGGGCAGTCCCGTGGCGAAGGCCTTGACCACCTGCTGATCCGACACGCCGCCGTTGGCAAGGATATCCGCGCCTCTTCCACTGAGCGCCGCGGGTTGGGCGGCCTTCGGACGCAGCGCTGCGGGCAGGCTGCCATGTCTCTTGCGCGTCCCCAGCAAGCCCGCTCCAAGCTTGTCCGAGACGAAGCTGCCGGAGCCTTCGCGCCGGCAGATATAGCCGTCCAGCTGCAATTGGACGTAGGCCATCTCCACGGTATCCCGCGACACGCTCAATGATTGCGAGAGTGTGCGGGTTGCAGGCAGGCGGCAGCCGGGGGCGAGGACGCCATTCAGTATCAGTTGACGCAGCGCGCGTTGCACGCGGACACGCAGTTCCAGCGAGGCCAGCTTCGGATCGGCAATGTGGATCTTGAGCGTTTCCAGCTCGATGCTGAGCATGATGCGGCCTGCCAATATTTGGTAAATCCATCGATGGAGCGGTGAATTCTGCCTGAATCGACCGGACGTCACCAGACAGGCCTGCCCCGTGCCGTCACCACGCGGCAGCCTCTCGCGCCTTGCCGACACAGTGTCCGGGCATGATCCCGGACACTGCCTTGACCAGTAACGCTGAGTTGCCCGCGCGGCCGGAGATCTTATAACGCCATGCGATACTCGATAAAACCGGAATCTTGAGCAACCCAGTTGTATAGCTTTTGAGCACGTTTATTGGTTGCGTGCGTATGCCAATACAATCGCGCGCATTGGCGTTGCTGCGCGAAGTTTTGCACCCATTCGATCAGCAATTTTCCCGTGCCTGCACCGCGAATCGTCGGCGCGACATAGAGATCCTCGAGGTAGCAGTAATCGGCCACTGACCATGTGGAGCGATGCAGCACCGAATTGACCAGGCCAATAATCTGGTTGCCTTTGACGGCAACGGAAGAATAAACAGGTTCATCTGGATCGAGGAACCGGTTGAACGTCGACCTCGTGGTGCTTTCCTCCAGATTCACTTCGTAGAAATTCTGATAGGCCAGCCAAAGCTGCAGCCATTGCTCATAGTCGCTGCCTTGAACTTCTCGTACTATCACCGAACTCTGATCGTTGTCCATTGCGCTCTTCCATACCAGGATTGAAGATCGATAGCTTAGCCCTCATCTGGACTGCTTCATCAGTCCAATTTTCAGGAGAGGACCAGACCGCATTGGCGGTGCAGCCTGCGCGATGCCGGATGATTACGCCAGGCAGGTTCGGATTCTTCAAGGGGCATCGGCTTCATTGTTCAGTTCCCCGTCGGCATCGACCAGTCTTCGACTGACAAGCCCGGCACACGGGTGAACGCTTGATCATTCGTCACAAGCACGGCGCCGACATCCAGCGCGTGCCCGGCAATCAGCATGTCCGATGCCCCCATCGGCTGCCCTTTTCCTTCCAGCAAGGCGCGCACTTGCCCGTAGCCAGGCATGGCTGACGGAGCCCAGGGCAAGACCTCGACGCGCGCCATCAGTTCGTTGACGGCACGGGCCAGCCGAACGGCCTCGGGCCGCCGGGCCAAGCCGTACATCAGCTCGGCACCGGTAATGGCCGACATGCACAACGCGCTCATGGGCGCGCTGGTCACGCGAGCCACCACCACTGGATTGGCCCGCAGCAGGTGACTCACGATGTTGGTGTCGAGCATGTATCGCGTCATTCCAAGCCTGCCAACGGGTCGCGTGTCTGGATGCCTTGCTCACGCTCGGCCAGAAAGTCCGGCGGCACGGCCTCGCCCTGGATCGCGACCAGGAAGCTGTCCCAGTTTTCCGGCTTGCGGGAGAGGATTACATCTCCAGTCACGGGATCTCGACGCACGTACACCTCGCGTTCGGCAAAGCGGAATTCCTGCGGCAAGCGCACAGCCTGGCTGCGGCCGGTAGTAAAGACTTTGGCGGTCACTGGCATAGCGGACTCCTTTGATATATATCAAAATATATATCAAAGCTTGGTATCCATCAAGATAGATACCAAGATCGACCACCGAAGGCAGGGGTCAAGCGGCACGCGCCACCCATCGCGAGCATGCGCGCCAAACCTTGTCTGGCGTGGCCCCGCTGAACGTTTCATCGCACTTCAGCATGGGCCAATCCACCGCACCGCCGCCCTTCACTCCGGCTCGATCCCCGCTGCCTTGATCACCTTTGCCCACTTCAGGGTTTCGCTGCGGACGAAGGTGGCGAGTTCGTCCGGCGTCGATGGCGCGGGCTCGCCACCGGTACGGCCAAAGTATTCGGTGGCCTTGACGTCGGCCAGCCCCTTGCGCACCAGCTGGCCGCGGACGAGGAACCGCCAGACTGGAAAGCGGGGCCGGCAAAAAGCTTGACAATGCAAGCGAAGCTGTGCATCGCCGCCCTATTTATGGGTCCTGTTATCCACAATTACTGTGGATAACAGGACCCTTGCTCCCCGCAAACCGGCTTGCTGCAGCCAATCCCCTCGGAGTGCCTATTGTTTCAGCAACTTAACACATGTATTGCGGATCCATGGCGGCTATGGCGTGGTATGCGCCGGCTACATCACCCACGTGATCAACGCGACGCCGCTGCCGGGTGCCGCAGGAAGCGCGGCGCGGCAGCCGAAGGCCGAGGGCGGAGGGGATGTCAGTGCAGGTAGTTTTCGAAGCGGGCGCGGATCTCGTCGAGGTTGGCCAGGGTGCCCGAGAGATGCCGGCGCAGGCAGGCCTGCGCCGCGTCGGCATCGCCCCGGGCGATGGCGTCGACGATGGCGGTGTGATCGGCGATGACCGCGTTCGCCTTGCCCGGGATCGGCAGGTGCAGGCGGCGCAGGCGGTCCAGGTGGCCGCTCTGGCGGCGCACCAGCAGCCACAGGTCCGGCACGCCGGCGGCGTCGTACATCTGGCGGTGAAAAGCCTGGTCGAACAGGGAGAGTTCCGCGAAATCCCGGGCTGCGAGCAGGGCCTGCTGCCGCGCCACGCTCAGGCGCAGGCGCTCCACCAGGGCCGCATCCGGCGCTTGCGCCAGCGTGCGGACGATCTCCACTTCCACCGAGCGCCGCAGGAAATGCGCCTGCTGGGCCAGCGCGATGCTGATGGGACTGACCACCGTGGCGTGCTGCGGGAAGATGTCGACCAGGCCTTCCTCGCTCAAGCGCATCAGCGCGTCGCGCACCGGCGTCTGGCTGATGCCGTACTGCGCGGCCAGGTCGGTACGCGACAGCACCGTGCCGGGCGTCAGCGTCATCGAGATGATCATGTCCCGCATATGCTCGAAGACCTGCGGCGCGGCATGCCGGGTGCGGTCGAACTGAAACTGGATCCGCGGAGGGGACAAGGTGGCTTCCATTGGGGCTTGGGGTCTTTCGTTGTCGCCGGTCGTGTGGCGTGAATGCATTGAATGCGTGGAATGCGTGGACTACCCGGTTGCGCATGCCTTATACCAGACACCAGACACGGCCGCGCAACCTCCGGCAGCCTGCCGGCTGCGGCGTGAACGGCCGTGGACTCCGCGCCACAGCCACGCATGCAGGCATTTTAGTGGAAACTTTTACGGTTTGACACACTAATATATTAGTGCTTTAATTCCGTTCACGATATCGGTTGTCGTACATCTAGACCCAGACGAAGCCGACGCCGGCACCGGCGCCTGGCCCGATAACAACATCCATGGAAGAGACAATGACGTCCCGAAAGAAGACGCCCGAAACGCTGCGCAGCGCGCGCTGGTTTGCCCCTGACGACCTGCGCTCTTCCGGGCACCGCTCGCGCATCATGCAGATGGGCTACTCGCCCGACGAGTGGCTGGACCGCCCGATCATCGCGATCATCAATACGTGGTCCGACATCAACCCCTGTCACTCCCACTTCAAGCAGCGCGTGGACGACGTCAAGCGCGGCATCCTGCAGGCCGGCGGCTTCCCCATCGAGCTCCCTGCCATCTCGCTGTCGGAAAGCGCGGTCAAGCCGACCACCATGCTGTACCGGAACATGCTGGCGATGGAAGCCGAAGAACTGATCCGCTCCCACCCCATCGACGGCGCGGTGCTGATGGGCGGCTGCGACAAGACCACGCCCGGCCTGCTGATGGGGGCGTCCAGCGCGGGCGTGCCGGCCATCTATGTGCCGGCGGGCCCGATGCTGCGCGGCAACTGGAAGGGCAATGTGCTGGGCTCCGGGTCCGATGCCTGGAAGTTCTGGGACGAGCGCCGCGCCGGCAATATCAGCAAGACCGAGTGGATCGGCATCGAGGGCGGCATTGCCCGCAGCCACGGCACCTGCATGACGATGGGCACCGCCAGCACCATGACGGCCATTGCCGAGGCCATCGGCATGACGCTGCCGGGCGCCTCGTCCATTCCCGCGGCTGACGCCAACCATATCCGCATGTGCTCCGAGGCCGGGCGGCGCATCGTCGGCATGGTGTGGGAGGACCTGACCCCGCAGCAGATCCAGACGCGCGCCTCGTTCGAGAACGCCATTGCCGTGGCGATGGCGATGGGCTGCTCCACCAACGCCATCATCCACGTGATCGCCATGGCGCGCCGTGCCGGCCACGACATCGGGCTGGCGGATTTCGACGCGGCCAGCCGCCGGGTGCCGGTGATCGCCAATATCCGGCCCAGCGGCGACAAGTACCTGATGGAGGATTTTTTCTACGCCGGCGGGCTGCCGGCGCTGATGAACCGCATCAGCGACAAGCTGCACCTCGATACCCTGACCGTCACCGGCCGCACGCTGGGCGAGAACATCGCCGGCGCCGAGGTCTACAACGACGACGTGATCCGCACCACGGAGAACGCGCTCTACCAGGAGGGCGCGCTGGCCGTGCTCAAGGGCAATATCGCGCCGGACGGCTGCGTGATCAAGCCGAGCGCCTGCGAGAAGCGGTTCTTCAGGCACACCGGCCCGGCGCTGGTGTTCGACGACTATCCGTCGATGAAGGAAGCGGTGGAGCGCGATGACCTCGACGTAACCGCCGACCACATCCTGATCCTGCGCAACGCCGGCCCGCAAGGCGGCCCGGGCATGCCCGAATGGGGCATGCTGCCCATTCCCAAGAAGCTGGTGAAGCAAGGCGTGCGGGACATGCTGCGCATGTCCGACGCGCGCATGAGCGGCACCAGCTACGGCGCCTGCATCCTGCACGTTTCGCCCGAGGCCTATATCGGCGGCCCGTTCGCGCTGGTGCGCACCGGCGACATGATCTCCGTCGATATCGACCGCCGCAGCATCCACCTGGAAGTGTCCGACCAGGAGCTGGCGCGCCGCCAGGCGGAGTGGACGCCGCCGCCGCCGCGCTTCGAGCGTGGCTATGGCTGGATGTTCTCCAAGCACATCCGGCAAGCCAATGACGGCTGCGACTTCGACTTCCTGCAAACCGACTTCGGCGCGCCCACCGGCGAGCCCAGCATCTACTGATCACCCGATCCTTCGATCACCCGATCATTCGAATTCCTACCGCGGACCCGCCATGACCCAAGCCAGCCAGCTCAGCCAGCAGACCATCGACCAGCTCAAGACCGTCAGCACCGCCACCCTGTGCACCGCGCTGTTCAAGCGCGGCCTGCGCAACCAGTTTATCCAGGACGTGCATCCGCTCGACCCGGAGCGCGGCAATATGGTCGGCGAGGCTTTCACGCTGCGCTATATCCCGGCGCGCGAAGACCTGAACCCGATCACGGTGTTCCAGGACCCGAACCATCCGCAACGCCAGGCGGTGGAGCAATGCCCGCCGGGCGCGGTGCTGGTGATCGACAGCCGCAAGGACGCGCGCGCGGCGTCCGCCGGCTCGATCCTGATCACGCGCCTGATGCAGCGCGGCGCGGCCGGCGTGGTCACCGACGGCGGCTTCCGCGACTCGCCGGAGATTGCCCGCCTCGCCATGCCGGCCTATCACCATCGCCCTTCCGCGCCCACCAACCTGACGCTGCACCAGGCGATCGAGATCAACGGGCCGATCGGCTGCGGCGATGTCGCGGTGTTTCCGGGCGACGTGATGGTGGGCGATGCGGAAGGCGTGATCGTCGTTCCGCGCCACCTTGCCGAGGAGATCGCGGCGGAAGCGGTGGAGATGACCGCCTTCGAGGACTTCGTCACCGAGGAGGTCATGAAAGGCCGCTCCATCATCGGCCTGTACCCGCCGACGCAGGAGCAAAGCCGGCAGGACTTTGCCGCGTGGCGCGAGGCCAAGGGCCGCTAGGCAGCAACCAGGCAGCTGTGTGGCGGGCGCAAGCGCCCACGACGCCCACGGCAGGAACAACGGGCACGACAGACACACAAGACCGCCTGCCCTCGCGATTCGCGAGGGCAAGGCGGCCACCGATGGAGACAATATGCATCACTCGAAGCGACGCGCACTGCGCGGCGTGGCCGCACTCGGCCTGCTGGCCACCGGCACCGCACTCGCCACCCTCGCCACCTTCAGCGCCGGCGCGCTGGCCCAGGACAAATGGCCGTCGCGCCCGATCACCTGGGTGGTGCCATTCGCGGCGGGCGGCTCGACCGACATCGTCGCCCGCACCATCGGCCAGGAGATTTCCAAGGCGTTGGGCCAGCCGGTGGTGGTGGAGAACCGCCCCGGCGCGGCCGGCGCGGTGGGCGCCGGCTATGTGGCGCGGGCCAGGCCGGATGGCTACACGCTGTTCGGCGGCACCATCAGCACGCATGCCATCAACCCCAGCCTGTACAAGAATCTCTCGTACGACCCGGTGAAGGACTTCGAGCCGGTCTGCCTGATCGCCTATGTGCCCAATGTGCTGATGGTCGATGCCAAGCTGCCGGTCAACAACGTGCAGGAGCTGATCGCCTATGCCAGGAAGCAGCCGGGCAGGCTGAGCTTTGCCTCCTCCGGCGCGGGCACCTCGACGCATCTGGCCGGCGAGCTGTTCGCCGAGACCATCAAGGTGCCGATGACCCACGTGCCGTACAAGGGCAGCCCGCAGGCGATACAGGATGTGGCCGCGGGTCTTGTTCCCTTTCTCTTCGACCAGCTGACCGCGGGCGACGCGATGATCAAGGCCGGCAAGCTGCGCGCGCTCGCGGTGACCTCGCCCAGGCGCTCCACGCTGGCGCCGAACGTGCCGACCATGGCCGAAGCTGGCGTGCCCGGCTTTGAAATGGTGTCGTGGCAGGCGCTGTACGCGCCGCGCGGCACGCCCAGGGAAGTGGTGCAGCGCCTCAACGCGGAAGTGGTGCGCGCGCTGAAACTGCCCGCCGTGCAGCAACGGATGACGCAGCAGCTCGGCATGGAAGTGGTGGGCAGCAGCCCGGCCGAGCTGGCGGCGTTCATGGGCAAGGAGATCCCGCGCTGGGCCGAGCTGGTGAAGAAGTCGGGAGCGACGGCCAACTGATGCGGCACGCGTGATGGTTTGACAGCCATCGGGCTTGTCAGGCGGCGCTGGCGCATCGCGTCGGCCTCGATTGGCGCTTTACCAGCAGAGAAGTCCTGGCGCGGCAAGCGCTGCCCGGTGCGTGCCGGCGATCCCCGGCGGCCGCCCATTGAACCGTATTCCTGGAGAGACACTATGCGCTCGTTCCATATCCCGTCGCTGCGCCGCCGCGCGGCACTGATCGCCCTGGCCGCCGGTGCCTGGGTAGCCACCGCGCAGGCCCAGCCGGGCGTGGCGTGGCCGGCCAGGCCGGTGACCATCATCCTGCCGTTCGCCCCGGGCGGCGGCACGGATGTGGGCACCCGCCTGGTCGCGCTGCGGCTGTCGCAGCTGTGGAGCCAGCCGGTACTGGTGGACAACCGGCCCGGCGCGGCCGGCAACGTGGGGCTGGACCTGGTGTCCCGCGCCAGGCCCGATGGCTACACCCTGGTGGCGGGCAACGTGGGCACGCAGTCCATCAATCCCACGCTCTACAAGAAGCTCAGCTATAACCCGGCAGCCTTCGTGCCCGTCAGCCTGATGGCGGAGCTGCCCTTCGCCCTGGTGGTCACGCCCGGCCTGCCGGCCAGGACGCCCAAGGAACTGGTGGCGCTGGCCAAGGCGCAACCGGGCAAGCTGAGCTTTGCCAGCTCCGGCAGCGGCGGCTCGCCGCACCTGTCGGCCGAGATCTTCAAGATTGCCACCGGCACCGATATGCTGCACGTGCCCTACAAGGGCGGCGGCGCCGCCATGACGGACCTGATGGCGGGCAACGTCGATGTGCTGTTCGCCTCCATCCTGGAAACCGCCGGCCATGTGAAAGCGGGCAAGCTGCGCGCCCTGGCCGTGACCAGCAAGGTCCGCTCGCCCGCCATGCCGGATGTGCCGACTCTGGCGGAGGCCGGCATCGCCGGCGCGGAGTCAGGATCGTGGGTAGGCTTGCTGGCGCCGGCGGGCACGCCGAAAGAAATCGTCGACAAGATCGCCGCGGGCGTGAAGGAAGTCGTAGCCATGCCGGCGGTGCGCGAGCAACTGGTGGCGCAGGGCGCGATTCCCGTTGGCAGCACCCCGGCGCAGTTCGCGGAGCTGATCGCCACCGACCGCAAGCGCTACGCGAAAATCATCCTGGACAACAAGCTCAGCGCGGACTGAAACCGGCAGCGCCGGAGCCCACTACCGCACTACCGCACCGCTGCACCACTGCACCACTGCACTACCGCCCTCCACTTCCGCACCATCGACCGGATCTCTCCCGATGAAACACCGCCTCCTCCAGCACGGACGCTTGCCGGCCCCCCTTGAAGCCAGCCTGGCCGAACACTACGACGTCCATCCGCTGTGGGCCGAGCCCGATCCCGCGGCCTTCCTCGCCAGCCGCGGCGGCGAGTTCGCCGCGCTGACCACGCGCGCCGCGATCGGCGTCGATGCCGCGACGATCGCGGCCATGCCGGCGCTGAAGGTCATTTCGAGCTTTGGCGTCGGCCTCGACAAGATCGATCTCGAGGCGGCGCGTGGGCGCGGCATCGCCGTCGGCTATACGCCGGACGTGCTCAACGACTGCGTGGCCGATACCGCCTTTGGGCTGCTGATGGATGTGGCGCGCGGCTTCAGCGCGGCCGATCGTTTTGTCAGGCGCGGCGAATGGCCGAAGGCGCAGTTCCCGATGACCACCCGCGTCAGCGGCAAGCGCCTCGGCATCATCGGCATGGGGCGTATCGGCCGTGTGATTGCCCGCCGCGGCTCCGGCTTCGACATGGAGGTCCGCTATCACAGCCGCCGCCCCGTGGCGGACGTGGACTACCGTCACGAATCCTCCCTGACCGAACTGGCGAAGTGGGCGGATTTCCTCGTCATCGCCACGGCCGGCGGGCCGGAAACCCGGCACCTGGTCAGCGCCGCCGTGCTCGAGGCGCTCGGCCCGCAGGGCTTCCTGGTCAATATCGCGCGCGGCACCGTGGTGGATGAAGCCGCGCTGGTGGACGCGCTGGTGCACCGGCGCATTGCCGGCGCCGGCCTGGACGTCTTTGAAAACGAGCCTCAGGTACCCGAGGCGCTGTTCGCGCTGGACAACGTCGTGCTGCTTCCGCATATCGCCAGCGCCACGCACGAGACCCGCAACGCGATGGCGGACCTGGTCTTCGAGAACCTGCAGAGCTTCTTCGCCAGGGGGGCCGTGAAGGCGGCGGCCTGAGAGACGGTGCTGGCGCATCGGGTGGGCTGCGATTGGCGCTGTTCTGGGCATGAGACAACAGGCGCCTCCAATCCGCACCCGTGGCCTACTTGACGGGGGACCCGGGGCCATCCCTCATCACTGACCACGCCCACACAGTGTTGTTTGAGTGCAGGCCCTTCCGCCAAGCTTGTTCATGTCGGGCCTCCTGTGCGTCGAGTCGGTCTACCCCGGTCGCTTCTGCGCGACCGGAGGAAGGCCCGCTAGATCATTGCCAGAGCCCAAGCAAGCGATGCGTACCTTACGTGGCAGCAATCAGTGCAAGGTGTTTGTAGACGACGCATGCCGCCTCCAATTGATCCACGGCAATGGACTCATCTATTGTATGAGCGTCTTCTTCGGCGCCAGGTCCCAGGCCAATGGTAGGAATGCCACGGCGTCCGGCGGACTCGGAGCCATTGGTGCAGAACGCCCAACTGCCTACGCGGGGTTCGATGCCGGAGCGCGTTACTGCCTCCACGGCGGCGCGCACCAGCGGATGTTCGGCGCCTTGTTGCCATGCGGGCAGCCAGCGCGAAGGGCTGGCTCGTTCGCCGGTGAACGTCTCCACCTGATCTTCGCTTACCGCTAGCGTAAAGTCCTTCAATCCCGCGGCTTCCAAGCAGGTGCTGATGCTTCCAAGGACATCCTCCCGGGTTTCGCCGCTCAGGGTACGACGGTCGAAGCGAATGGTGGTGGAAAGCGGAATCATCGAGATCGAAGGATGCGGCGACGAGATGATATCGGTCGGCACCAGCAATGCTTGGCCCAGGCGCGAATCGCTGGGCAACACCAGGTTTTCCAATGCAAGCAATGCACGGGCAGCCGCATGCAGCGGATTCACGCCAAGATGCGGCGTAGCGGCATGCGCTGGCTTGCCGTGGAAGGTAAGCTGGATTTCCAGCCGGCCCTTTTGCGCGGCCTTGACCTGGAGCTTTGACGGCTCGCAGATGACAACCGCGGCGGGCGCGCATGCATCGAGAACCGAGGAAAGCGCGTAGCCTTCGATCACCTCCTCGAGAACGCTGGCGGATACCGCCACACGCCGCGTCAGGCGGCGCTCGCGTGCGGCGGCGGCAACTCCGCAGATTGCCGCCGCGATACCACCTTTCATATCGGTGCTGCCGCGGCCGTAGATCCGGCCCTCATGAAGGGTCCCGCCGTAGGGATCGAAGCGCCAGCTACCGGTCACGGGCACGACGTCCATGTGGCCGTCGAACAGCAGCGCCACCTCGGCGTCTTCCGGGCCGATCAGGCCCAGCACCGACCCGTTACGGTCCGTGGTCACGGAACTAAAGCCGAACTCGCGCATGCGCCGTACCATCAGCGCTGCCATATCGCCCTCCTTTCCGGAAAGGCTGGGAATGCGGATCATTTCCTGCGTCAGGGTAATGACATCGGTTGTCATGCTGGACTCCAATTTGGGGGGGAGAAGGGACGCCGGGCATCCCCACAAAGCCGGTTAGCGGTTCACCAGTGCCTTCGGCACGCGATAGACGAGGATGGCGCCGGTCACCGTGAAAGAGGCGAGGAAGTACATACCCCAGTTGGTCGAGCCGGTGAGATCCTTGATCCAGCCAATCGTGTATGGGCTGGCAAAGGCAGCCAGACCGGCGAACGCATTGATCGCGGCAATGCCGGCGGCGGCGCTCTTCCCTTCCAGGAAGGCGGTCGGCAAGCTCCAGAACAGCGGCGAGCAGACCATGCAGCCGGCCGCCGCAATCGACAGCATGGCAACGGCGAGTGTCGGGTTGTGGCTGAACAGTGTACTCAGGGCGAGGCCGGTGCCGCCGACGAGAAACGGAATGATCATGTGCCAGCGGCGCTCGCGGGTCGCATCCGAGTGGCGGCACACCAGCACCATGGATACCACGGCACAGGCATTGGGAATCGCGGTCAGGAACCCGATCTCCAGAAGGGACACGACACCGGTGGATTTGATGACTGACGGAATCCAGAAGGCAAGGCCGGACAAACTGGAGACCGTGCAGTAGCAGATCAACGCCATATGAACAACCCGCCGGTCCTTCAGCAGTTTCCACAGGGAGACATGTTCGACCTTGACTGCCTTCTCCGCCGCCAGGTTCTCGACAAGGCGCGCCTTTTCGCCGGCATCGAGCCAGGCCGCGTCGCTGATGCGATCGTCCAGGTACCAGAGCACGGCCAGGCCGAGGAGGATTGACGGAACGGCCTCGATGATGAACATCCATTGCCAGCCGGCAAAACCGCCATGGCTGTGCAGGCCTTCCATTATCCCGCCAGACAGTGGTCCGCCGAGAATGCCGGCAAAGGGCACCGCCGTCATGAATACGGCAATGATCTGGCCGCGCCGGTTCGATGGGAACCAATAGGTCAGGTACAGGATAATGCCTGGATAAAAGCCAGCCTCAGCGGCACCGAGCAGGAAGCGCATCACGTAGAACTGGGTGGGCGTCTGCGTCATTGCCATCGCTGCGGAGATGAGACCCCACAGGATCATGATGCGAGCCAGCGTTTTTCGGGCGCCGATGCGGTGCATCAGGACATTGCTCGGCACTTCAAACAAAAAATATCCGATAAAGAAAACACCGGCCCCGAGACCATAGACCGTTTCGCTGAACTTCAGGTCGTCGAGCATCTGCAGCTTGGCAAAGCCGACGTTGACGCGGTCCAGGAATGCAGCGATATAGCAGACCATCAGAAATGGCAGCAGCCGCCACGCCACTTTGCTGTACAAGGCGTCGTCGCGAGCGGACGGCGCGCTTTCCTCAACGCGCGAGGCGGGCTTTACGCCGCCTGCCGTTTGCAGGGAATCACTCATTTTGTTCCTCCTTTGGTTTTTTAAGGCCAAACGCTCCCCTGCGGGCGCCGCAAGGCGCTCGCTGAAATTATTGTTCTGGGAAGCTTGGTAAGGTTGCCCGGTCAGGCCGCCAGATGCTCTGGCTCGATGGCGCCCCGGCGCGAGGTGATCAGCCCGTAGGCATCCGGGCGGCGGTGACGGTCGAAATTGAACGTCGTAGTCTTGTAGGAGTGGCAGAGATCCAGGTCGCAGCGAGCAATTGCCAGTTCGTCGCCCTTGGTCGAGCAGGCCGCCACGATCTCACCCGACGGCGCAATGATGCAGGTGCCGCCGATCATCTCGCAGCCTTCTTCCTTGCCGCCCTTGGCAACGCCGACCACCCAGGTGCCGTTCTGGTAGGCACCGGCTTGCATGACAAGGTGGTTGTGAAACATCGACAGATCGTCGTGCTCTGGCGCGGGCGGGTTGTGCACCGGGGTGTTGTATCCCAGCAGGATCATTTCCGCGCCCTGCAGTCCCATCACCCGGTAGGTTTCCGACCAGCGCCTGTCATTGCACAGGGCCATGCCAATCACACCGCCGTAGGCACGCCACACATCGAATCCCGGTCCCGGTTCAAAGTAGCGCTTTTCGAGATGCTGGAAGTCGCGCCAGGGTTCATGCTCGGCATGCCCGGGAAGATGCACTTTGCGGTATTTCCCGATGATGGCGCCGTCCTGCCCGACCAGAATCGACGTGTTATAGCGCCTTGCGGCACCCTGTTCCAGCGCAAGCTCGGCATAGCCGAGATAGAAGCCGACTCCCAGCCTGGCCGCGGTCTCGAACAGCACGCGGGTTTCCGCACCGGGCATCTCGCGCTCGTAGAAAGCGTCGAGTTCGGCCGGATCTTCCAGATACCAGCGCGGAAAGAAGGTGGTCAGTGCAAGTTCCGGAAATACAACCAGCTGGCAGCCCATGGCATGCGCTTGGTGAAGATGCGCCAGCAAGCGCTCGACGACGTCCCGGCGGGAATCGGCACGTTGAATTGGCCCAAGCTGGGCGGCGGCGACATTGATAAAGCGTGGCATGAATCGGACTCCAATTTCTATTGTTCGGCAAGTTCGAGCAGCAAATCGAGCAGGACGCTGGCGCCCGCCTCGATATCGCGGTCATTGGTAAACTCGGCCACGTTGTGGGACAGGCCGCCGACACTGGGTACGAAGATCATGCCCGCAGGACACATACGTGCCAGGATCTGTGCGTCGTGACCCGCGCCGCTCGCAATGCGCTGCACACTGTGGCCGTGCCGGCGGGCGATCGTTTCCACCCGGCCGATGATCTGGTTGTCGAAGGCAACGGGGGCAAAGTCAGCAAGCGATCGATAGGACAGCTTTACCCCCTCGGCGCGCGCCAGTTCGTGCGCAAAGTCGAACGTGCGGCGCACGGCTTCGGCCAGGACCGTCTCATCGGTATTGCGCAGGTCCAGCGTGAACACGGCCAGGTTCGGGATCACATTGACCAGGTTCGGCGAGAGCTTGACATGTCCCACCGTTGCCAACTGGCCGCCTCCCAACTCACGTGTCAGGTCCCGCGCAAAGCAGGCGATGCGTGCCGCAACCAGGCCCGCGTCATGCCGCAGGCGCATCGGCGTGGTGCCGGCGTGATTCGACGTGCCTTCGACAGTGAATTCCGTCCAGTGAATCCCCTGCACGCCGGTGACGGCGCCGATCGTGACGCCCTCATGCTCCAGCACTGGCCCCTGCTCCACATGCAGTTCGACAAAGGCGTGCAGCTGGTTCGTACCTACCGGATGCGTGCCAGCATAGCCGATGCGCCGCAGGTTCTCTCCGACCGTACTGCCATCTATGCCCTTGGTATCGAGCGCTTGCTGCAGCGGGAGGTCGCCCTGGAATACCAGGCTGCCCATCATGTCCGGCGCGAAACGCGCGCCCTCCTCGTTGGTAAAGAAAGCGACCGCCAGGGGCCGCCGCGTGGCGACGCCGGCATCGTTCAAGGCGGCCATCACTTCAAGGCCGGCGAGCACGCCAAGGTTGCCGTCATAGCGCCCGCCAGTACGGACCGTATCGATGTGCGAACCCGTCATGACTGGTGCGAGATCCTCCCGCCCACGCCGCACGCCGACCACATTTCCTATCGCGTCGATGCTCACCACCAGCCCAAGCTCGCGCATCCAGCGCACCACCAGGTCGCGCCCCAGGCCATCCTCGTCGGTCAGCGCGAGCCGGCTGACACCGCCGCCGTCGATCGCACCGACCTGCGCCAGCGCCGCGATCCGGCCCAGCAGGCGGGGCAAGTCGATGCGGGGCGCGGCAGTTCGATTCGTTGTCATGGTCATGGTCATCTTCAAGCCGCCATCCTGACTTGCTCGGGCGACTTGCCAACGATGCGCTGGTAAAGCGCCGCATCGGTGGCGCCCTCGCTGCCGAATACCAGGATGCGGCTGCTGGCGTCGAGGCCAAGCTGTGCGCGCACTTGTGCATCGCCAAGCGCGCCGAGGCAGCCGGCCAGGCCGGCGACGGCTGATTCACCGGCCACCAGCGGCGCGTCGCCGTAACAGCCGGCGGCCAGCAGCCGTACCGTCTCCAGCGCCGATTCATCGTCGATGGTCAGGAAAGCGTGCGCGCCGGGATGAAGGATCTCCCACGCCAGCAGCGACACCTCGCCACAGGCCAGGCCGGCCATGACGGTGTCGAGATCGCCATGCACGGCGACCGGCTTGCCGGCACGGGTACTCTCGTACAGGCAGGCCGCTTTGTCGGGTTCCACCACGACAAAGCGCGGGCGGGATGCACCGAGCTGCTCCCAAAAATGCGCGCATACCGCCGCCGCGAGACCGCCCACGCCGCCCTGCAGGAACACGTGCGTTGGTACTTGCCCGGCCGGCAGTTGTTGCAGCGCTTCATCGGCCATCACGGCGTAGCCTTGCATTACGTCCTTCGGCACATCCATGTAGCCTTCATAGGACGTGTCGGATACCACGAAGCGGCCTAGCCGCGCGGCATCCTCGGCGGCTTGCCGTACGGAGTCGTCGTAGTTCCCGCTCGTGCGCACCACCTGCGCGCCATAGTGTTCGATGGCCTGCTTGCGCCCTTCGCTCACGGTCGCGTGGATGTAGATCACGCACTGGCAGCCGAAGCGCTGGGCGCCCCACGCCACCGAGCGGCCGTGATTGCCGTCCGTTGCGCAGGTCACGGTGATATCGCACGCGATATCGCGATAAAGGCCCGAGAGCAGATCGTCGACCGATACATCGGTACGGCCGGTGCGCGCTTCGATTTCGCGGAGCAGCAAGCGGCTGACGGCGTAGGCGCCGCCCAGCGCCTTGAAGCTGCCGAGGCCGAAGCGGTCGGCCTCGTCCTTGTACAGTATCTGCGCAACGCCAGCAGCCTTGGCCAGGCCTTTGAGGTCGCACAGCGGCGTGGCTGCATAGCCCGGCCAGCGCTTGATCTGCTGTTCCGCACACAGATAGGCTTGCCCGCCGAGGATCGCTTGCTGTCGCTCGCTATATTCGGCGTCCGGTTGCACCGACGGATTGGCAGTACATTGCAGGCGAAGGTTGGGAAGCAGGGAAATCAAGACAGTCTCCTCGAAAAAGTGGGAGCCCGCTCCCATGGAACAGGAAACGGACGTGTACATACGCTCGGTTCGGCGGCCCTTTACTGGTGGAGGTCGCCGTAGTGGTCATGCAGAGATTCGATCTCCTCCAGCCGGTGGCGCGCAGCGTCTCCCAATGCCAGCGCAAGACTGGTGCCGAGATGGTTGATCAGGCTGATCGCCGCGACATAGGAGTCAAATCCGGCTGCGCCATGGTTGACGCAGCGCAGGACAACGTCAGAGCGAGCGGGCAGTTCCGTCGCACTGGGATCGGTCAGGATGATGACCTTCGCGCCAACGCGATTGGCGTGCTCCACCATTGGTCGCAGCAGCGTGACCCGGCGGCGGAAATCCATGACCAGAAGCACATCGCTATCGCCAAGGTCAGCAAGATCTTCGGCGAGATTCAGTCCGGCGCCGGGCACCAGCGTGATGCCGCCGCGTAGTTGCGTCAGCAGGGCCCACGCGTACTGCGCCAGCACGCGGCCATTGCGAAAACCCGCAATGCAGATACGGCTGGCGCCAACGCACAGGGAGATCGCGCGCTCGACGTCGGCCGGATCAAGGCGTTCGAAGGTCTGCGCCAGGTTTTGCAGGTCATTGGCCAGGTGCCGCGCAAAGGGCATGTCCGAGGACGCTGGCGGCTGCACGCCCGCAAGCTCGTACAGGGGCGAGCCACGGTCACCCTCGTCGCGCACCAGCGCGCGCACCTCATTGAAATTCTCGTATCCCAATCGACGGAAGAAGCGTCCTGCGGTTGCCTTGGAAACACCCGCCTTCTGCGCCAACTCCGTAGCGGAGTACGCGGCGAGGTTGCCGAGACACTCAAGGGTTACCTGCGCGAGCCGTCGCTCGCTCTCCGTCAACTGGTCATGCAGTTCGAGGATCTTATCTTGTAGGGGAGAGGCCATCGGGTCAGGTCGCTTTTGTCTGAAACACTAGTTTCATAAATGTATACGTATGAAACTAAAGTGTCAAAGGCAATTTTTTGCACATCGTTTTGTGCTTTTTTATGCCCTTAAGGGCCAACAGCATCGGAGATGCGCAGGAGGCGTTGCGGGGCGGAAGCCCGGCGCGACGAAGCGGGGACCGGTAGTGGCGCCCGAGCAGGCCACCACTGCCCTGCAGGCCCGGTACGACATCCCTCAAACAGATCGAATAATTGATCGCCCCGGATATCGCGACGGGATGAGCCGAGGCTGCCGTGCAACGCCAGTGAAACCGGCGAACAAAGCAAGATGGGAACTGCTATCGCTGGTCGAGAGGAAGACGGCTGCGCAGCGAGATGTCGAGCGCGCGAGAATCGGGTTGTGGGTCCGCGAGGGCCACGCCAATACGGTCATTGCGCAAGAATTGGGGGGGGTATCGGCGCAAACGGCCTGTCTGTGGCGCAAGCGCATTGCCCAGCGAGGTGCCAAAGGCATTCGCGAGGGCGAGCGCAGTGGCCGGCCACCACACATCACGCGCGACGTGCGGCTACAGTTGATCGCGCTGGCGTGTGAAACGCACGAACCCAAGGGACGGGTTACGCTCACGCTCGACGAGACGCAGGAAAGCTCTGTACAGCAGCTCCGGCTGCGCAAAGCCGCCTCTTGCTCATACGCGCCTGCGGTCATGCGCGACAGCGTCAATGCTCGCCGACAAAGCCCATTCGGACCACGTGCGCTGCGGCATTTCCCTGCTGCGCCAACTGATACATAAGCTTGGCGTCGCAGATGCCGCCGATGCTGCCGTCCGGATTGAAGCCCGACAGCGGACCATGCGCCACCGCAAACATCACGCAACCGTTCGGCGACATCGGCTGGTGGATGGCGCCGGGCATTTCTGCCGTGTAAGCGCCCGGAAAGCCCTGATCATCTTCAAAGTAGTAGAAGCCCCCTTCCAGAATGTAAGCCTCGGCGGTGCCCAAATGCCAGTGCACTGGTGCCTCGGTGCCTGGATCGACTTTCAACAGGAACGTGAATCGGCCGGAGGCCTCATCGACATAGAACAGTTTGAACCAGGTCCCTGGCATGATCCACGGCGTCCATGGAATCGCGCCGGTATCGATGAATTCCTTGCGTGCGCCCTTGGGTGTTAGCGAAGGGCCTTTCCATGCGGTGTCGATGGTCGCGTTCATATTGATCTCCAGGTGGTTATCGATGGCCGATCTGGCCAGCGCTTGCCTTCCCGCTCCGGAGGAATTCCGGTGCGGCACCGCTCATTGCCGGGCGCAGCGTGCATGGCCGGCAAGATTCAGGCGGCGGTGAATCCGCCGTCCACAACCATGCCATGCCCGTGCACAAGTGAAGCACGATCCGACAGCAGCCAGACCACCGCTTCGGCAACTTCCTCCGGGCGGCCCCAGCGCCCGACGGGCTGCAGGGTCTGGAAGTATTGTTCGGTGGCCGGGTCACCCTGGATGACGCCGTCGTACAGCGGCGTCTTGATGATGCCGGGACAAACCGCATTGATCCGAACCCCCTGGCTGGCGTATTCCAGTGCGGCGCTCTTGGTCAGACCGAGCACGCCGTGCTTGGCCGCGCTGTAGCCGCAGATGCCGGCCTTTCCGACCACGCCTCCGATCGAGGCGTTGTTGACCAGCGCACCGCCTCCTTGTACAAGCATCTGCCTGATTTGTGCCTTCATGCCGTACCAGACACCTTTCAGATTGACGTCGATTACGCGCAAGAACGCTTCGTCGTCGTAGTTGAGCAGCGGAGCAACCGGACCCGGAATACCTGCATTGTTGAAGGCGGCATCAAGTCGCCCATGCGTGGACACGACCTGATCGACCAGCGCTTCATGCCGGTCGCGTTGTGCCACGTCGATATGTCTGGCGACGGCCTTGCCGCCTGCATGCACGATCTCTGCCGCTACGGCTTCGGCCTGCTCCATCTGGATGTCAGCGACAATCACATGAGCCCCCTCCCGCCCTGACAGCATCGCGGCGGCACGGCCGATGCCGGAGCCGGCTCCGGTGATCAGCGTCACCTTGTTTTTCAGCAATCCCTGCATGTCTCCTCCTTGAGATGCGCACCACAACGCGGGCGTGTCGGAGATTCTAGGCAGGCAGGCTTGAGATTGCTCCTTGTTGCCGCATGAAAACTCGATTTACCAAAAGTACGCTGGTTTTTTTGAAATAGTGAACTGATATCTGAGCCTCACGATCTGCATGCAACGCGCGCTGTCGTTGATTTCCGAGCGTGACGCCAAGGCTATCAAAGATGGGGTTTCCATCTACCGGATCGGTGTCGCCAGGGTGAAATCGATCTGCTATCCTGCATCGGCAGGCCATCATTGCTCCACGCGCCTGCGCTGCCCGCCTTGGACAGCGGCAATATGAACAGGGCTGTACGCACAGCTGGGCCGACCTTTGGCTGTCCTTTGTCGGTAAAGCGTGATCGGGCCGCGGGGGAGACATGACAGCCTTGATTGAAACGCCAATACTGATCGCACGTGCACTGCAGAACGCGCCCGATTACACGTTCAAAAGCAAGCACGGCAGCTTGTCCGGTGCCCGGTGGCAGCATCCGGCATGTGAACTGTCTACCCGCCACATGGCAGAGCACGTGTTGGTGCACCATTTGAGCGGAAGTACGCGGATCGAACGGAGATGCCAAGGACGGGTGACGGGAACACACTCGAAGATCGGCAGTTCAACCTTTGTCTCCTGCCATCACGAAACCGACTGGCACATCGGCAGTCAGGCGCAAGTGATGCATCTATATCTGCCGCAAGCAGTGCTGCATGATTTCGCTTCAGAAGAAATCGGACTAGATGCAACACCGGAAATCAGGCCGTTTTTCGCTGCCGACGATCGGTGGCTGGCAGGATTTTTCTTGATGCTGCGCGATGAGCTGGAGTCCGGCGGGTTACCTTTGGGCAGCAGTGAACCCTTCTTGCTCGACCAGCTTCAGCATGCGCTGATTCGCCATCTTGTCCTGCGCTATTCGAACCTGCAGTCGAACCGGCTTGCTGCGTTCGAATGCGCCGGGGCGAGAGCTCGGCTGAGTACGAACCGGCTGAGTCAGGTTATCGGCCACATCGAGGCGAGCTATTCGCAACCGATCCAATTGCAAGACCTGGCGACCATTGCCTGCATGTCGAAAGACCATTTCGTCAGGGCTTTCAGGAACATGGTGGGCCAGACGCCGTACCGGTATTTGCTGACATTGAGGCTGGCGCGCGCGGGGCAGATGCTGCGCAGCCGCCGGGAGTTGACGATTGCGGAGATTGCGGGCCTGACCGGCTTCAGGAGCGGCTCCCATTTCTCGACAGCATTCCACAAGATTTACAAGACGACCCCGAGGCGCTATCGCGATGAGGGGTAGCACAGCGCCCGCAATCCTCGGATCTTGAGAGGCCGAGCCCACGCCTGCGGCCAGCGCGCCTGCTGAGAGCGTCGCTCCAGACACCACTGCAACAGCGAAAGTGCTCCGTCACGCCGTGAGCCGCGCGAGACGATTTTTCATGCGTCCCGATGCTGCTCACTGCCGTGGCTCGATTCGCCCGGCGCAGAGCCGGTCGGCTTCTGTCCGCATGCGTCAATCCATTCAATCCACCGCGTGTCAGCCAGGCCGGACCCGCGGTTCGAGGTTTTCAGGTCCGGCCATATCTTCAATTGTGGACATTAAGTAACAGCGTTGTCACACAACCACCCCACAATTCGACCCCATCCGGTTTCCCGCGTCCTCCTGTTGCCACCGGCATTTTCCCGTTCGGCACTGGCTGTGCCACTCCCTCTCATGACAAAGAATCTGCTTGTATTGCTGGTGCCACTGCTCGTCCTGACCGCCTGTGGCGGCGATGACAACACGAGTGCGGGTGCTGTCCCCTCGCCCTCACCGCAGCCGCCGCAGGTGCCGGCAGGCGAGGCAGTGATCCGCTGCGCGCCCGCCGCCGGCTCCAAGTAAATCATCTCACCCTATCGCCGTATCATGCCTCTCAAGAGTCGTCGTCAGTTTCTGAAGTTCGGGGTCGCCTCCGCCGGCGTCGCCGCCACGTCGATGGTATTGCCGCAAAGCATCCGCGATGCCCTCGCGGTGTCGGCCAACCGCCGCACCGGCACGATCGAGGATGTGGAGCACATCGTGGTGCTGATGCAGGAGAACCGGTCGTTCGATCATTACTTCGGCACCATGAGCGGCGTGCGCGGCTTTGGCGATCCGAAGCCGGTGCCGCTGCGCAGCGGCAAGCCGGTGTGGTACCAGCCCGTTGGCCGCAATGCCGATGCACGCACCGGCTATGCCAACGTGGGCTATGCCAACTGGCCCAGGACAAGCCAGTGGTACGAGGACAACCCGGTGCTGCAAGCCCAGCAGAAGTACGTGCTGCCTTTCCGGCTGGATACCACCACCACCAATGCACAGCACCTTGGCGGTACCGACCATAACTGGAAGCTCGAGCAAGGCATCTGGAAACACTGGGATGCCTGGGTACCCTTGAAGAGCCGCATGTCCATGGGCTATTACGATTCCCGCAAGGACCTGCCTTTCTACTACCAGCTGGCCAACGCCTTCACTATCTGCGACGCCAATCACTGTTCGATCTTCGCCAACACCGAGCCTAATCGCCAGTACTACACCAGCGGCGCCAGCGTCTACACGATGAGCGGCTACGCGGCCGGCAGCAAGAAGCGCCTCAAGGGCCAGGAGTTGGACAGCAACTGGACCGCCAACATGGATCTCGACCAGTCCTGGGAAGGACTGGCCTGGAAGAGCTATGCCGAGCGTCTGCAGGAAAAGAAGATCGACTGGCGGGTCTACCAGGCGTATTCCAACTATGGCTGCAATTCATTGGCCTATCACAAGGCGTTCCGCAAACTGGACAAGCAGTCCGATGAATACCGCCGCGGGCGTGCCTATGCCGGCCAGAAGCTGGCCTCCAACGAGGAAGCCTACGATCAGGTGCTGGCCGACGCCATTGCCGAGGACGTCAGGAACGACACGCTGCCGCAGGTGTCCTGGATCATCTGCCCGGACGCCTACTGCGAGCACCCGGACGCATCGCCGGCGGCCGGCCAGGCGCTGGTCGACAAGTTGCTGCGTGCGCTGACCTCGAACCCGAAGGTGTGGGCCAAGACCGTGTTCATCATCAACTACGACGAGAACGACGGCTTCTTCGACCACATGCCGGCCTATGTGCCGCCGGTCAACACCAGCATGTATGGCTACCAGGGCCTGAGCACGGTCTCGGTGGACGAGGAAAACTACAACGGTGTGCCGATCGGGCTGGGACCGCGCGTACCAATGATCGTGGTGTCGCCGTGGAGCAAGGGAGGCTGGGTCTGCTCGCAGGTGTTCGACCATACATCGGTACTGCGCTTCATCGAAACCCGCTTCGGTGTGCAATGCGACTATATTTCGCCGTGGCGCCGCGCAGTTTGCGGCGACCTGACCTCCGCCTTCGACTTCACCAGGCCTAACGCCGATGTGCCGGAGGACCTGCCGAACACCACCTACTACAAGGCGGAAGCCGACGCTGCCAAGAGCCGTCCGGGCCCCGCGGTGCCGGCACATCCCACGCGTCCCGTGCAGGAACTTGGCCAGCGCCGCGCGCGCGCCCTGCCTTACGAGCTGTTCGCGCATGGCCGCGTAGACACCGAAGGCAAGCGTTTCTGGATCGACTTCGCCAACACCGGCACCGCGGGCGCGGGCTTCCTGGTCTATGCCAACGGCAACACCACCTATTCGGAACTGGACAAGCCGCACGACCAGGACGACACGGTGTTCCCGCCCATGTCCTTCGATGCGCTCAACAGCCGCAACGGCGTGTGGCAGTACACGGTGGAAGCGGGCAAGACCTTGTCCGACTCCTGGAAGCCGCAGCAAGCGGGCGCACAGGACGGCAGCTATGACTTATCGGTCTACGGCCCGAACGGCTTCCTGAACCAGTTCAGGGGCAATGTCGCCGCCCCGGGTCCGGAGGTTGCCGCCTGCTACGACATCAGCAACGGCAAGCTGCTGCTGACCCTGGTCAACCGGGGCAAGCAGGCATGCGTGATGTATGCCGCCAACGGCTACGACAGCGACGACACCCGCACCTTCCGACTCGCTCCAGGCGCTTCGCACCAGGATACCTGGAACCTTGCCGCAACCAGCCAGTGGTTTGACGTGCGCGTGACAACCGATGCCGGCGACGGGTTCCTGCGCCGCTTCTCCGGTCACGTTGAGACCGGCCGCCACAGCCTGACCGATCCGCGTATCGGCGGTCCGGCAGTGGACATGCTTTGAGGCGCACCAGTACAGGAACCCACATGCAAAGAATTGGAGCGAGCGCAATGCGCAAACTTGCAGCCGGCGCCGTGGCGCTGGCAGGACTGCTTGGCGGCTGCGGTGGAGACGGCTCGGCACCGGCTGCCGGCACGATACCGCCGGCGGATGGCCAGCCTGGCACCGGTACACGCCGGGTGCTGCTGATCGGCATGGATGGGGTCAATTACCCCGAACTGAGCGCCCTGGTGACGCAGAAGCAGGCTCCCGCGCTGGCGCAACTGACGCTGGCCCCGGCCTACACCGGCGGCGTCAGCGGCACCGTCACGCAGCAGGAAACACTGGCCGGTCCCGGCTGGGCGACCTTGCTCACCGGCGCCTGGTCCAACCGGCACGGCGTCACGTCCGACCAGGGAGATCATGTCATGCGGGCGGATACCCTGTTCTCCCGCCTCAAGCAGGCAGGGGCCGGCGGCAAGATTGCCGTGGCGGCGAGCTGGGGCCCGCTCGCGCGGCAGTTGAGCGCGGACGTCCGGGCCGATCGGGTCGACCAGCTGGTGGACTGCGCCGGCGTGGACGCTTGCGTGACCGATGCCGCCTTGCGCGCCGTGGCCGACCGCAGCTATGGCGTAGTGGTGGCCAACTTCCATGCACCGGCCATCGCGGCCGGTGGCATGGATAGCGACTACCGGCGCGCGCTTGCCGCCCTGGACAAGCAGGTGGGGCAGTTGATGTCGGCGCTGCAGGCAAGCAGCAAGCTCAACCCGGGCGAAGACTGGCTGGTGGTTGCCACCACCAGCCGTCCGATGCAGCCGAAAGATTACGCCTCCGATGCAGCGGCGATCGAAGACACCAGCTTCATCGGGCTCAACCACACCGGCAATGCGGTCTTCACCGCCGCGGCGAAGGACGCGATGCCGGCGTCCAAGGCTGAGCTCTACACGCGCCCGAGCACGGCCGACGTGGCGCCGACGGTGTTGGGCTTTCTCGGCGCGCTGCCGGCAAGCCCGGCGCAGTATGGGATCGAGGGACAGTCGCTGCTCGGTACGCCGGGCGTGCAGCAATTGCGCGCCAGCGCCGGCCGGGATGCGGGCAGCATTCGCCTGAACTGGAAGCTGGGACAAGAAGCGCCGCAGCCTGCGCAGATCGAAATCTTCCGCAACGGGACGAAGATCGCCTCGCTGGCCGGGGACGCCAGCGAATATGTCGATACGGACGTCGGCCTGGCAGGCAAGGAAGAAGGTACCTATAGCTTCGACTATGTCGTCGTGGCCGGTGCGGTGCCGGTTGCCTACCGCGCAGCGATCAGCTATGTGCCCCCGGTTGTGCTGCTGCCCACGCTGCTCGATCGCCTGATGCACTTCTTCTCCTTCGACAACGGCCTGACCGACAGCAAGAGCACGGACACGCTACGGGCGATGAAGACCCCGCCGCCGGCGCCGCTGTTCGGCAATGACGGCTTGGGCGGGAAGTCGCTGGTGATCAACCCGGCCAAAACCAGCTATGACCTGGTAAGCGACGTGCCCGCGCAAGCACGGTTCTCCATTGGCTTCTGGTACAAGTCGGATGCACAGCAGGCTTGGCTGCCGGTGCTGACCAACAAGGACTGGAACTCCGGCGCTAACCGGGGCTTCATCATCGGGCAGTCTTCGGTCGGCACCATGACCTTCAACTTCGGCGACGGCTCCAACCGCGCGGATGCCTTCATGGCCTTCACCGCCAACCAGTGGGTGTACGTGGCGCTGACTGTCGATACTGTCGCGAAGAAGGCGACCGGCTATATCGCCGACCCCGTGCTGGGTATCCGCAGCGCGGCGATCAGCCTGAGCGCGCTGAACATGGCCGCGCTGCGGGCGAACCGCCTGGTGTTCAACGAGGACGCGACCGGCGGCGCCTACCCCGGCTATACCACGCCGACGGCGGTGGCGCCGGAGTATAACGACCTGGCCTTCTGGTCGCGCGAGATCGATGCCAGGGAGGTAAAGGCGTTGTTCGCCGCGGGCAAGTCGCTGTCCACGCTGAACCCATAAGCGCAAGCCTTCAACCTTCAGAACGGCTTGGACAACGCCACGTAGAAGCTGCGCCGCGGTGCGTACTGCGGCGCGCCCACGCCGATGCCGGTGCCGTCGCGCAGCTGGTAGTTGCGGTCGAACAGGTTGATCACCGTGAGGCGCACCTTGAATTTGCCGATGACCGGCGTATCGAAGGTGCGGCCCACGCCAACATTGACCTGGAAGTAGGCCGGCAGGTGCTGGGTATTGGCGAAGCCATTGCGCAGGCCGCTGCCGAACAGCGCATCGGCGCTGAGCAGCGTGCCGCGCCACAGGTAGGAGGTGCCCACCGAGGCGGCCACGGTCTGGTCGTGGTCGAGATGGACCCAGTTGCTGGCGATATAGGCCAGCTCGTCCGCGCCGAAGTGGAACTGGCCGGTTTCGACGCCCTTGGCCAGGGCCCGCGAAACGCCCACGTTGGCATAGGCGGCGAAGCTGCCCTGCCGGTAGTTGGCCGTGCCTTCCAGGCCATAGATCCTGCCCTGGTCGTAGTTGAACGAGGAAAAGATCAGCGCATTGCCGAACTGGCCTTCGTCCTGCAGGTGGCGCACCTTGCGATAGTAGGCGTCGAGGCCCAGGGTCAGGTTGCGCGTGGCCTGGTGAGAGACGCCGAGATCGAAATAGTCCGAGCGCTCCGAGCGCACCGCGGTGTTGGCGTTCGAAGGCAGGGCGTTGGTGGTGCCGGCGAAGCTGGTCACCGATGTGGTGTCGATCTTCTCGGTGGCCGGCGGCGTGAAATACCGCGCATAGCCCGCGTGAAGGCGCGTGACGTTGCTCAGCTCGTAGGTCAGACCCAGGCGCGGGCTCAACTGCTGCTCGCTGACCACCGTATTGACGTGGTCATAGCGCGCGCCGTAGTTGACCGTCAGCTTGTCGGTGGCCTTCCACTCGTCTTGCAGGTAAAAGCCCAGCGTCGTGCCCGTATTGCTGGTGTTGTCCACGATGGAGAACGGCACGCCGCTGGTCTGGTTGCCGTTGGCATCGGCGGGCAGCACGCTGGAGGTATTGTCGACGCCGTAGCGCTCGCGCTGCATAAACAGGCCGGAGCGCAGCGTATGGCTGGCGTTGAGTATATAGCTGCCATCGGCCTGCACGCCGTAGGCTTCGTTCCGGCGCGTGATCCTAGCCGCCACGCCGTTGTAGGCCAGGTCGCCGATGGGATCGGGCATGTAGTCGACGCGGCTGGTGCGGTGGAACAGCGACACCTGGTAGTCGAACGCGGCCGATACCTTGTTCTGGAACGAGAGGATCTGGAAGTCGGTCTTCTCGCGCTGGCTCGCGTTGAGCGCATCCGACGCGGGCGTGGCCACGCCGTCGATGGTGAACGAGGGCGTGAGCCCTGGCCGGTTCGGAATCTGGAAGCGGTTGTCGGCGCTGCCGAACATGAAGCTGAGCCGGCTATCCGCATTGATCAGGTACGACAGCATGCCGAAGGCCTTGCCCTGGTCGGTATGGTCGTGGATGGCATTGCGCCCGGATGCCGGGTTTTCGATGCCGAGGTTGTTCTCGGTGAAGGAGCCGCTCAGGAAATAGCTCCACGGCCCTTTCGCCCCCTGCACATAGCCATTCGCCTCGTGGTCGGCATGGCTGCCGAACACCGTCCCGATCTCGCCGCCGAAGGCCTTCGGTTCGCCCTCCTCGTCCGTGGCCGCGCCCTTGGTGCGTATGTCGATGATGCCCGCCGTGCGGAAGCCGTACTGCGCCGGCAGCGCGCCGGTGATCAGCTTGATTTCGTCGGCGAAGCGCGTATCGAGCATCTGGCCGAAGCCGCTGATGGGCTCGGGAATGATGACGCCGTTGATGCGGTACTGCAGGTTGGCATGATCGCCGCGCACGTGCAGTTGGCCGAAGGAGTCCTGCACCACGCCCGGCGCCTGCAGCAGGACCTGGTTGAGCGGCGTGTTCTCCCCCTGGGGCAGCGCCTTGATGTCGTCGCTGTCGAAACGGTAGACCGAACTGCCGGTATCGGGCGACAGGGCATTGCGCACCGTGTCGAGACGCTTGGCGGTCACCACGACGGCGTTCAGCGCCTTGGTGTCGCCTGACGGCGCCGGTTGCGCGGATTGCGCCGGCGGGGAGGAAGAGGTGTCCGGCGCGGACGATTGCGCGTGGACGGAAACGGCGAGCGCCGACGCGGCGCCGGCCGCAATGGCTCGAAGCTTGAAACTGGACATGGCAATGCCTCTGACTGTTCTTGTGGTGTCGCGCGGGACGTATCGGAACGTATCGGAACGTATCGGACGTATCGGAACGTATCGGGACACGGTGGCCCGCGCCAATGCACGCGCAAGGCGCCGTCAGGAGGAGACGAAGCGGTCCCGGCGGATCGCGCGGCAGCCGCCGGTGGAAGTCACCGGCAAGGCCGCGTCACGACGCCAGGCGCATCCGGACGGCGCCTTCAAGCGGGTAAGCCACTGGCCAGAGGGGGGCCACGGCTGCGGGGCGGCGGCGAGAAGACCGGACAGACATGCCGCTCGGCGAGCAGCGGGTAATGCCAGCGCCGTCCGCTGGCGAGCACCAGCCAGCAGCAGGCCAGCGCCGGTATCGCCACCGCGGCGGCGGCGAAGGCCAGGCATTGCAGGCAGGCATCGTGGCCCGGCCCGCACTGCTCCGTATCCGCTGGCGCCGCGCAAGGGTTCTCCGCCGGCTGCGCATGGAGGTGCGACAGCGAATGAATAGCTCCCGCCGCCTGACCGAAGAGCAGGAAAGCACTAAGCAGAAGGGCTAGGGAGCGGCGCCACATGAGATGGCTGCGAGGACAAGGACCGGGGGCCGTCGACGGCCCGGTTATCTACAGTTGCAACAGTGTTGCGAGTGTGCCATCAGGGTGTGCCGGAAGTAAAGCCGAGACTGCACGTGCGGCGCATTTGCGCGCGCGCCAGCGCACAGAACGGGGCAGGCGCGGCGTGCCAGTGATGCGCACGGCACCCTGCCCCCGGCTCAGGCGCTGGCGATTGCCGCGGCGTCGCCGGTGGCCGACTGCGCCAGGGTCCTGAGCCGGGCCATCGAGTTCCGGATATGCAGGCGGGCAAGATGCTCCGCCTGGTCGGCATCCGCGCGCTCGATGGCCGCCACGATCTGCTCGTGCTCCCCGATGGCGGCAAGGGCGCGGTCCTTGGCGAACAGGATCCGCGGCGCGAACACCTGGGACGTCATGTGCACGATAGGCACCTGCCGCGCCAGGTACTCGTTGGCCGCCAGGCCGATGATGGCGGTATGGAACTCTACATTGGCCGCCGTATAGACCTCGGGCAGCCAGGGCTCGAGGCTGCCCCGCTGGGTGTCGATCACCGCGCGCAGCGGCGCGCCGGCCAGTTCGCTGGCGCGCGACGCGGCCAGGCGGGCGGCCAGGCCGTCGATCACCTCGCGCAGCTCGTAGGCGTCCATCAGTTGCCTGAAGTCCGCGCTGACCACGGTGACGCCGCGCGCGGTCTCCGCGCTCACCAGGCCTTCCCGCTCGAGAATGCGCAAGGCCTCCCGCAGCGGCGTGCGGCTGATCTTCAGGTCCTCGGATATCTCGACCTGCCGCAGCGGCTTGCCCGGCGGATAGACGCCGCGGTAGATGCGCTGGCGCAGCACCTGCGCGACTTCCTCGACCAGCCGCACCCGTCCCTGCCATTCGAATGTTTCTGTCATTTGCCTTTCGCCCCTCCCCTATGAGCGCAGGGTAATCCCGGTAGGTTGGCGCAGTTTACAAGGGCTGCCCTCGGGTCTACTATAGCCGCAAACACTGGATTCTGGATCCAGAAACCAAATCTGCACCGGACGACGCCGAGTGACTTGCAAGGCGCCGCACCCAGCCCCCGATACGTTTTTCCGGAGACGCCCGCCCATGAGCGATGCGTTGTGCTTTCTGTCCGCCGCCGAGCTTCACGCCCGTATCGCGCGCAAGGAAATCTCGCCCGTGGAGATCACGCAAGCCGTGCTCGACCGGGCCGCGCGGCTGCAGCCGGCGCTGAACTGCTTCATCACGCTGTGCGCGGATGAAGCCATGGCCGCGGCGCGCGAGGCGGAACAGGCGGTGATGGCGGGCAAGCCGCTCGGCCTGCTGCACGGCATCCCGTTCACCGCCAAGGACCTGGTCAACACCAAGGGCGTGCGCACCACCTTCGGCGTGGCGCCGTACCGGGACAATGTGCCGGACCACGATGCGGTGTCCGTCGCGCGCCTGCGCGAGCACGGCGCCATCCTGATCGGCAAGACCACCACGCCGGAGTTCGGCTCCAAGTGCCTGACCGATTCCCCCCTGTTTGGCCGCACGCGCAATGCGTGGAGCGGCGAGCGCACCAGCGGCGGGTCGAGCGGCGGCGCGGCGGTTGCCGTGGCCAGCGGCATCGCGCCGCTGGCGGTCGCCACCGACGGCGGCGGGTCCACGCGGATCCCGGCGGCATGCAATGGCGTGGTCGGCATCAAGCAGAGCAACGGCGTCATCCCCCATAGCCAGGCGCAGGACCTGTTCGGCAACCAGACCTATGTCACGCCCACCACGCGCACGGTCGCGGATACCGGCCTGATGATGCAGGTCATGGCCGGCGAGCATGCCTGCGACCCGTGGTCGATCGGCCTGCCGAAGCAGGACTACGCCGGCGCGGCGCGCCCGCAAGGCGATCTGCGCGGCAAGCGCATCCTCTATTGCCTGGCCCCGCCGGGGCGCCCGGTCTCGGCCGAAGTGGCACGGGCCTTCCAGGCCAGCCTGTCGAAGCTGGCCGGGCTGGGCGCGGAGCTGGAAGAATTCTCCGGCGACGGCTTCGACGTGGAGCCCATCTGGCGCGCCATCAACCATACGGTGTGGCGCGCGCGCTTTGCCGCCGTCGCGGCGGAACACGGCGACCAGCTCAGCGCCACCTTCCTGAAGCAGGTGGCGTCCGCCGCCCAGGTCAGCGGCGTGGAATACCAGCAGGCGATGTTCGATCGCTCGAAGCTGTTCCTGCGCGTGCAGGCCCTGCTGCAGCGCGGCGACCTTCTTGCCATGCCGACGCTGACACGCACGGCGCTGCCGATCGGGCAGGACCTGTTCGGCACCATCGACATCGACGGCCAGTCCTTCGAAAACGTGCGCGCGCACTGGTTCCCGTGGACCATGCCGTTCAATATGACCGGCCATCCCGCCATCAGCCTGCCCTGCGGCTTTGACGGCGACGGGCTGCCGATCGGCTTCCAGCTGGTGGGGCAGTTCCGCGGCGACGCCGAACTGCTCCGCGTGTCGGCGCTGTTCGAGGCCGCGCACGGGCTGCTTGACCAGTGGCCGCAGCTTTGATGGCGCAACCCTGTTTCGACACCGTGCTTCGCCGTGATCCGGCCTCCCCTCTTTCATCGACCGTAACCGCATCCGCCATGACCCACGCATCCCGCCGCAAACTCGTGCTCAACACCCTGGCGCTATCGGCCTGCGCCGTGGCGGTCCTCGCCCTGCCCCGGCCGGCAGCGGCGGCGGACCCGGATGCCCCGATGCATATCATCGTGGGCTACGCGCCCGGCGGCGCGGCGGACAGCCTCGCGCGGATCTACGCCGAGCAGTTGCGCCAGGACGGGCACGGCACCGTCATCGTGGAAAACCGGCCAGGCGCGTCGGCGCGGCTGGCGCTGGACTACGTCAAGCGCGCCAAACCGGACGGCAAGACCGTCTTTATCGGGCCCTCGCCGCTGTTCACCATCTTTCCGCTGACCTACAAGAAGCTGGGCTATGACGCGGACAAGGACCTGGTGCCCGCCGCGGTGCTGACCGATGTGCCCACCGCGGTCGCGGCCGGCGTGCAGCAGCCGTACAAGAATATGAAGGAGTACGTCGAATGGGCCAGGCGCAATCCCAACAGCGCCAGCCTGGGCCTGGCGACCATCGGCAGCGCCGGGCATCTCGGCACGGTGGCGCTGGGCAAGGCCGTCGGCGTTCCCATCACGCCCGCGGCCTATCGGGGCGCGTCGCCGATGCTGGTGGACGTCATCAGCGGCACGGTATCGATCGGCTGGGATGCGGTGGCCAGCATGATGTCGCTGTACAAGGGCGGCAAGCTGCAGTTCCTCGGCGTCAGCGGCACGCGGCGCGCCAAGGCCCTGCCGGAAGTGCCGACCATGAAGGAGCAGGGCTTCAGCCAGTACGAGTTCGCGACGAGCTGGTACGGCGCCTTCCTGCCCGCCGGCACGCCGCCGGATGTGGTCGCCAAGGTGGAGAAGATGTTCATCGCAGCCTCGGGCAATGCCTCGACCGCCGCCAAGCTGGAGGTCCTTGGGCTTGAAGTGGCCGCCAGGCCGGGACAGGAGGCACGGCACCGCATCCAGGTGGAGCGCGCCGCCTGGAAGCCCATCGTGGAGGCGACCGGCTTCGTCGCCGAGGACTGACCGGGACGCTGCGCGCTAGCGTGCCGGGCCACGCCTGAGCGTTTCGCGCGCGGCCATCAACGCAAACCCGAGCAGGTTGGGCCCCCGCCATTGCTCGGGGTTTTCCGCGCGGGGATCGTCGGCGGCCAGCCCGATGCCCCAGACGCGGTCCACCGGGCTGGCCTCCACCAGCACGCGCCGCCCGGTGCCGAGCAGGTAATCGGCAAGCGCCGGGTTCTGGCGGAATTTTTCGATATTGCCCTGTGTCACCAGGCCAAGGCACGCTGCATTCCAGCGCGCCTCGTCGAAGCCGCGCACCTCGCGGCCCACCTGCTTCGCGGCGGCGGGAGAAGGCGCCGCCAGGATCCGCGCCAGGGCCGGCTCATCGCCGAACAGCCGCGCCTTGCCAGCCATCATGAAATGCTCCGCGCTGGCGAACGCCTGCCCATCCACGCTGAACCGCGCAGGCCACCACTGCGACAGGCATTCCTTGCCCACCGCGGCGCCGGCCTTGCCCCTGTGCCCCCAGAAGAACAGGTAGGCGGGCCGCAGGCCTCGCCGGAAAGCGCTGATCAGGGAGGCGTGGTCATGGATATCGGGTTGGGTCATGGCAAGCTGGTGCAGGTCAATGCAGGTCAATGCGGGTCAATGCGGGTCAATGCGCTCCGGCATGGCCGGAACTGGCGTGAGCCGAATAGTATCGCCCCCGTCGCAGGCACGCGTCAAAGCGTACCGCTCAACCAGCCGCCGGCCAGCCCAAAGCGATAGTCCGCCATCCAGCTCGTCATCTCCCCTCCCTCCCCCATGGCAGCGTGCGGTTTCGATGCTAGAGTCTCGCCAGCACTTCCCGGCCCCGGAGCGGAAAATGGATAGGAGCAAGCCTGAAATCGTCGTGACCGACCGGATCGACGAAGAGATGGAGGCGGTGATTGCCAGCGGCCTCGATCGCTTCAATGAAATGCGCGCCGGATATGGAGACAGGCGGCCGCTGGCGGTGGTCGTCAAGGATCCGCTCAGCGGACGGACGCTCGGTGGCGCGGCAGGCCGCTCGTCGCTGGGCCTGCTTTTCCTCGATCTGTTCTACCTGCCGGAATCGCTGCGCGGCTCCGGCCTTGGCACGCGGATACTGAAGGCGTTCGAAGACGAAGGGCGACGGCGCGGCTGCCGTTCCGCCGTGCTCTACACCATCAGCTTTCAGGCGCCGGCGTTCTACGCGCGCAATGGCTGGCGCAGCTTTGGCGAGATCCCCTGCGACCCGCCGGGTACCAGCCGGGTCTTCATGACAAAGATGCTCTAGCGCCCGCGCGGCCCCGCCGCCAGCCATTAGCGACGGGACGGTGCGAACCTGGGGCAAGATGCGCATACTGGTGCGCGCCTGCCATTTCGACAAGAATGGGGCCTCACCGGCGGGCATGAGTTCGACCGTGTCGTAACCCGGGCAAACCCGCGCATCCACGGAATTGCGCCAGCCCCCCGACTCGTGCGAACATCGCCTGTTTTTTTGGGGGCATCGCCCATGAAACGCGCATCACTGGCCGCACCGCTACTCCTGCTCTCGCTGATCCTGAGCCAGCCGGCGGCCGCAAGCACGCTGAAGAAGCCTGAACTCGACGCGCTCGTCGCCTCCGGCGCGGCCAATCCGCCCGCCGGCTTCGGCGCCTTCCTGAACGCTGCGGTCAAGGCAAACCCGTCGCTCGCGGGCAGTGTCGACGCGTATCGCCGGCACGCCGCGCTGAGCGGCGACGATCTCACCAATATCGGCCGCCTGCTCGGCGTGTACAACCGTCTGCACAACCAGCAGGCGGCAATCTCCGCCATCGAACGGATGGTGGCCTTGCGCACCGTGCGCGACGACAGGATTCCCCAGCACGAGAACCCCGCCATCATCGCCTTCGGCAAGCTGGTGGAAGGCATGGCAAAGGACTTCGGCCTCACGTTCCGCAACGTGGATAACCGGGTGTTCGAGGTCACGCTGCCGGGCCGGGGCAAGGATGAGTTCGGCCTGCTGACCCACGCCGACGTGGTGCCCGCGACTGCGGAAGAATGGGTGCTGGACGACGGCACGCGGCTCGATCCGTTCAAGGTCACGCGCGTGGGCGATTATCTCTACGGCCGTGGCACCATCGACGACAAGGGCTCGATCGCCACCGTGCTGTATGCGATGAAAACCGTGAAGGACAGCGGCCTGCAGCTCGACCGCACCATCCGCCTGATGATCGAGACCACCGAGGAAACCGGCGGTGACGGCATGAAATACTATCGCGAGCACACCACGCTGCCCGAGTACAACATCGTGCTGGACAGCAAATACCCCGCCGTGGTGGCCGAGAAAGGCTCGGGCAGCCTGAAGGTGTTCTTCCCGGTACAGGCCACCGATGGCAAGACCACCGCCATCGTCGCCCTGAGCGGCGCCGCAGCCGCCAATGCCGTGCCGCAGAGCGCGGCCGCGCAGCTCAAGGGCGGCGACCTGGGCGCCGTGCGCGCCCGGCTGGAGGCCGCACGCGCGGCCTTCATCGCCAGGTACGCGCCGCAAGGCAGGTTCGCCATCGATATCGGCCAGGGCGCCAGCGCCGACAGCCTGCAGGTGAAGGTCACCGGCACCTCCGCCCATGGCTCGCGCCCCGAGGAAGGCGTCAACCCGCTGCCGCGCCTGGCGCTGTTCCTGCAGGAGTCCGGCGTGGCGCTGGCGGACAACCACTACGCCCGGGCGGTGAAGTACCTGAACGACCTGTACGGCACCGGCTACCTGGGCGAGAAAATGGGCGTTGCCTACAAGGACGATTTCATGGGTCCGCTCACCATGTCTCCCAACCTGGTCCGCGAGAAGGACGGCCAGCTGGAAGTCACCGCCAATGTACGCATGCCGCGCGGCAGCACGCCGCAGGCGCTCACCAGGGCAGTGGCCGACAAGATCGGCGCCTGGGCCAGCGCCAACCACGAGACGGTGACCATCAGCCATGAACAGGGCGACTGGATGGCGCGCGACCCCAAGGGCGCCTGGCTGTCCACGCTGCTCAATATCTTCGGCGACACCACCGGGCTGGAATCCAGGCCGGTGCCCACCGCGGGCAGCACCACGGCCAAGCTGATGCCGAACGCCATCAACTTCGGCCCGGCCATGCCCGGCAAGAAGTACACCGCGCACAACGCCAAGGAGTACAAGGAAGTCGCCGACCTCGGCCTGGACATGCAGATGTTCACCGAGATGCTGATCCGCATCGGCGACCTGAAGTCGATGCAATAAGGCAATAAGGCCATAAGGCAACAGGGCTGCGGCTGGCAGCGCCTGGTCCGGTGCTACTGCAACTCGATCTTCGCGATCGCCGCCAGCCGCTTCCAGCGCGCTATCTCCTCCTTCTGATAGTCGCGAAGTTCCGCTGGCGTGGACAGGATCAGCGAGGTGGACTGGCGCTGATAGTACTCCTTGACGTCGTCGGCGGCCCCGGCCCGGGCGAACAGCTCGCCAAGGCGTTGTGCGATGGGCGCAGGTGTCTTGGCGGAGACCGCCGCCGCCACCCAGTTATAGGCCAGGAAGTCCGGCACGCCGGCCTCGGCCGCGCTTGGCACGCCCGGCAGCAGCGGCGAGCGCTGGGGCGCCGTGTAGGCCAGTGCGCGTACCCTTCCGCCCTTGACCAGTTCGATCGCACCGCTGGCGTCCACCACGGCGAAGTCCACGCTGGCGGCCATGACGCCGTTGATCGCGTCGCCCGCGCCCTTGTACGGCACGCCCGTGGTCTTCATGCGGCTTTGTTCGTTCAGCCATTCGCTGTAAAGCGTGTATGACACCGAGCCGGTGCCGTAGTTGAGCGCGCCGGGCCGCTTGCGCGCATCCTCCACCAGCGCCGTGAGCGTGTGGTAGGGCGAGTTGGCCGGCACGATGATCAGGCATGGCCCGCGCGACAGCAGCGTGATGGGAGTGAAGTCGGTCAGCGGGTCGTAGGGCAGCTTGCGGAAGGTGGCCGCATTGGTGGAAAGCGTGGAGTTGCTGCCGATAAACACCGTGTAGCCGTCGGCTGGCGCGCTGAGCAGGGTCTGCACGCCGATGAAGCCGTTGCCACCCGGCTTGTTCTCCACCACTACGCCCTGCCCTGTCAGCTCGCCTATCTTCTTGGCGAACATGCGGGCCGTCATGTCGGTACCGCTGCCGGACGGGAACGGCACGATAAAGCGGATCGGCCGGCTGGGAAAGGCTTGCGGCTGCGCCCACGCGGCGAACGGAACGCTTGCCAGGCTAGCCGCGGCTGCGCCGGTAAGGATGGCGAAGCGGCGCCGGGAACGGTTCACGGGTCGGGTCATGTTGTCTCCTTGGTCTTCCGCCTGGCAGTGGGTTCCGCCAGTCCGGGTGCGTCAGTGGTTCAGGGATTCAGGAATTCAGGGATTTCGTCATCCGCTTTCGCAGCGGGCTAGCGCTTGAGACCGAGCAGATCCCGCGCGATGACCCATCGGTGCACTTCGGACGGGCCTTCGTAGATGCGCATCAGCCGCGTCTCGTTGGCCATCTGCTGCAGGGGCATTTCCTTTGTCATGCCCATCGCGCCAAAGGCCTGCATGGCGTGGTCGATCACGTCCCAGGCCATTTCCGTGGCGAACACCTTGATCATCGAGACTTGGGTGCGCGCCTCCTCGCCGGCGTCGATGCGCGCCGCGGCCTCGTAGGTCATCAGCCGGCATGCATGGATGCGGGTGGCGGCATCCGCCACCCACCACTGGATGGCCTGCCGGTCCGCCAGCGCGGCGCCGAAGGTGCGGCGCTGCGGCGCGTACTCACACAGCATGTCGAGCGCGCGCTGGGCGCGGCCAATGCACCAGGCCGCCATCTGCACGCGCCGGCTGGACAGCCGTGCCTGCATCGGCGCGAAGCCCTGCCCTTGCGCCCCGAGCATCTGCGTGTGCGCAATGCGGCAGTCTTCCAGCACCACCTCGTAGGTGGAGGCGCCGCCGATCATGGGGATGCGCCGCTCCACCTTGAAACCGGGCGTGCCGCGGTCGACCAGGAACGCGGAGATGCCGCCGCGCGCGCCGCGCGTCTTGTCGGTCACGGCCATCACGATGGTCCAGTCGGCGCGGGCAGCGCGGCTGATCCAGATCTTGCGGCCGTTGAGCACCCAGTCGTCGCCGTCGCGTTCGGCGCGGGTGGTCATCATGGCGGGATCGCCGCCGGCGCCGGGCTCGGAAATGGCGATCGCGGAAATGGTCTCGCCACGCGCATACGGCTCCAGGTAGCGCGCACGCTGGGCCGCGTCGGCGGTCTTGAGCAGCATGCGCAGGTTGGGCGAATCGGGCGGCAGATCGTAGGGCGTGATGGTCTTGCCCAATTCCTCGTTGACGCCGACCATGGCCACCACCGGCAGGTCGGCGCCGTCCATCTCGGCCGGCGCGTCCAGGCCCCACAGGCCCAGCTCGCGCGATAGGGTGTCCAGCTTGTCCTGCTCCGGCGGCAGCAGCGTGAGCTGGCCGCCCTCCGCCTCGCGGGCCAGTACGCCCGCTTCGAGCGGGATCAACTGCTCGCGCACAAAGCGCCCCACCAGGTCCTTGAGCATCTGGTGCTCTTGTTCCAGTACGAAGTTCATGCAATGTCTCCTTTATTGTCTGCGTGCCGCGTCAGCCGGCGTCACGGCTGCCCGCTACCTGGGCGATTTCTTCAGGGGCCAGCCCGGCTTCGCGCAATACTTCGGCGGTGTGCTCGCCCAGCGTGGGCGCGTGGCGGCGCAGCGACAGCGGTGTGGCGGAGAAGCGCGCCGTGGGCCGCATCTCGCGCAACGGGCCCTCGGTGGGATGCTCGGTCTGCTGGAACAGCCCGACCGCTTCCAGGTGCGGATGCGCCGGCAATTCGTCCGGCGTGTAGATTGGCGTGGCGGGAATATCCAGCGTCTCGAACAGCGCCATCCACGCCGCCGTGGTGCGGCTCGGCGTGATCTGCGCGAGATGCTGATACAAGGCGCGGATATGGGCATTGCGCTGCGCGCGGCTGGCGATGTTGTACTTGTCGGCGAGGTCGTCGCGGCCCACGGCGTGGAAAAAAGCTTTCCAGTGGCGGTCGGTGTATGGAAGCGCGCAGATCCATCCGTCCGCGGTCTGCGCCGGCCGCCGCCCGCCCTGCAGCAGGCGCGCATAGCCGGCTGCGCCGGTGGCGGGCTCGAAGGTCAGCCCGGCCAGGTGCTCGGCCATGACGAAGCTGGCCATGGTTTCCAGCATCGGCACCTCCACCGCTTGCCCGCTACCGTGGCGCTCGCGATGCAGCAGCGCGGCCATCACCGCGTTGGCCAGCGCCATCCCGGTGGTCTTGTCGGCGATCAGGCTGGGTACGTATTCGGGCCGGCCGCCGGCGGCGGAGCCCAGCGACACCAGCCCGCAAGCGGCCTGGATGATATCGTCGAAGGCCGGCTTGTCGCGGTGCGGGCCGTCCTGGCCGAAGCCGGTGGCCACGCAGTAGACGATGCGCGGGTTCAGCGATGCCACCGCGGCATAGCCGAAACCCAGCCGCTCGATGGCGGCCACGCGCATATTGTGGATCAGCACATCGGCGCCGGCGATCAGGCGGCGCAGCGCCGCCCCACCCGCGGGCGTCTTCAGGTCCAGCACCACGGAGCGCTTGTTGCGGTTGAGCGCCAGGTAGATCGAACTCATGCCGGCGTTGCGCGACACGCCGTTGGCGCGCATGAGATCGCCTTCCGGCCCTTCGATCTTGATGACGTCCGCGCCCAGGTCGGCCAGCGATTGCGTGGCCAGGGGGCCCAGCACCACCGAAGTCAGGTCGAGCACGCGAATGCCCTCGAGCGGGCCAGCGCAGATGGGTGTCTGTTGTTGCATGCAGCCCCCCTCAGCGGCGCTGGAAGACCGGCGCGCGGCGCTCGGCCATGGCCGCGACGCCCTCGCGGAAATCCGCGGTGGCGAATTGCACGCGCTGGATGGCCAGTTCACGCTGGTTGGCCGCCACGATGCGGTCGGCCAGACCCAGGCGCAGCGTCTCGCGCGTGCTTTCGACAGCCAGCGGCGCGGAGGCCGCGATATCGTGCGCGAGCGCGAGCGCGCGGGCACGCACCTCGGCCTTCGCCACCAGTTCGTCGGCAAGGCCGATGCGCACGGCGTCTTCGCCGTCGATGCGCCGGCCCGTGTACAGCAGCAGCGCGGCCTGCTGCTCTCCCACCAGGCGCGGTAGCGTCACGCTCATGCCAAAGCCGGGGTGGAAGCCGAGCCGGTTGAAGCTGGCGCTGAAGCGCGCTTCGCGGCATGTGACGCGAAAATCCGCCACCAGCGCCAGGCCCAGCCCCGCGCCGATCGCGGCACCTGCAACAGCCGCCACGATGGGCTTGCGGTTGCGGTACAGCTTCATGGCCTGCGCGTAGAAGGCCGATGGATCGCGCGAGACGCTGCCCTGGCCGGCGCCGCTGAAATCGGCCCCGGCGCAGAAGGCGCCCACACCCGACGACAGCACCACGGCGCGGCAGCTGTCGTCGTCGTCGAGTTGCAGCAGCGCTTCGGCCAGCCGGCGCATGACGTCGGCGTCGACAAAGTTATGGGGCGGGCGGGAGATCTCGATCTGCGCGACATGCTGGTCGCGTGTCAGGACGATTTCAGGGGAGGATGCGGAGGTCATGGCGACCGGCTCCGGGAAATGGAAAGGCACCCAGTATTCGCCGACGTGCGTTGCCGCGCTACACTACAATTTCGAATACCGAAATTATGCTGCGCTGCCCGGCCAGACCGGCGAGACTGCCGCCAACCGCTTGCCTGATTCCCAACCCCGCTCTGGCGCCGATCCCCGCCTGGCCTTCCAACCGGATTCCAGCACCAACATGCCTTCGACCCGCGAGCTCACCCACAGTACCGGCCGCTTTACGCGCCAGACCGAAGGCAGTCAGTCGCTCGAACGCGGCCTGCTGCTGCTGCGCGCGTTTCGCGTCGGCTCTTCCAGCCTGACCAATGCCGAGCTGGCCGCTCGCACCGGCCTGCCGCGTCCCACGGTCAGCCGCCTGACGCGCTCGCTGGTGGACAGCGGCTTCCTGCGCTATGACACCACCGAGCGCGCCTACCGGCTGGCGGCCGTGGTGGTGAGCCTGGCGGACGCCTTCCACCAATCCACCGCCGTGCCCAATATCGCGCTGCCGTTGATGCGCGAGATCGCCGAGGCGGAGAAGGTCAATGTCGGGCTGGCCGTGCCCGACCAGACAGCCATGGTCTACCTGGCCGCGGTGCGCCACAGCGGCGACAGCGTGTCGCGCACCCGGCGCGTGGCGCCCGGCACGCGGATTCCGATGGAACTGACCTCGATCGGCATGGCGTGGCTGGCCGCGGTGCCAGCGGGCTTGCGCGACCATTTCCTCGCGCGGATCGAGGCAAGGGCCGGCGACGAGTGGCCGGCCGTGCACAAGGAACTGTCGCGTGGCATAGCCCAGGCCCAGGCGCAAGGTTATTGCACCGCCAACTACCAGCCGGGCCACCTCACCGCCGTCGGCGCGGCGTTCCGCGGGCCGGACCACCAGTGGTATGGACTGAACATCAGCTTCCCGCACAAGCCCAGCGAAAAACCACGTGACGTGGCGCGCTATGCGCCGCTGCTGCTCGGTCTGATCGAGAGGATCAGCGTGTCATGCGGGGTGGACGACGGCGAGGAATAAGCATGACGGCGGGCGGCCTGCGCGGGGAACGCTCACAAATCGACGTGATGGACCCAGCCGGCAGGGCCAGCGGCCTGGTTGCGCTGAATCTCCACCAGCCGCTCCCTCAGCACCTTGACGGTGTGGCCGGCGGCCCCGTCCCCGATCGCAAAGCGCGTGCGCGCGGACCGTACTTCGCCGATGGCCACCAGCGTCGCCGCCGTTCCGCAGACAAAGGCCTCGGCCAGGCGTCCGCTGTGGGCATCCGCCTCCCACTCGGGGTACGAGTACCGGCGCTCTTCCACCGTCATGCCCATCTCCCTGGCCAGTTCGATCACGGAAGCCCGGGTGATGCCCGGAAGAATCGAGCCGCTAAGGGGAGGCGTGACCAGCGTGCCATCGTCCATCACGAAAAAGATATTCATGCCACCGAGTTCCTCCACCCAGCGGTGCTCCGCGGCATCCAGGAAGACCACCTGGTCGCATCCGTTCGCGGTAGCCTCGCTCTGCGCGACCAGGCTGCCGGCATAGTTGCCGCCGCACTTCGCCTCGCCGGTGCCACCGGGCGCCGCGCGCGTGTAGTTCTCGGATACCCAGACGGAGACGGCTTTGTCGCCGCCCTTGAAATACGGGCCCACCGGGCAGGCGATCACACAGAAAATGAACTCGGAGGCGGGCTTGATGCCGAGGAACACCTCGTTCGCAAACATGAAGGGACGCAGGTAGAGACTGCCCGAGCCGTGCGGCACCCACGCCTGGTCGACGCGCACCAGCTGCTCGATCGCTTCCAGGAAGAGAGATTCCGGCAACGCCGGCATGGCCATACGCTTGGCCGACGCCTGGAAGCGGCGCGCATTCTCGAGCGGGCGGAACAGCGTCACGGCGCCATCCGCGCCGCGAAAGGCCTTCATGCCCTCGAAGATCTCCTGGCCATAGTGGAGCACCGAGCACGCCGGATCGATCGAGAACGGCTTGCGTGCGGTCACCTTGGCGTCCTGCCAACCCTGTCCTTCGCGCCAGGTGATCGTCACCATATGGTCGGTGAAGACGCGGCCGAATGCGGGGTCGCGCATCAGTGCATCCCGGGTGGCCGCGTCGAGCGCGTTCGGATTGGGTTCGAGGCTGAAAGTGGTTTGTTGCGTCATGAGCGCGAGTCTTCCTTCGCTGGCGTTGGGGGATTGGCAGCAGGGTAAACACCGCTGCATGCCGCTGGCGTGGCACGTGGCTTTGCGTGACATCCGGGGTACCGATGATCGCATGCTGGGGCGCAGCTTGTCTTCAATGTCATTGGGCCAACCTGGCTCGGGTGGATTGCCCTGCCTTCGCCGTGAGACGGAGCGCCGTATTTTCTGAGACGCAGCGTCAAGTGACGAAACGATAACCCTGCAAGAATTCCGGGCAGGCTGCGGGCATGCGCTCACGCGTCAGGAAGCGCGCATTCCCGGGCCCGCGCGGACAGTACGTCCGGATGGCAGGCATGGGACGCTTGCCGGCGCCGGCCGCGCAAGACCGGATCACCCCGAGGGGTCCCGATAACAACAGCGCTGCAAAGCTCGTGTCCGGCGAAAGCCATAACTCGAATAACTCGATTTCGAAACCGGGGAAGTCATGCTGAAAACAGGAACAAGATCCATCTCGCTGGCGCTGCTGGCCACGGCCGCGCTCGCCGCGTGCGGAGGCGACAGCCCGGAGAACGCGGGCACGAGCGCCCAGACGCCCGCCACGCCATCTCCCGCGCCCACCGCATCCACCTGCGCCGAAACCGGCGTCGATGCGAAGTTTGCCTGCCAGACCGGCGCCACCGAGCCGCTCTACGCCTACCAGTGGGCGCTCAAGCAAGCCACCAGCTTCTTCAAGTCATTCTCCGGCGTGGCGGATGGCGCCACCGATCTCAACGTCGAGGCCGTCCACGCCGCGGGCGTCAAGGGCCAGGGCGTCAACGTCCTGGTGCTCGACGACGGCGTCGATATCGACAATGAAGACCTGGCCGCCAATGTGAACCGGTCGATGACTTACAACTTCGACGACGGCACCAGCAATCCCACGCCCGCCGATGTCCCGGCCAATATCGACGAGGCGCATGGCACGCATGTCGCCGGCATCATCGGCGCGGCGCAGAACGGCAGGGGCGTGATTGGCATCGCCCCCCGCAGCACCCTGGGTGGCGCGCGTTACATCGGCGCGGCCAATGCGGATACGGTGAAGGCCTACGGTGGCGCCGACTGGTCGAAGCATGCCCATGTCATCAATGCATCCTACGGTGAGAATCCCCCTGAGCCCAACGAATACGATACGGAAACCGGGCAGCAGTCCGTGATCCGGGCCTTCCCCAACCTGAGAAACGGCAAGGGCCTGGTGATGGTGAAGGCATCCGGCAACGAGTACGAATACGTCTATGACAAAGCAAGCAGGTTTTGTCCTGCCATCGGCGGCATCGCGGGAATCGTCAGTTGCGAGAATCCCGCCAACGACACGGAAGCACTCGAACCCGGGGTCATCGTGGCGGGCGCGGCCAATGCAAAGGGCATCAAGGCAAGCTATTCCAATGCCGGGGCGGTGAACTGGATCACGGGACTCGGCGGTGAACGCGGCGACCAGGGGCAATACGGGGAAACCGGTTCCGGGCCAAAGATCTTCTCGACCGACCTGACTGGTTGCGCCAGGGGCTATAGCCGCAATTTCCTCGAGCTGACCAATGCATTCTCCATTGGCGGCACCGCGACCAACAAGAAAGAGAACGCGAACTGCGACTACGCCAGCATGAACGGCACCTCGGCGGCGACTCCCACCATTACCGGGGTCGTTTCCCTGATGCTGGCAGCCAACCCGAACCTGACTTGGCGGGATGTCCGCGACATCCTGCGGCTGACCGCGCGCAGGATCGATCCGGATTACGGGTCACGCGACAGCCGCAATCTCCGGGTCGACCTGAGGACGGGAACACTGACCGCCAGCCAGGATGCCGGCCTCGCGGATGGCAGCCCGACCGCGCGGCTGGACTTTGGCTGGCAAAGGAATGCGGCGGGCAATGACTACTCCAACTGGTACGGCTTCGGCCTCGCCGACGCCGCGGCCGCGGTCCGGATGGCTAAGACGTACAGCAGCTACAAGGCGGCAGCCCTGTCCATTCCCGCCTTTACCAAGGCCTTTGCCGACAACGCGCAACTCAGGTATGGATCGGTCCAGAAGCTGGGGCAGTTCACCGTCAGCGGCAGCGACAAGGTCGATGCCCTCCAGCTCAGGCTGAGCGGCTCGATCTGCATCGGCAGCGTTGGATTCTTTGTCAGATCGCCCTCCGGCACGATATCCGCGCTCGCCGTCCCCTACAACAGCTATTACGGCACGGGGGTCCCGGAAGTGAAGAACTATGGTCTCGGCAGCTACGCGTTCCATGGCGAGAACGCCGCCGGGAACTGGGAAGTGTATGCCGTCAGCGCAATGCCGGCAGGCACGTGCAACAGTTTCATACCGGAATCCGATGGCGTCAGCGTCAAGCTCGGCAAGCCCCTGGCCGTTGAATACCGTGTGATAGCCGCGAAATAAGGCGTCGAGGAAAATGATGATGAATATGAAACTGTCCTTCCGGGCCCTCCTGTGCGCAACTGCGATGTCCGCCAGCCTGGCCGGCCATGCGGGATCGTCCACCTATGTGGCCGGACAACGGCTGTCGCCCGCCGAGCTGGCGAAGCTTTCGGGCACGGCTACCGTTCGCCTGGGCAGCCAGTCGTTCCGGACACTGCCGGGCCCGGCCACGACGAAAAGCCTGGACACCGCGGCGAACGCAGCGACGCTGGTCGTGAATGAACGCGGCGTGGTTGGCGAGAGCCGCAACGAAGTGCTGGTCTCGCAGGTGGCGACTCAGGATGTCCGGCAGAAACTCGGCAAGCTCAGCCACTCCGCGATCTCGGCAGAGTACTTCGACCACATGAACCTCAGCAAGCTGAAGTTCGCCACGTTCCAGGATGCGGTCAACGCCAGGGATCAGCTCAAGACGCTGCTTGCGCCGGACGCCGGGGTCGATGTCCCGATCCGGTACGGCAAGCCCAGGGTGCGCTGACCGGGCCGGGGCAATGGCCTTGCTTGCCTGAATTTCGTCGTGGGCGCGGGGCGGCCCCGGATTTGAGGTGCTCGGCCACAAGCCGGGACCACTGCGCCCGCGACGAATCCGCAAAGCCGGCAAGCCCGACAAGCCAGCCCCCGCTGCAAGGGGTCGCTTTCTTTTGGTTAATTTTCTTTATGACGGCGGGTAAAGTAGAGATTCATGAATTGGATTTTTTTGCCTGGTTATAGGTTTTTTATGGGAATGATTTAGGATTGCAGGGCCTAAAGGCGGAGTGGTGTCGGGCTCTTGGGCACATGGAGGTGTCACTTTTCTTTACGAGCGGGTAAATAGAGATTCATGAATTGGAGTTTCCCTAGTTATGGGTTTTTTAGGGGAATGATTTAGGATTTCAGGGCCTAAAGGCGGTGTGGCGTCGGGCCCTCGGGCACATGGAGGTGTCACTTTTCTTTACTCGTAAAGAAAAGTAACCAAAAGAAAGCGACCCCTTGCAGGGGGGCTGGCTTGTCGGGCTAAGGAGCTTTGCGGATTCGTGGTGGGCGCGTCAGTCCTGCCTGACTGCTGGCG
>NZ_JARJLM010000465.1 GCF_029335485.1 Cupriavidus basilensis
GCGCAAGCCCGTTGCCGAGACGAACTGCCGCGTCAGCGTGTCGAACCACCGGAAGATGCGGCAGGTCACCGCGGCGCTGGGTCTCGACGAAGACCAATTGCCGACGATGGCACGCCTGCGCGCAAGCGCCCCGGCCCGCATGCTGCCATCCGCGCTGCGTTCTGCGGTCAAGTCTGTGCTGGTGGCGCCCATCGAGTCGCGCACCCGTAAGGTGCAGCAGGCAGCCACGCCCCGGTTCGCCAGCATCAAGCAGAAGATGCAACAGGCCGCCGAAGCCCAGATGGAGCATTTCAGTACGCTCGGGCTGGATCTGGGCTATGTATACCGGAGCGCGGCTATCTGCGATAACGGCGCCGTGGCTCCGGTCGCCGCCAATCCGGTGCTGGAGGTGGCGTTGTCGCTCACACCCGGCGCACGCTGGCCGCACTTCCGGGTACAAGGCGCCCGCGCCTCGGGCACCGCTGCCGCAACGTCGCACGATCTGCTTGACCCCGGGCATTTCCTGCTCGCCGGCCTGGGCTGCCACGGCCAGCGGTGCGTGGAACTCGCGGCGCAGGCAAGCCAGCGGCTTGGCGTGCCGGTGCATGGGGTCGACCTCGATGCCGTCGTCCACCGCGACGACCTGCCGCGCCTGCATGCATGGAACGGCGGCCGCCCCGACATCGCGGTGCTGGTTCGCCCGGACGGGCACATTGCCTGGCGCCATGCGTCGGCGGCCGGCATGCAGCTCGGGGACGTGTTGGGTCCGCTGTGCACCGTGCTTCAAATCCCTGTCCCTGGTCCTTTACCTGTGCCGTCAGGCGAATCGCCGCCATCCGGCGCGCGGACCGGCATGTGCGCGTCGTAACGGCCGGAAACCCCAAAAAACTCTCGCGAAGGTTCCCCTGTGATACATGATCCCGAAGCCGCGCCGCTCCGCCAGGGTGGCCAGGCCATCCCCGTTGCGATCGTCGGCGCCGGCACCGCCGGCTCCGTGCTGGCGCTCCTTCTGGCCAGCCGCGGCATCCGCAGCGTGCTGGTGGATCGGCAGTCCGATGCGGATGCGCATCCGCGCGGCCACGTCTGGTCGGCACGGGCGATGGAAGTGATTCGCTCCATCGATACCGAACTAGCCGAGACGCTGCGCGAAATCAGCTCGCCGCCACTCAAGCTTCGCTACATTACCTGGTGCACGTCCCTGGCCGGGGTGGAGCTTGGGCGCTGCGTGCCGATCGGCAGCGATCCCGGGCATACGGCCCGCCTGCTGGGCAGCGGGCCCTGCCGCCCCTTGCACCTGTCCCAGAACGTAACCGACCCGATCCTGCGGCAGCGCGTGATTGCCAGCGAACTGATCGAGTTCATGCCCGGGTATGCGCTAGAGGCGCTATCGCAGGAGGCTGACGGCTGTACCCTGACGCTGCGCGAAGCGCATAGCGGCAGCACTACCCGGCGCACCGCGCGTTTTGTCGCCGGCGCGGACGGCGCGCAGAGCACGGTCCGGCGGCTGCTCGGCGTGCAATCGACCACCAAGCCCATGCAGGCGGTCGCACAGATCCATTTCCGCGCGCAACTGTGGAAACTGAACAACGCGCGGCCGAGCCCCTTGTACTGGATTCTCAATCCCGGCGTGGTGGGTACGCTCACCGCACATACCGCCGACGATGAAGAGTGGGTCCTGTCCACCGCGGTGCTGCCTGACATCGAGCCCGCGGGCGCGATGACGGCCGCGCGGGCGCTGTCGCTGGTGCGGGCCGCCATTGGCGACGACAGCATTGACGTCGAGATCTGCTCGATCCGGCCCTGGACGATGGAACTGCGGCGCGCCGCAACCAGCCGGGTTGGCCGGGTCTTGCTGCTCGGCGACGCCGCGGCGGGTTTTTCGGCGATTGGCGGCTTCGGGCTGAACCATGGCATCGAGGACGCGGCGAGCCTTGCGTGGCGGCTGCAGATACTGCTGGGCGGCTTCGTGCACCGCGACCTTGCGCAAGGGCTGCTGTCCAGCTATGCCGTCGAGCGCGCCGAGAGCGCCGATGCCCATGCGCACCTCACCCAGCAGCTCAGCGCCTTGTCTGACGAGGTGTTGCGGTCTGCCGGCGTGGATCCCGACGGTTTCAAGACCTTGTCTGCGCTCTCCCGCTCGGCCTGGGCGGCCAGGTTGCCCAAGGCCTTTGCACGCAAGCTGTTCGGCTCCCTGTTGCGTGGCGGACTGAAGCCGCTGGGCGGCCTGACGGCCAACGGGCCAGCGGGCGCGCAGGCGCGGACCAGGGTAAGAAGGGCGATCGACAAGCAGCGCGAAGTCTTCGTCACCCTCGGCATGGACCTTGGCTACGCGCACCCGGCTGGCTTCATGGCTCGCGAGCCGCATCCGCATCCTGCATCTCCCAACCGGGCAACCGAGTACCTGCCGACCACGAGTCCCGGCGCGCTGGTTCCCCACCTTTGGAGCGAGGCCGACATCGATGGCGAGTCGGTCTCCACGCGCGATCTGGCACGGCGCGCGCCGATGACGCTGCTGGTCAACGAGAAAGAACGCGTGCGCTGGCAGGCGGCGCTGTCCGGCGTGCGCGGCGATTGGGGCATCGAGGTGGCGTGTCCGTCCATCGGTGACGGCGTTGCGTCGCAGTTTCGCATCGATCCCTCGGCACTGGCCGCGGCGCTGGAGATCGATGCATCCGGCGCGGTGCTGGTGCGGGGCGACGGGATCGTCGTCTGGCGCAGCCGCCGCCACTGCGCCGATCCTTCCCGGGCATTGCAGGCGGTGATGGCACGCCTGGTTTCCCAGTCCACCAAGCTCCACGCCGCAATAACGGCACACCCCAGCAAGGAGATGCAATGAGCAACAGCATGAGCATGGACCCCTTTCCCATCCCGTGTCCGGACCCGGACGCCCGCCCGCCCGTGAAGCTCGCGCACATCGTGCTGGCGACGCGGCGCTTCGATGAAACGATCCACTGGTGGTCCGTGGTACTGGGTGCGCGCGTGATGTTCCGCAATGCGCTGCTTTGTTTCCTGTCCTACGACGACGAGCATCACCGCCTGGCTTTGATCAATACCGCCAACTTCAGCCCGAAGCGGCGGGAGAGCGTGGGCCTGGACCATGTGGCATTCACCTTCGGCTCGCTCGGCGACCTGCTTCATACCTATGAACGCCTGAAGCGTCATGGGCTCAGCCCGGAATGGTGCATCAACCACGGACCCACCACCTCGATGTACTACCGCGATCCCGACGGCATCCAGGCGGAGCTGCAGGTGGACAACTTCGCGACGGCTGAAGAGCTGGAGGCGTGGTTCGCCTCCGGGGCCTTCGCTGAGAACTCGATCGGCATCGAGTTCGATCCGGAGCACCTGCTCGAGCGGCACAAGGCGGGTGAGCCCGACGCGCAATTGATGCGCCCCGGGGCGGTGACCAGCCGCCGGTTCCTGACCCTGCCCTGAGAGGAAACAACCGTGAGACTGTGCACGTTTTCCAACGCCGCCGTGGCGAGCCATGTCGGGCTTGCGCTAGCGGGCGAGCGCGTGCTGGATGTGACGGCGTCGTTCGCGGGGGATGCGCGATTCGCCACCCTGCTGGCGCTGATCGAGCACCAGGACGAAACACTGCCCGCCATCAGGGAACTGGCGAGGGGATACGGGCAACCCGGCCGGGCGGCCCAGGTTCACCCATTGCGCCAGATCCGGCTCGAGATCCCTTACCGGCCCCCTCAGATCCGCTGCTTCAGTGCCTACGACCAGCATCTCAAGAACGCATTCCAGCAGGTCCTGAGGCATGGCGTGAGCCCGGTCGCAGGTTTCCTGATGCGTGCCCTGGGCATGGGGAAAGTGCCAAAGGGCTTCTACGACACGCCCGTGTACTACAAGGGCGTGCGGCTCAACCTGTCCGGTCACGACAGCGTCGTGCGGCGCCCCGATCCGGGCGCCATGCTGGACTACGAGGCCGAGCTTGGCGTGATCGTCGGCAAGCCTGGCAAGAACATCGGCCGCGCGGATGCGATGTCGCACGTCTTTGGCTATGTGATCTTCAACGATTTCTCCGAACGCGCGCAACTGATGAAGGAAATGCGCGTCCGGCCCAGCGCCGGCCCGGCCAAGGGCAAGGATTTCGATAGCAGCAACAGCCTTGGCGCCTGGGTCGTCACCGCGGACGAGATTGACGATCCGCACCGGCTGGAGGTGACCGTGCGGGTCAATGGCGAGGTGCGCGGCAAAGGCAGCACCGCATGGATGACGCATCGCATCGACCGCATCGTCAGCTATGCCTCGCAGAACGAAACCCTGCACGGTGGCGAACTGCTTGCCACCGGATGCGTGCCGAACTGCGCCGGCATCGAGCAATGGCGCTTCCTCGACGACGGCGATCGCGTCGAGGTCGAGATATCCGGACTCGGCGTCCTGCCGAACTTGATCACCGGCCATTAGTTCGCTGGCCGCGTTCCACTTCAAGCCCCCGCCGCAAGGGAGGCAGAGACCTGCCGCGGCAATAACAACGACAATGGAGACAGCAGTGAACAAGAAACAGTGGATTGTCACGTCCGCGGCAGCGCTGTGCCCCGCGCTCGCGCTTGCCGACAACGGCTACTTCCAGATCGGCTACGGTGCCGAAGCGCGCGGCATGGCGGGTGCCGCCGCCGCGTCGACGCGCGATGCGTTCGGCGGCGCTAGCAACCCCGCCACCACGGTATGGGCCGGCAATCGCCTCGACGGCAACCTGATCGCCACCAACGGCGTAACCAGCATGAGCCGTGCGGCGGGCCTGCCGGCGCCATTGTCCGGCGCGCTGGATACGCACACGAGCAGCGCGAACCGCTGGGTGCCGCTGACCGATGTCGCGTACAGCCGGATGATCAATCCCGATCTGTCGCTCAGCATCGTCGGCTACAGCAATGGCGCCGGTACCTACTTCAGGGGTGACACCACGACCTGCCTGGCGCCAGCGCCGGCGCCCGCCGGCACCACCTATCGTGGCAACGTACTCTGCGGCGACGGCAGGGCCACCACCACGATCCAGCAGCTGACGATCGCGCCGACGGTATCCGCACGTGTTTCCAACTCGTTCTCCGTCGGCTTCTCCCTTCTGATCGCAGGCCAGTTGTTCAGCGCGGAGGGCTTGCAGGGGCTGGCCCCGCAGTCGGCGGCGCCGAACCACCTGGGCAACCAGGGAACGGCGTCCTCGTTCGGCGTCGGGCTGCGCCTCGGCTCCTATTGGCGGGCCAGCGACACGCTCAGCTTCGGCGCGGCATGGTCGCCCCGGATCAGGATGGGACGGCTCAAGGAGTATGAGGGGCTGCTGGCGGACCATGGCCGCCTGGATATCCCGGAGAACATGCTGGTGGGCATGCAGTGGTCGCCGATGCAGAACCTGTCCTTGCTCTTCGACTACCAGCGTATCAACTATTCGGGAACCACCGGGCTTGGCAACCGCCCCTTTGACGGCACCGCCTTGCGCGGCAGCAGCGGCGGCCCGGGGAACGGGTGGAAGGACATGAACGTGTTCAAGGTCGGGGTGCGCTACCAGGTGACACCGGCCCTGTATGTCTCGGGCGGTGTCTCATTCAATAGTGCTGCCTTCGCGGACGGGGACACCGCGAGCAACGTCACGTCGCCCGCGACGTTCCGCCGGCACTATACCTTGGGGCTCGGCTATGCGACCGGGTCGAATACCCAGTGGTCCATCTTCTATTCCCTGTCTCCCGCGCACACGACAGCGAGCAGTTCCGTGCTGGCTTCGGCGGTCGCGACGCAGCTTGCCGGCAGTCCCACCGTGGCGGGCCAGGAGACCCTGGCGACGCGGCAGCAGAGCATCGGCGTGCAGTACTCGCTCCGCTTCTGAGTGCTGCCGATTCCCTTTTTGTTCATTCATCATGGAGTTTGTCTCGATGAAGGCTAGTTTTCATCCGCGGTCCGGCGGCGTCCCGGGAATCACGGCGCGGGGCGGCCACGGCCGTCCGGCTGCGCCATCGACGGCCTGCAACCCCATTGGCGGTAAGGCATGAACGCGCGTACGGATCCGTCGGCACTGCAGTCGCCTCGGCTGGAGGATCGCTTCGAGCAGGCGGCAGGCAGGGTCTTTCTTACCGGAAACCAGGCAATCCTGCGCATCGCGCTGGACCAGCGCCGCATCGACACGCAGCTCGGCAAGAACACCGGGGGCTTTATCTCCGGCTACCGCGGCTCGCCGCTGGGCCGGCTGGACATGGAGCTGTGGCGCATCGAGCCGCTGCTGCAGGCGGCCAATGTGCGCTTCCAGCCTGGCGTCAACGAGGACCTGGCCGCCACCGCCGTGTGGGGTACGCAGTATGTCGGCAGCTTTCCGGGCGCCAAGGTGGACGGCGTGTTCGGCATCTGGTACGGCAAGGGGCCAGGCGTCGATCGCAGCGGCGATCCGCTGAAGCACGGCAATCTCGCCGGCACCAGCGCAGCCGGCGGCGTGCTGGTCCTGGCGGGGGATGACCATAGCGCGAAGTCGTCGACTACCGCGCACCAGTCGGATTTCTCGCTCATCGCCGCCGGCATACCGGTGCTATACCCGGCGAACGTCCAGGACATCATCGACTTTGGCTTGCGCGGGATCGAGATGTCGCGCTACAGCGGATGCTGGGTGGGCCTGAAGCTGGTGACCGACGTCGTGGAATCCGCCGGAGACGTCGAGGTGGGGCAACTGGTGCCGGTCAGCGGATTGCCGCCTGCCGACGCGTCCTTGCATATCAAAGCCTTCGAGATGGCGCCGGCGGCGGAGGAGCGCCTGTACGTGCGCAAGCTGCCGGCGGTGGTGCAGTTCGCCAGGGCGGCCGGGCTTAACCGCCTGGTGTGGCCCGGCCCGGCGGCCAGGGTGGGCATCGTGACCGCCGGCAAGTCATACGCCGACACGATGCAGGCGCTGCAACGCCTTGGCATCGACGCCGTCAGCCCGCACGGCGCGGCATTGCGGGTGTTGAAGATCGGCATGGTGTGGCCGCTCGAAGACGAGATCGTGCGCGCCTTCGCGCATGGCCTCGACACCATCCTGGTGATCGAGGAAAAGCGGCCGCTGCTTGAATCGCAATTGAAGTCCATTCTCTTCGACGCGCGCCTGCAACGGCCACCCGTGGTGCGCGGAAAATTCGAGGGCGCGCCGGAATGGTCGGCATCGCGGGGCGCCCCGGTGCTGCCGATCTGCAATGAGCTGAGCGTGCTGCAGATTGCCGAAGCCATCCAAGGCCTGCTGGGCCTGGACGTGCCGCCGGCGAACGTGCCGGTGGCGTGCGCGGAGGGGGCCGCGGCGCCATTGCGCCGCCCGAGCTTCTGCGCCGGTTGTCCGCACAATACGTCGACCAGGGTGCTGGATGGCAGCAGGGCCCTGGCGGGCATCGGCTGCCATACCATCGCGATGCTGAACGACCCCGGCAAGACCCATACCGTCTCGCATATGGGCGGCGAGGGCATGATGTGGATGGGGCAGGCGCCGTTCACCAGCGAGGCCCATGTCTTCGCCAATATGGGTGACGGCACTTACTTTCATTCCGGCTATCTGGCGATCCGCCAGGCGCTCGCGGCCAATCTGCGGATGACCTACAAGCTGCTGTTCAACGGCTTTGTATCCATGACGGGCGGGCAGCCCGTGGACGGCGAGCTGAGTGTCGACAAAGCGGTGGCCCAGCTGCGCGCGGAAGGCGCCAGGAAGATCGTGGTGGTCACCGACGATGTCGCGGCTTACGACGGGCGGCGCCGGGCCGCGCTGGGCGTGCCGGTGTACGACCGGGCCATGCTGGAGGCCGTCCAGCGCGAACTGCGCGAGTATCCGGGGCTGTCGGTGCTGGTCTACGACCAGGCCTGCGCTACCGAGAGACGGCGGCTGCGCAAGCGCGGCAAGCTGCCGGACCCGCAGGTCCGCACCTACATCGACCCGGAGGTCTGCGAGGGGTGCGGCGATTGCGGCGATCAGTCCGGCTGCCTGGCCATCGAGCCGCTGGAGACGGCGCTGGGCCGCAAGCGCAAGATCAACCAGTCGTCGTGCAACAAGGACCTGTCGTGCGTGCGCGGCTTTTGCCCGAGCTTTGTGACGCTGCATGGGGCCAGGCCGCGCCAGCCTCAGAGCGGCGCGCAAGCAGGCCTGAAGATTCCCGCACTGCCGGATCCCGCCATTCCCGGCGACTTCGAACCGATGGCGCTCCTGGTGGCGGGCATCGGCGGTACCGGCGTCGTGACCATCGGCGCCATCCTGACGATGGCGGCGCACCTCGACGGCAAGGCCGGCAGTTCGCTGGATATCACCGGGCTGTCGCAGAAGTACGGCGCGGTCGGCTCGCATGTCCGGATCGCCCCGAGCGCGGCGTTGCTGCACGCCGCGCGCATCGGTGCCGCAGAGGCCGATGTCTTGCTGGGATGCGACCTGATCGTGGCCGCGGGGGCGGACTCCCTGTCGCGGCTGCGTCCGGGATCGGCCCGCGCCTTCGTCGGTACCGAGATCGTTCCCACCAGCGACTTTACAAGGCAGCCGGACTGGTCTGCCGATGAAGCGGATCTCAAGCATCGCCTGACCGAAGCGCTGGGGGCGCGTGCCGAGTTCATCGACGTTGCCGCGCTGGCGCAGCAACTGCTGGGCGACGCGATCCTGTCCAACATGCTGCTGCTCGGTTACGCGTGGCAGAAGGGCTCGATTCCGGTGCATCGGGCTGCGATGGAGAAGGCGATCCAGCTCAACGGGGTGGCGACGGACACGAACCTGAGCGCGTTCTCGCTGGGCCGATGGCTTGCGCATGACAGCGTGGCGGTGCGGCGTCTGCTGGCGCCTGCGCAGGTTGTCCACCTGCCGGTGCCGGCGGGCGGGTCGCTGGCCGGCCTGATCGAGGACCGGGCCGGGCGCCTTGCGGGGTACCAGAACCGTGCCCTGGCCAGCCGCTACCGGCAACGGGTGGAAGCGGTCCAGCGCGCGCTGGCGGGACGGAGCGACGCCGACGCCCTGGTCCGGCAGGTAGCGACACAGTACTTCAGGGTGCTGGCGGTCAAGGACGAATTCGAAGTGGCGCGCCTGTACACGCGGCCGGCGTTCCTCCAGTCGCTGCGCAATGGGTTCGAAGGTGACTTCAAGCTCAATTTCCACCTGGCGGGCGGGCCCTTCGGCAAGCTGGACACGGTCAGCGGAAAGATCAGCAAGACCGCCGTCGGCGGCTGGATATTGCCTGTGTTCCGCCTGCTGGCGAGCGTGCGCTTCCTGCGCGGCAGCTGGCTCGATCCCTTTGCCCGGGGTAGCGAAGCCGTGTTGAACCGCCGTGTACGCGACGCCTATGAGGATGACCTGGACGCCCTCGGCGGCGCGGCGGCGCAATGGCCAGCGCAACGCTTGCGCGAACTGCTCGGCTGGCCTGCCAGCGTGCGCGGGTACGGGCATGTCCGCGAGCGCCAGGCGCAAGCCGGCTTTGCCCGGCGAGCCAAGGCCCGGGAGGCGGTATCAGGTCCGGACTGACTGGCGGCGGCGTGGCCGAAAGGCAACGCCGCGCCGTACGCCAATCTTGCCCGGCACAACGTCCTGCACGCCGTTGCCGCCATCCGATAGCCATGTGACGCCCGGCGGCGCGCACCCGCATTGATCAACGCCGCCGCGCACCTATCCCTCCCCAAGGAGTACACGATGAACAAGGTCATCATCACCTGCGCCATTACAGGGTCGATCCATACCCCTTCCATGTCGCCGTATCTTCCCCTTACCCCAGACGAGATCGCGCTCAGCGCGATCGGCGCCGCGCAGGCCGGCGCCGCCATCGTGCACCTGCACGCGCGAAACCCCGTGGACGGGCGGCCGTCGCAGGATCTCGCGCTGTTTCGCCGGTTCGTGCCTGTCATCAAGGAAGCATCGGATGTGGTGATCAACCTGACCACCGGTGGCGCGCCGTCGATGAGTGTCGATGAGCGCTTGCAGCCGGCGCTGCAACTGCAGCCGGAAGTCGCCTCCCTCAACATGGGCTCGATGAACTTCGGGCTGTATGAGCTTCTCGGCCGCTGCAAAGAATTCAAACACGATTGGGAGCGCCCCTACCTCGAGCGCAGCGAGGACGGGATCTTCAAGAATACGTTCAAGGATATCGCCTACATTCTGCAATCCTGCAGCGAGAACCAGACGCGGTTCGAGATCGAGTGCTATGACATCGGGCACCTGTACACCGCGGCCCACTTTCTCGATCGCGCGCTCCTGAAGCCGCCGCTGCTCATCCAGTCGGTGTTTGGCCTGCGGGGCGGTATCGGCGCGCACGTCGAGGACATCCTGCATATGCGCCGCACCGCGGACCGGCTCTTTGGCCGGGACTATGTCTGGTCGGTGCTGGGAGCAGGGCGGCATCAGATGCCCGCGGCGGCGATTTCAGCCTCGATAGGTGGAAACGTGCGCGTTGGCCTGGAGGATTCGCTATGGGATGGGGCTGGCAGACTGGCCGAATGCAACGCCGCGCAGGTGCAGCGCGTGCGCAGCATCATCGAAGCCCTGTCGCTCGACATCGCCACGCCTGACGAGGCGCGCACCTTGCTGAAACTGAAGGGACGCAGCAACGTCGGCTTCTGACGGCGATCTGCTGTCTGCATCATCGCGCCGGCGTCCTGTCGCGCAGTAGTGGCGATGCCGAAGAGGGCGTTGAAACAATTCGCTCTCCGAAGGAGCGAAGGGGTCACTTTCAGGCGTCGTGCACATTGGCCCGTTGACGGCCGCGTATCTCGCCTGCGCTCCAGGGTTGTAGTCTCAGGCCGGCATGACGGGAACTGCGCACTTTGGTGCATGAAGTGTGTTGCGCCGCACGGAAGGGCGCTTTTCACACCTGATGGCCGATGCTAGACTTCCGTGCGTTCAACCGCTTATCACCATGACCTTCCGCAACCGCCTCACCGCATGGCTTGGCCTGATCGCCATGTGGATGATCGTGTTTGCGCCGATGGTCAGTCATCTCGCGGTTGCGGCGCAAGCCAATGAGCCGGCAGGCATGCTGTGCTCAGCCTCGCAGCCGGCGCTCGAACACGAACATCACACCCCGGCCGACAAGCTCGGCGCGTGCGGGTATTGCAACCTGCTCGAACACCACGTCGTCATGCCGGTGATTCCACCGGCTCCGATCGCTATCGCGCTCGTGACGGCCACTACGGCTGTCCCCACGCTCTCTACCTCCTTCACGCCGCTAGTCGGTTTCCCCTCGGGGCGACCGCGCGGCCCTCCGTCCGTTTCCTGATCGCAGTATTTGCCGGTGGCACGTGCCTACGCGTCCTTTGAGCACGCCCGTGGCCGCCCGCTCCACATACTCAGGAAAACTTGGGAGGAAAACATGCGAATCGAATCGAAGGCGTTGGCTCGCGCCATGCTGGCCTGCGCAGCGAGCATGGCCATGCCGGTCACCGCCTACGCGTGCGCGACCTGCGGCTGCTCGCTCAGTACGGATGCTGCCATGGGCTATTCAGCCATGCCCGGCTGGCGGATCAGCCTGGATTACAATTTCATCAGCCAGAATCAGCTACGCAGTGGCACCCGCCGGATTTCGCCGGCGCAGGTAGCGGCGATCAACGATGCCGGCGGCAACCAGGAAGTGGAGAATCAGACGATCAATCGCTACTACAACCTGGGACTCAGCTACAGCCCCAATAGCAGTTGGAATTTCAGCACGATCGTACCGATCGTCGACCGCAGCCATACGACCTATGGCAATGCCACTACGGACCAGCTCACGCCGGACAATCTGAGCGGCGCCACCAGCAGCGGTCTGGGTGATATCAAGCTGATCGGTAGCTACCAGGGTTTCCTTCCGACCCATAATCTCGGCGTGCAACTCGGTGTGAAGTTGCCCACCGGCGCTTATGGCGGTCAAAACGTGGTGACTGGCGCCACTGTCGGGCATCCGGTGTTCTTTTCGACCGGCCCGAACGCTGCCGGCGGCCAGGCGCTCGATACCAGTCTGCAACCCGGCACCGGCAGCACCGATCTCATCATCGGGGCCTACTATTACCAGCCGGTAAGCCAGGATTTCGACGCCTTCATCAACGGCCAATTCCAGTCGGCCGTGATGGAGAAGCTGAATCAGGCCAACGCGGATTTTCGGCCTGGCAACTATACGACCGCGAGCGTCGGCCTGCGCTACGAGGCGAATCCGAAGATCGTGCCGCAGTTGCAGGTCAACTTTGTCCACAAGGGCGCGGACCAGGGAGCGCTGGCCGACAGGGCCAACACACGCGGTACCGTGATGTATCTAAGCCCTGGGATCACGGTCGCCGTGGCGCAGAATCTGCATGTGTACGGCTTTGTGCAGAAAGCCCTCTACAGCAAGCTGGATGGATACCAGCTGTTCCCGCGCTGGACAGGGAATATCGGGGTCAGCTATGCCTTCTAAACTGTCTTTGCAGGCTTTGCCCGCGTCGGCGCCATCGCCGTTGCCGCGAGGAAGCGGTCGCCGGAAACCACACGACCTCGGTGCCACGCAGACCGACAGCGTGTCGGCGGCACGGCGCGGCTGGTTGCGCGTTGCCGGTGCGTTGGGGCTGGGCGCCGGCTTGGCCGGCTGGCTGCCCGAGGCACAAGCGAACAGCCTGGCGGTGGGCCGCCCAGCGCCTCCGCTGGTTCTGCATACGCTGGACGGGCACAGCATCTCCACCGAGGATCTGCGCGGCCATGTGGTCATACTGACCTTCTGGGCCACCTGGTGCGGTCCGTGCCACACGGAGCTGCCGTTGTTGTCGGCCTATGCGGCGCGTCATGCGAGCGACGGGCTGCGGGTCCTGGGCTTCAGCCTGGACGGCCCGGATGCCCTGCCGGCAGTGCGCAAGATGGCTGCGGACCTGGGTTTTCCTGTCGGCCTGCTAGGCAGCGCCTACGCGGGAGATTACGGCCGGATCTGGCGTATCCCGGTGAACTTCACGATAGATAGAGCCGGGCTCCTGGCTGACAACGGCTGGGACGACCAGGCACCAGCCTGGACAGCCGAACGCCTGGAGCACATCGTGACTCCGCTCTTGAGACGATAGCGATAGGCATGCGGGTCCGCTACGGGCAACCGGCGGTGGAATCTTCACTGCTGGGAAGCGGAGAGACGCTGAATGGATTGTTGGCCGCGGCCACATCGAATTCCACGCGTGGCCGCTTGCCGTCGGCGATGAGTCGTCGCACGCTGGTGACAACATCGGGATGCATTTCGCCACGATCCGCACGGACCTGGGCAATCATGCCAAGCTCGAAGCGCCCGCCGCAGTCCGGACAGAAGTACAGGTAGCCGCCGCCGTGCGGCAGCGTCGCGCGCGCGGCGGGCGTTTGGCAGAGCGGGCAGGGGGCAATCTGGGTGATCATGTTGGGGAGTGACGATTGTGCTACATGTCGATCCGTCCGCCAATTCCGTACCGTTCTCGCTGGACTTCTGCATTCCGTCAAACGTTATTACATCCACCAGGCCAGCGCAACAAGCATTTGGTGCATCGCGGTATCCGTCGGCAAGGCGTCGACGGCCTGATGCGATTCCGAGGCCGAGCTGCGGGCGGACGCTGGTCTTGAGACCCGCATCGCTTGAATTTGCCATAAAAATTTCATATCGCACCTTGATCAAATGGCTGCTGCGGTATTGAATGAATTTTCCCGGCGCATGCGGTAGGCGCGTCCGGTCAGCAAAGACCTCGCCACGAGGTCGCAGTGTCCGTCGCCGGAGCCTGCCTCCGGCGCGACCGATGTACTCGCAGCTCTCCAGCAGTCCAAACATATAAGTCCAGGAGACAAGGATGCTGAGTCCTCACGAAGTTGCCGCTCTCATACTGATCAAGAACGCCCCGGATCAAACGGAACTGGAGCGTGCCGATATCGACGCACTCCTCGAACAGGAACTGGTCAGCCTGGAACAGCTCGAATCGGGCCGCCATCGCCCCTGCGTCACCGCCAGAGGCGGGGCCCTCCTGAACGCCATCGCACGAATCTGGTGAGGGCGGTGAAGACCGCAGGCGCCTCGATTGACAACATCCGACTGGCTGGGTAGGGCGTCCGCGCTGTTGATGCGTGCCCAGGCGCCGAGTGGAATCGCGATGCGGCGTTCCCCAAGTGTTCCTCAGGCAGTCGATAACGTAACCAGAACGCGCAAGCCAGCGCGTTAGCTGCCCTGACACGTCTCGGGGTCGAACTCCGGAGCCTCATGATGAATTCATTCCAGCCTGAGCAAATCGCCGCCGCGCAAACAGCCAATCTCTCGGTTCTATTCTGCCTGGCCATCAAGGCGTTCGAAGGCGTCGAGAAAACGGTCAACCTGAATCTGCAGACAATGCGGTCGACACTGGAGCAAGCGCAGGAAAACACAAAAAAGGCGCTAACCGTCAAGGATCCGCAGGACATGTTCGCATTGCAGGCCGGGCTGCAGCAACCATTCGGAGAGACGGCGCTGTCATACTACCGCCAGCTGTGCGAGATCGCGATGGACACCCAAGCGGCATTCTCCAAGGCCACTGAGGCTGAATTCGAAGCCCACAACCGCCGCCTGCAGGAGCTTGTCGATCAGTTGGCGCACAACGCACCGGCGGGTTCGGGAGACGCGGTGGGCGCGCTAGGCTCGGTGATCACTGCCACCAACAAGTTGTGTGAAACGATGTACCAGACCGCAAAGCAAGCCGTCGAGCTCGCCGAACAGAACTTCAACTCGACGAGCAGCACAGCGTCCGTGGCCAAGCAAACCGTCAGGCACGCTTCGCGTGCAAGGGCATAGCGACGGCAAACGTGGCAGGCCGGTGTTGGGAGTCACGCAGGCAACTGTTGGCGCGGAGGACTCTGGTTCATGACGGTGACGTTCACGCCGATCGGCCTCGCTGGCTCTATTGCGTTCCGCTTTGCCGCTGCATCCAGCGTTTTCATATATTTTTTCTGCTCTTCCAAAAATGGTCAGGGCAGACGTAAGAGGATTTGAGTGAACTAATCCGATTTGGACTTGACAGTCTTCGTCTGCTCAAGAACGCGACGTATGGTTCGACCAGTTTCTCTATAGTGGCGTGCGAGTAGTCCAGCAGCCGCGATCGAATCGCGGGCTATTGCGGCATCCAGCAACTGCTTATGTTCTTGAGACACGTTTCGTTCTATATTCCAATAGCTCCTGTCACGCAAGCTTGGCTGCCTATACCTCTCGGATTGCGCATATAGAAGGTCGGAAATATCAAGTAACCACTGCGATCCACACCCAGATATCAGGCAGCGATGAAAGTCATGATGACGTTTTTCTAGTCTGGTATCTTCGATTTTTTCAGGTTCGTTACCACAACCTTGCTCACGTTGGGTTTCTTCTGTAAGCGCTTGGTAGGAGGTTGTCAATTTCGACTCCCATTCATCGTCAGCCCTGGCAAGTGATCGCCTCAGCGCTTCGCAGTCGATCAGGATCCGAGCTTCGATGATGTCCCACATCTCCTCTTCGGAGAAGGGGGCGACGCGAAATCCTCGCGAAGGAGTCGAAACGACTAATTTCTCGCTATGGAGTCGATTCAGAGCCTCTCGCAACGGAGAAAAACTGATCTGATAACGATCCTTTAGATATTCTAGTCTTAGAGCCTGCCCTGCCGGAATGGCGCCAGAGATAATGTCAGCCCGTAGCATACGATGCGCTTTCTCCGCGAGAGTAATCTCCTCAAACTTCGTCTCCGTGCTTTCAGGCGAAGTTGAAAAATCTCTTAAAACCTTAATGCGTGGCTTCATCGCTTTTGACGTATCTTCTATATAGGATCAAAGGACTTGAAAGGTTGCAAGTCCATGCATAAATTATAGCAGCCACTATGTAAATGGGTGGAGAAAATCGCTGTTTTCTATGGAGAGCGTGAGAGATTAATCAACGCGCTCAAAAAATGGATGGCATAATTCCGACTCACCCTTAGGATATTACGCTCCTTTCCGCGAAAGGTTGGGTGGCCTCGGAAGCTGAATAACGGGGGGTAACGCCACTTTACCCGCCGCTATTTCATGCGCTTTCCAACGTCAGAATTTGCCCGACAGCAGGGCTCCGAAGCCTGGTACCGCAGTGCTCAGACTCAGACGCTTGAGCATCATGTAGGTGGTTGCCACCGAGGACGAAAGTACCGGCAGCCCGTTACGGTCCTCGATCGCCTGCACTGAAGGCAGGGAGGGCATCTGCACGCAGGCCGAGGCAACGATAGCGTCGGCGTTGGCGGTGTTCAGGCGCTTCGTGATCTCGATCGGCGCGCGCGGGTCCTGGCGGCCCACCTCGAGATTGTCGGGAATCTCCAGCGAGATCGCATCGAGCACCTCGATGCCCTCGTGCTCGAGGTAGTCGACCACCAGCCGCGTCAGAGGTTTCATGTAGGGCGTGAGGATCGCGACTTTCTTGGCGCCGATGGCATGCAGGCCGTCGACCAGCGCGCCGGCGCTCGTGACCACGGGGGCCGGGCCGCCATTGTCCACGGTGCGCTGGTGCAGGCGGGTCTCGGACTGGCGGTGGTAGCCAAGGCCCATGCTCATGATGGCCACCAGGCAGGCATATCCGAGCACGTCGACGCGCGCGTCGGACAGCTCCAGCGCGCAGCGGTCGCTGTCGGCGTCCATCTTGCTGAGTTCTTCCTTGGTCACATGCTTCATGCGCATGCGGCTGCTGTGGAAGGTGAAGCGCTCGGGCGCGTGTTGCTCGCGGGCGCGCAGCACGGCCGGGATCTCCGTCTCCATGGTGGTATTGGACGAGGGGACGATCTGGCCGATACGGAAGGAGGTGGGCATGGCGGTCAAGCTTGTTGCTCCGGGTTGAGGACTGCGGCGTCGAAGTTCAGGTCGTCGGCAACCGCGGAATCGTCGAAGCGCGCAGCCTGCAGTGGCCGGCGATTGACGTGCAGGTCAAAGACATCGAAACGGTTGTAGTGGCCCGTGATGTCGTGCATCTGGCGCGGCTGGATGCAGCGCGAGAGGTCGATGTCGGCATAGACAATGCCTTCGGCGTCGATTAGCGGCTCGCCAATCACGCGACCGTCCGGGCCGAGCACGCCCGAGAGGGCGCTGTTCTTGCGCTCCAGCAGGCGGCGCGCCTGTGGAAAATCCTTTTCGAGGACCGTGATGATCTCTTCCGACACGGTCGAGCAGGACACGATCGTGAATAGCTTGCCTTCGAAGCAGTGGGCTGCGGCCCGCACCTTGATGGCCTCGGCCATGTCGTAGTCGGGCGGCGCCACGGGCAGCGAGATGTAGCTCGCCACATGCACCAGCTCGCCCTGCGCCAGCAGCGCAAAGCGCGCCAGCGTGTTGGTGTTCTCGCCGCAGGCCAGCGAACCCAGCGGGCCGATCGAGGTCTTGTGCACGCGCAGCGCCGAGGCATCGCCGGGCGCCCAGGTCAGCTTCTCGGCCCAGGTGGGCACAAGCTTGCGGTGGCGGCCGATGATCCTGCCCTGGTCGTTGATCGTCACCAGCGTGTTGTAGATTGTGCCGATGCCGTGGGGACTGCGCTCGTTCACGCCTATGACCACGTGGGTCTTGTGGCGGCCGGCCGCGTCGGCGATCTTCTGGATCTCGGGGCCGGGCACCTCGATGGCCGAGCATGCCAGTTTTTCGAACCAGGGGCTGCCCTCGACGGGGTTGCCGATCCAGCTCCAGTACGGGTAGCCGGCGACGAAGACTTCGGGGAAGGCGACGAGTTGCGCACCGTTGCCGGCCGCCTCGCCGATCAGGCGGACGACCTTGTCTACGGTGGCGTCGGTGTCCAGGAAGACGGGCGCGGCCTGCACGGCCGCGGCCTTGAAACGGGGTAGATCCAGCATGGGTATCTCCTGCGAAACGGAATGCGCCGGGCTCAGGCGCCGCGGCTGGCCTTGATGGCACGCAACACCGCGCCGACGAGCGCGCCGTCGGGCTCGCAGAGGCTGCGCGCGATGTCGAAGTGGTTGTGGCGCGGCATGTCGATCAGCGCCACCGCATTGCCGGCGTCCTTCCAGCGCTGCGCGAAGTCCACGGTCTGGCGCTGGAACTCCGAGGTCTCCAGGCCGCCGGCCGAGGCGATCAGCTGCGTTCGGCTTCCCCGCGGGATCCAGCGCTCGGGCGAGCACTGCGCGATGTCCTCGGGCGAGAAGCGCATCCATTCGTTGACGTGCATATGCTGCAGCGGCTCCAAGTCGTGCAGGCCGCTGAGCGCCAGAGCGGCGCCGATGATGCCGTCAGGCAGGCCGGCCTCGCGCGTCCAACCCTCGGCCACCAGCATGCCCGTGAGATGGCCGCCGGCCGAGGAGCCGCCGACGTGGATGCGGCTCACGTCCAGGCCGCGCTCGGCGCCATGGCGCGCGAGCCAGACCACGGCCGCGCGCACCTGGCGCACGATCTCGGCGATGCCCACGGCGGGCGCCAGTGTGTAGTCCATGACCGCCACGCTGACGCCGTGCTGCGTCAGGCCGCCGGCGGCGAAGGCGTTGTCGTGGCGTGAGCCGCCGCGCCAGTAACCGCCGTGCACCCACAGGAACACGGGACGGCCTGGTGCGACGTCGTAGAGGTCCAGCTTCTCGCCGCTGCGCTCGTCATAGACCACGGTCTCGAAGCCCGGCAGTTCCTGCTGCACGCGGGCACTCTCGCGCACATAGGCCGCGGCCTCGACTGCATAGGACGGCACGCTGGCACGCGCGTTGTACTCGCGGTCCAGCGTGGCCGCGTCCATGCCTCGGTACAGCGGCATGGCATCCGTTGCGAATGACATCTCTTCAGACTCCCAGATAGCGATGGGCCAGGTCGCCACTGGCGCTCAGATCATCGGGCGAGCCCGACCACACGACGCGGCCCTTCTCGACGATGTAGTGGCGGTCCAGCAGGGAGGCCATTTCCTTGAGGTTCTTGTCGATCACCACGATCGTCAGCCCCTCGCGCTTGAGTTCCCGTAGGCAGTCCCAGATCTCCTTGCGGATCAGCGGTGCCAGCCCTTCGGTGGCCTCGTCGAGGATCAGCAGCTTGGGGTTGGTCATCAGCGCGCGGCCGATGGCCAGCATCTGCTGCTCGCCGCCCGACAGGGTCTTCGACGACTGCCTGCGCCGTTCGCGCAAGCGCGGGAACAGCGTCAACACGCGTTCGAAGGTCCAGCCGTCACGGCCGTCTTCCTTGCGCGCCGTCGCCAGCAGGTTTTCCTCCACCGACAGCGAACCGAACACGCGCCGTCCCTCGGGCACCAGGCCCACGCCCAGTCGCGCCACCGCGTGCGGTGACAGGCATTCAAGGTCCTTGCCTTCCAGCACCACGCGGCCGCCCTGTTTAGGCAGCATGCCCATCAGCGTGCGTACCGTGGTGGTCTTGCCCATGCCATTGCGGCCGATGAGCGAGACGGCCTGACCGGCCCGCACCTCGAAGCCTATGTCGAACAGAACCTGGCTGCCGCCGTAGCCACTCGCTAGACTGTCAACGGTCAGCATGTTTCCTCCTCGCCCAGATAGGCTGCACGCACATCCGGATGGTTGCGGACCTCGTCCGCGGTGCCGGTGAAGACGGTCTTGCCGTAGACCAGCACGGTTATGCGATCGGCCAGCGCGAACACGGCATCCATGTCGTGCTCGACCAGCAGGATCGTGTAGCGGCGCTTCAGCCCCTGCAGCAGCGTGGTCATGCGCGCCGATTCCTCGGCGCCCATGCCGGCCATCGGCTCGTCCAGCAGCAGCAGGCGCGGCGCGCGCGCCAGGGCCACGGCCAGTTCGAGCTGGCGCTTCTCGCCGTGGGCCATGTTAGCCACGCGCACATCGATACGCGCGCCCAGGCCCACCTCGTCCAGCCACTGCTTCGCCTTTGTGTTCAGGTCCGCGTCCTTGCGCGGATCCGACCACCAGCCGAAGGCACGGCCGGTGACCAGCAGCAGCGACAGCATCACGTTCTCGAGCGCCGTGTAGTCGGCGCACAGCTCCGTAATCTGGAAGGAGCGCGACAGCCCTTTGCGGGCACGGGCCGTGGCCGTCAGGGCGGTCACTTCCTCGCCTGCCAGCATGATCGTGCCGGAGTCGGGCCGCAGCTCGCCGCACAGTTGCGTGATCAGCGTGGACTTGCCAGCGCCGTTGGGACCGATCAGTGCATGGAGCTCACCCTGGCGCAGTTCGATGTTCACGCCATCGGTGGCTTTCACCGCACCGAAGTGCTTGTGGAGGTCGCGCACCTGTAGCAGCGGGCGCGAGCCATCGGGTTCATTTGCCATGCACACCTCCGAGCCAGCGGCCGAACAAACCATTGCGGCCGGCCAGCACGACCAGCACCAGAATCGGGCCCATGATGAGCATCCAGTGCTCGGTCCAGGCCGTCAGGGTCTGCTCCAGGCCGAGGAAAACGGCCGCGCCGCCAATGGGCCCCAGCAGCGTGCCGGCACCACCCAGAATAACCATAGCCATCAGCTCACCGGACTTGGACCAGGATGCCATGTCGGGGGTTACCAGGCCGGCGTAATTGGCCCACAGCACACCGGCCAGGCCCGTTCCAATGGCCGACAGCACGAACGCGGTCAAGCGGATGGGTGTCGGTGCGGCACCCAGGTTCACGGTGCGGCGCTCGCTTTGGCGCAGGGCCTGCAGCACCATGCCGAAGCGAGAGTTGACGATGCGCGCGCACAGCCAGGTCCACAGTGCCAGCACCACGAGGCACACGTAGTAGAAGGTCACGGGCTTCTCGATGTCCAGGCCGGGTATCTCGTTACGTTGCGGCATCAGAAGGCCATCATCGCCACCATAGACCTGCAAGGACATGAGGACGAAGTACACGAGTTGCGCGAAGGCCAGCGTTATCATGATGAATTGCACGCCGCGCGTGCGCAGCGCGAGGTAGCCGACGATGGCGCCCAGCAGGCCGCAGCAGATCAATGCGAGTGGCCACGCAATGAGCGCCTGCATGGTGCCGGACCAGCCGTACAGCGGGCTGGCCTCCAGCGCGTGGTGGGCGACGATCGCCACGACGTAGCCGCCGAGGCCGAAGAACATTGCATGGCCGAAGCTCACGAGTGCGCCGTAGCCGAGGATCAAGTCCAGAGACACGGCCGCCAGGCCGTAGATCAGGAAGCGCGTGGCGAGGTTGATCGCATAGGGCGTGTTGGTGGCCTCGGCACCCATGGGCACCAGGGCCAGCACAGCCAGGCCGATTAGCGCCGCCCAAGTGCGGTGCGTGGAATGAACGGTCATGTTTCAGGATCTCGCGGGAAAAAGCCCTTGGGGGCGGACGATCAGCACCACCGCCATGAGCAGGTAGATCGAGGCGGAGGCTAGGCCTGCCGCTAACGGCGTGGCGGTTTCGGGCGCCAGCACCTTGTCCATCATCTGCGGCAGGAAGGCCCGGCCGAGGCTGTCCACCATGCCCACCAGCAACGCGCCGGCCAAGGCACCACGCACCGAACCCACACCACCGATGACGATCACCACGAAGGTCGTGATCAGCACACGCTCGCCCATACCGATTTCCACGGCCAGAAGCGGAGCAGCGACCACGCCAGCCAAGCCGCACATCACGGCACCGAGGCCGAACACCAGCATGTAGAGCATGCGGATGTCGACGCCCAGCGCCTCGACCATCTCACGGTCATCGGCTCCGGCACGCACCAGCATGCCCACGCGGGTACGGTTCACGAGGAACCACAGTCCCAGTGCCACGGCAGCGCCGATCAGGATGAAGGCCAGGCGGATTACCGGGTATTCGAAGCCGGGGCCCAGCGTCACGGAGCCGGCAAGGATGCCCGGTGTGTCCACCAGGGGCGGACGACGGCCGAAGATCAGGCTGATGGCTTCGTTGGTGAAGAGCACCAAACCCAAGGTGGCCAGCACCTGGTAGAGATGGTCTCGCTTGTAGAGCCTTCGGATCACGGTGTACTCGACCAGGAGGCCGTAGCCTCCCGCACCGAGCAGCGCGGCAACGACCGCCGCCGTGAAGGATCCCGTCTTGCCCAACGCGATGGCCGCGCAGTAGGCGCCTACCATGTAGAAGGAGCCGTGCGTGAGGTTGACCACGCCCATGATGCCGAAGATGAGCGTGAGGCCGGACGCGAGCATGAAGAGCATCGCACCGTACTGCAGCCCATTCAGGAATTGTTCGAGGAGCAAGGTCATGATGCCATCTTGCAGGCGGCTGCATAGGCGTCCGTGCCCTTGCTCACGACCTTGCGCACGAATTTCGGACTGACGCCACCAGCGTTGTCCTTCTGCAACTGCAGCAGGTACATGTTCTGGATTGGGTGCTGGTTGTTGGCCATTGCGAAGTCACCACGCAGTGATGCAAAGTCTGCCTTGCGTAGGGCAGCGCGCAGGCCGCCGGTGTTGTTCACGTCGCCCTTCACGGCGCGCAGTGCGGAGCCGATCAGGTTGGCCGTGTCATAGGCCTGCACGGCGTAAGAGGTCGGCACACGGCTGTACGTGGCTTGGAAGTCCTTGACGAACTTGCGCGAGGCGTCGTTCAGGTCGCCGTACCAGAGGTCGGTGACGTAGAAGCCTCCGGCGAGGGTGCCGGTTGCATCCATCATGCGTCGGTCCATCGAGAAACTGGGCATCAGCATCGGCACCGTCTTGCCCAGGCCTGAGCTTCCGTACTGCTTGGCAAAGTTGATGCCGGCACCGCCCGGGTGGAACTGATATACCGCATCAGGGGCCAGCGAGCGCACGCGCGCCAGTTCGACCGAGAAGTCCGTCTGGTCGAGCTTGGTGTAGATCTCGGCCAGCACCTCGCCCTTGTAGGTGCTCTTGAAGCCGGCGATGGCGTCACGGCCAGCCTGGTAGTTGGGGGCCATCACGACAACGCGCTTGTAGCCCTGCTCATTGGCAGCGACACCGCCCGCGGCATGGAACCAGTCGTTCTGGTAGGAGGCGACGAAGTAGCCTGGTTCGCATTTGTCCCCCGCGAAGGCTGAGGGGCCGGGGTTAGCGCTGACATAGGTGAATCCGGCCTTGGTCACACTGGGTACCACGGCTGCGAGAACGTTGGAGAAGTTCACGCCCGTATACAACCTGATCCCGGATTGGACCATGCGATCGACAACCTGCTTGGCGTTGGCTGGCTTGAGCGCGTCATCCTCGATCACAAGTTCGACAGGGACGCCGCCGAGCTTGCCGCCCTCCTGCTTGACGGCCAACCGGAAGCCGTCGCGCAGATCCTCACCGATGTAACCCGAGGACGTCGACAGCGTCGTGATGAAGCCGATCTTGACGGGGGCTTGTGCGCTGGCGGCGAAGGCCGAAGTGGCCAATGCGATGGCGAGACTGCGTTTCGCGTACATAGGATTGCCTATCTGGTTTGACGTCGGAATGGAACGGGGCCGTCGGAGCAATGCCCGCGCCCGAAGGCGCTAGACTCGCGGGCGATGCAGTCGGTGACCCGATGAGCTTGCGGTCTCGGCCGGGGCGTGTTGGCTTTGTCTCCTGGTCGCCCCGACCCGCTTGCATGCGGCACCATCTGGCGCTGCACTGTCGCCGCCCGGATGCCTGCCGGCACCCGGGTCGGCATCCAATCAACCGGCCTTCGGGGCCCGGCTTTGCGGATAGGGCGCGCCCACGGCCACGACCGGGTTGCGCAGTTCGCCAATGCCTTCGACCCAGGCCTCGACCACGTCGCCGGGCCACAGCCATTCCTGCGGCGTGCGACCGGCGCCCACGCCCGCGGGCGTGCCGGTGGCGATGATGTCGCCCGGCTCCAGCGTCATGGCGGCGCTGATGTCGGCGATCAAAGTGGGGATCTTGAACAGGAGGTGCCTGGTGTTGGAGTTCTGCTTCTCCACGCCGTTGACCTTCAGGCCCAGGTTCAGGTTGTGAGGATCGGCGATCTCGTCGGCCGTCACGATCACCGGACCCTGTGGCGCGTAGGTGTCCTGGCCCTTGGAGTAGATCCACTGGCCGGCACGGCGGTTGTCGCGGGCGCTGATGTCGTTGAGCACCGTGTAGCCGAACACGTGGCTCATGGCGTCGGCTTCGCTCACGCCCTTGGCGCGGCGGCCGATGATGACGGCCAGCTCCACTTCCCAGTCCAGTTGCTGCGTGATCGCGGCGTTGTGCTCGATCGCATCGCCGGGGCCGATGACCGAGGTCGGCGGCTTGGAGAAGATCACGGGTTGCTTGGGCAGGTCCTTCGAGGTGTCGAGCGTGCGGCTCGATTCCTCGACGTGCTCGACGTAGTTCAGGCCGATGCCGAAGATGTTCTTGCGCGGTTTGGGAATGGGCGCCAGCAGCTTGACGTTGACCAGCGGCACGGCCGTGCCCACGGGCCACTTGTCCTGGCAGGCCTTGAGCAGGGCGTTGGCGGCGCGCACGGCGACCGGCCCCTGTTCGATGAATTCGTGGATCTCGCCCGGGATGATCTCACCGGTCTGGTCGCCCAAGGCCTTCAAGTCGACGATCAAGTCGTCAACGATTGCCCCCAGACGGGCTGGCCCGGTGATGTGGGCTCGGAAAGTTGCGAGCTTCATGTTGCATTGTTCTCCAGGAAATACATGAACTAGGTGAGCTGCGTTCCGCCCGCGGCCAAGCCGCAGCGATCGGGGAGGCAGGATGTTTGGAAGACTTATGCGGCGATCAGCGGTTGATGGCCACCGTTGTCGACCAGCGCTTCCTCGCGGTAGAGCGAGAGCTTCTCCATCACCGGCAGGTCGTTGAAGCAGAACAGGCAGGCATCGTCGGTCCGCGAGGTGTTGACATGCTCATGCCAGGCCCACGAGGGCACGCAGAAGATGTCGCGTTCCTGCCAGTCGAAGCGCCGGCCTTCGATGATCGAGTAGCCCTGGCCTTTGGCGACTTGGTAAAGGAAGCTGCCGGTGTGGCGATGGGCCTTGCCGACGAAGCCCGGGCGCAGCAGCTGCATGCTGGCGCCGATGGTGGCCATCACGTGGCCGCCGTTGACCGGGTTCGTGTAGTGCATCAGCGCGCCGTCGAAGGGGCTGTCCTCGCGCCCGGCGGCGTAGCGCCTGAGCGCCTCGTAGGTCGGCTCCCACTGGTATTTGAAGAGCGGCGAGTAGGGCTTGTTCCAGCCCAGGTCGTGCGGACGCAGGCCGGCCGCGCTCCAGAGCGCGACCGAGTCGTCCACCGGATGCGTCACGGCCTGGTGAAGATCGGGGTGCACGGTGAAGAAGCCGGCTTCCAGCGCGTTGACCAGCGGAATGTCCAGACCGTCCTGCCAGATGCAGGGCAGGCCGTCGGCCTCCACGCCGTGCTCGTGCCAGGTGCCGTTGGGCGTCAGCACGAAGTCGTTGGCGCCCAACGCCATCTTGTGGCCGTCGACGATGGTGTAGGCACCCTTGCCTTCCATGATGAAGCGCAGCGCCGAGGAGGAATGCGCGTGGGCCGAGGCGATCTCACCTGGGTGCATGACCTGCAGCCCCGAATACAGCCACCCCACGGCTGCGGAAACATCGCGTCGGCCGGGGTTGTCGAGGTAGATCACACGTCGGCCGGCTTTCTCGGGCGTGACCAGTGATACCGAACGCAGTACATGTTCGCGCAGCCCCTGGTAGCGCCACAGCACCGGCACGGAGACCGACTTCGGTTGCCAGGGTTCTATCTTGTTGGCGACGGTCCACAGCGCAGCTGTGTTCAGCCGCTCCAGTTCCTTGTAGTACGCCACCAGTTCGGGGGTGTCTTCCACATCCGAACGCCCGGCCACGTTTTCCCGATGCGTGTCGTAATCAGTGCTGTTCACTGGCATCTCCTTTGTGTGTGGAGACATTGTTTTATAAAATGTCACTCACTTACATAAGTGATTACCCCTGGTTTTCTTGCTTAAACTTCGCCATTGCAGCGCTTTTTACGTGTTGCTATTGGATTGATTTTATAAAAAAGGCATGATCGGGTTGGCGGATCTTTCAACACCTCATATGAAAGAACGTTTGGATGACTGGAGACCTGGATGGCACTGGCCGAGGTGGTCGTCGTACGCGTGGCCTTGGCGCTGATCCGTGATGGCGTGTACCGGACGGAAGTCGCAAGGCCTGTCGTGCGGGCGGGCCGGCGGACTACTTCGAGATCAGGCCAGACGCGCTCTTTTGTATGGCGCGGCCAAAATAGGGAAGCACCAGTACGCAGGTAATTCCGCGCTATCTCCGGACTGGTGACAGCGTGGCTTGCTGCGAACTCTCCTGGGCCAAGGAAGTGCATCCAGGCGGCGCTCGAACATAGTGGATGTCATTACTGTTGGCGGGGCGGCCAGCAAGAACATGCTTAACGCCCTGCATATCCGGTTTCCGGGCGACCGGCCTGAACAGCTATGACGAAGGCGTCCGGCAGGCACTCGGCCTTGGCGACGAGGAAACGCTGGTTGGCTTCCTGTATGTCGGTACACCCAAGGAAGCCGTGCGCCCGGCCAGCCGGCCGGCGCCCGAGGGGTTTGTCCGCGAGTGGCATAGGCCGGCCTGAAGTTTCCAGGCGCGACCTTCCGGACGCGCTCAGCGCTTGCCTGGTCCCTTGCCGGACACCGACTTGGGCGCTCGCCCAAAGAAGCGCGTGAACGCCGTGCTGAAGTTGCTCGGGTGCAGGTAGCCCACCTGCCAGCCGGCCTGCGCTACCTGGCAGCCGGCTTCCAGCAGCGTCCATGCGCGCCGCATGCGCATTTCCAGCAGCATCTGGTGCGGGCTGGTGTTGAATAGCAGCCGGAAGCCCTGCTTGAGCTTGAAGGTGCTCAAGCCCGCGCTGGCGCACAGGTAGTCGATGGTCAGCGGCTGCGCCATCTGCAGCTGCATCAGGTCGCGGATTTGTTCCAGTTTCTGGATGTCGTGCTGGCTCAGGCGGCCTGGTGCCTTGGGTTGAGCCGGGGGCTGCGTCGATGCTGGCGGGCGCAGCTCGCGCAATTGCCCGGCCAGCAGGCTCAGCGCGTTGATCTGCAGGGCGAGCGGATCGGCCGGTGCCGCGCTGGCCAGGCGCAGCAGCGCGCGCGCATGGGCGGCGCTGGCCGGGGCGGTCTTGCCAAAGCCGAGTTCGCGCACGCGGGCTGCGGGCAGCAGATCGCGGCATCGCGCTTCGCCCACATAGCGGCGCAGCGTGGCTTCCTCGACCAGCAGCCGGAGCTGGCCGACGGCCGTGCCCGCCTGGTAGCGCCGCTCGCCCGTGCTGTGGGCGAACGAAGAGACCGTGGTGTAGCCGCCCCGGAAGCCTAGCCGCGCGCCATCGTGCCCGTAGAAGCCGGATTCTCCTTCCAGCCCCAGCGTGATGACCAGCGTGCGCGGCCCGTCGCGCTGGATGCTTTCCTCGATCAGGTCGCAGCGCGGCAGGTAGCGCGAGCGCACCAGCACCAGGCCAGTGTCCACCTGGACGCGCTCCGTGTAGCACTCGCCGAGTTGCGCGGGTAGTTGCTGGCGTAGCCAGCCCGATGTTGTGGCCGGCGCCTGGCATGCCGCGGCCGTCGTGATGCGGTATTGGATGGCGAGTCTCCCTGGGTCGATGCACCTGCAGGCATAGGAAATCCGCTGCCGCGCATATGAATATGGATGATACGCATTCTCATTTGAAAATACCATGCTACGCAATGCATCGTATTGGATATGGGGGTTGCGTATGGCTGCGAGCAAGGCTTGCGTGGGCGGCTGTCCTGGTGGCTGCCTTGGTGGCTGTCTCTGGTCCTTTGTCTTGCTGGGTGCATGGACTCAGGCCTGCGCGCAGGAGGCACTGCCGGCGGTGAGCGTCACCGCCAACAAACAGACGCAGGCGCTCGCCACCGTACCGGCCAGCGTGACGGTGTTCGACGGGGAGGCGCTGGAGGCCGCGGGCGTGACCCGGCTGGAGTCCCTGGCGGAGGTGACGCCGGGCCTGTCGTTCCAGCCTTTCGGGCAAGCCAGCGTCAACGCGCCGGTGATGCGCGGGCTCACGGCCAATTTCTTTTCGTTTTCGTCCTCGACCCTGCTGCAGGTGGACGGCGTGCCCACGCTGATGGCGCAGGGTTTCGACGACCGCTTGCTGGACATCGAGCGGGTCGAGGTGTTGCGTGGTCCGCAGTCCACCCTCTACGGCCGCAATGCCGAGGCGGGCGTCATCAATATCCACACACGGCTGCCCGGTAACGAGCCGCGCAGCATGATCTCCACCGAGATTGGCAGCCGCCAGCAGCGGGCGTTGCGCTTCGCCGTGAGCCGCCCGCTGGTGGCGGACACGCTGTACGCCAGCATCGCGGGCGAATGGTCGGCGCAGGATGGCTTCATCGACAACACCTATACCGGCCGGCGCGAGGATGACCGCGAGCATCGCAACGCCAAGCTGGCTTTGCGCTGGACTCCGGGGCCGGGCACCGATGCCACGCTGCGCTATGCGCAGCAGGACTATCGCGATGGCGCGGCGTTGTGGGGTTCGCGCACCGCGCCGCGCGCCACCGTCAGCTCGGGCACGGCGGGCTGGAACGATTCGACCGGCCGCACGGCCTCGCTCGACGTATCGCATGAATTCGAGTCCGGCCTGCGCCTGCGCGCAATCACGGCCAGCAATGTGTTCTTCGACCGGGTGCAGCAGGACACCGATTTCAGGCCGGCCGACATGCTGCATATCGGGCGAGATCATCGCTTTCGCACCTTGTCGCAGGAGCTCCGCCTGGAAGGCAAGCTCGGGCAGGCGCAATGGCTGGCGGGGGTTTATGCGGACCGCGACAACCACGACCTGCTTAACGAGCAGAAGCTCCCGGCCGGTCAGAACCGCAGCGCGGCAAAGCTGACGGGCGGCACCACGGCGTTGTTCACCCACTGGACCGTGCCGCTGTCCGAGCGCTGGTCCGTGCTGGCCGGCGCACGGGTCGAGCGCAACGCGGTGCGTTTCACGCCCGCGGGCAGCGCGGCGCAGCGCGCGGATACCACGCATCTGTCGCCCAAGCTGGCCTTGCAGTACCAGCTCGCACCGGAAAGCCAGCTCTACGCCAGCGTCTCCGAGGGCCTGCGCGCGGGTGGCTTCAACGTCTTCGTGCCGGCGGCCAACTATGCGGCCTACCGGCCGGAGACGGTGCGCGCCTTCGAGCTTGGCGCCAAGGGATGGCTGCTGCAGCGGCGCATGCGCTATGCGGCTTCCCTGTACCTGATGGATGTGCAGCACATGCAGGTGCAGCAGATGCCGCTGCCCGGGCTGGTGTACATCACCAACGCGGCCTCGGCGCGCTCCACCGGCGCGGAGTTCGAGCTCGATTACCTGCTGGCGCGGGGCTGGCGCCTGCAGGCAGGGCTGGGCTTGAATCGCACGCGTTTCCGGACCTTCCGCGACGGCGCCAATGTCTATGACGGCAACCGCAATCCCTTCGCGCCGGATCTCAACGGCCATGTCGGCCTGCGTTACGACGCGCCGACGGGCTGGTACCTGCAGACAGTCTTCACCGGCACTGGCCGTGTCTACCTGGATGCGGCCAACCGCCATGGCCGCAACGGCTACGGGCTGGTCAACTTGCTGGCAGGCATCAACCGGGGCGCCTTCGAGCTGTCCGGCTACGTCAACAACCTGGCGAACCGCCGCTATGACGCGGTGGGCTACCAGAACGGCATCGTCACGGTCTACAGCCCCCCGCGCGAGCTGGGCGTGCGGCTGACCTGGCGCCTGTGACACCCGCACCCACACCGCGAGGCACCATGGCATTTCATCATCCACCACCGGGGCAGCGGCACCAGGCCGGCGACACGCGCGCGCGCTGGCGCCATGCCTTGCACCAGGCGCTGTTCGGCTGGCTCAACCTGGCGCTGACCGCGCCCAGTGTCTATCTCTGGCTAGGCCTGCCGCTGATCATGCGCCAGCACGGCTGGTCTGGCACGCAGATCGGGCTGTTCCAGCTCGCGGGCTTGCCGGCGGTGTTCAAGTTCGCGCTGGCCGCGCCGGTGGAGCGCCATCGCTTCGCGGCGGGGCACTATCGCGGCTGGGCGGCGCTGCTGTGCCTGCTGCTCGCGCTGCTGCTGTGCCTGATCGGCCGGCAGCCGTTGCTGGCGAGCCGATTCGAGCTGTTCGCGCTGGCGTTCGCCGCCGCCATGATGGCGACCTGGGCCGACATCCCCGTCAATGCGCTGGCCATCAAGCTGCTGCCGGCATCGCAGCGCTTGCGTGCCGGTGGGCTGCGTTCCGCGGCATTGTCGATGGGCGCCATCGTGGGTGGCGGCCTGATGCTGCTGGCGCAGGCCCGCTGGGGCTGGCGCGCGCCGTTCTGGCTGATGGCGGGCGGCCTCGGGCTGGGCGTCGTCGCCCTGGGCTTTGTCCGCGAACCGGCCGCACCCATGCCGGAGCCGACAGGCGTCGCCAACCTGCCGTCAGGCCAATGGCGTGGCTACTTTGCCCAACCTGGGGCGATGGCCTGGAACGGGCTGCTGCTGCTTTGTTTTCCTTTCGTGGGCGCGGCCTGGTTTTATCTCAAGCCCTTGCTGCTGGACCACGGCTTTGCGCCCGCGCAGATAGCCTGGGCCGTCGGTGTCGGCGGTGGCCTTGCCGCAGCCGGGGCAGGCCTGGCGGGAGCGCGGGCAATCAAGGCGGCGGGGATGGCCCGCGCCATTCCCGGCGTCGCGGTGCTGGGCCTGCTGGCGCTCGTGGCGTTGAGCGCCGCCGTGTGGCTGGACGCGCCACCGGCGGGCCTGCTTGCCGCTGCCATGCTGGTGGCCGTGGCGATGGGCGCCACTGCCACGCTGGCATTCGGCCTGACGATGTATTTCACCCGGCCCGGGTTTGACGCCGTGGACTACGGCACGCAAGCCAGCCTGTTTGCGCTGAGCCGGCTCGCCGTGCCGCTCGCTGGCGGCCTGCTGATCGATAGCGTGGGTTACCGCGGCATGCTGCTCGCACTGACGATGTCCATGGCGCTGGTAACGTTACTGGCGCTGCGCCAGCGGCAACGCATTGCCGGCATTGTGAGCGGGCGGCACCTTGGGGAGGGCGCGCGCGGCTGAAACGGCTGGTTCAGCCGCTCACGCCACTCGCCACCCCAGGCATGGAGGCGAGGGACTCGGTGCAAAGACATGGATGGCGTTCCTTTCGCCTATATTCAAGACGTTGCCGTGGCTACCTTCAAGAACAGCCAGCAGCGAATCTGAGAGCGGTCCTTAGTCCACGCAACGGATGTAAAGCCCCATCGCCACGCGGGCTGCGAAGGCGTGGCTATCCGATCGCTGAGGAGCAGAACAATGAAAAGCATCTGCGTAGCAATTCTGGCCATCATGGCTGCGGCCGGAGCCGCTGCTCAAACGCCCAATGACGCCCAGATAGCGGCAATTGTCGTGACCGCAAATCAGGTGGACATCGACGCGGGCAAACTTGCGGAGAAACAGGGTCATGCTCGCGACGTCAAGGCATTCGGCAAACAGATGGTCACCGACCATACTGGGGTGAATAAGCAAGCGGTGGCATTGGTCAAGAAGTTAAACGTTACTCCGGAAGAAAACCCGACCAGTGAGAGCCTGCGTGCTGGGGGCAAGGAAAACATGACGACGCTCAAGGGGCTTACGGGTACGAGTTTTGACAAGGCCTACATCGACCACGAAGTCGCTTATCATGAACAAGTGATCGATGCCATTGACAAGACACTGATTCCCAGTGCCCAGAACGGGGAGCTCAAGTCGCTTTTGGTCGCCGTGCGCCCGGCGTTCGTGGGGCACCTGGAGCATGCAAAGATGATCCAATCCTCGCTCGGCAAGTAAGCTTGCCGCACAAACTCGCTGTCCATGCAGCAACTACCGTCACGAGGCAACGGGCAACGGCAAAGGCAACTGTTCGCGGTTGCGCTGGCTGCCGCCTGGGCTTTGCTCAATGTTGGTTCCGGCGCAATCGCCGCCCAGAGATTGTCAAGATACACGGTGGTGATCCAGGGCGCGAAGTTCGAGCCCGAGGTCGTTAGCGTGGCGCGAGGCGATGAGGTTGTGTGGATCAACAAGGATCCTTATCCCCACACCGTCACGGCCCCGGGGGAATTCGACTCGCACGAGATCATTGCCGGCGCATCCTGGCGATATGTCGCGCGCAAGGTGGGCGAGTTCCCCTATGCCTGCACGCTGCATCCAAACATGAAGGGGACGCTCAAGGTGGAACGGTCAGCCCCGCCTCGCGGCCTCCACTAAGCGAGAACCATGGATATGGGGAAAGCTGAACTTGTACCTTGGCGGATCAGCGCTATTACCAGGCCGGAGACCATGGCGCACGAGTGCGGTCGCACCGCATTACATGAAGAGCAGGGCAGCGAGTCACGAGCTTACATTTGGCGGGCAGCAAGAGCATCA
>NZ_JARJLM010000466.1 GCF_029335485.1 Cupriavidus basilensis
GCGCACACCCCGGTGGTGCGTGACCTCGACGCCTTCGCCGACATGAAGGCGCGTGGCGAAGTGCCGCAGATGCAGGCGCACTACGAGCAGATCCACATGCCGAAGAACACCGGCGCCGGCTTCTTCATCGGTGCCTTCAGCCTGGTGTTCGGCTTTGCGCTGACCTGGCATATCTGGTGGCTGGCGGTGGTTGGCCTGGTGGGCATGATCGCCAGCTTTATTTTCCGCAGCAACGACGACCATATCGACTACTACGTGCCCGCACGCGAAGTCGAGGCAGTCGAAGCGTCCCATTTCCAGCGCATCGCGTCACAGGCCTGAACCATGACGACTGAAGTCCTACAGCGATATCCCGCGCATGGCGCCGCCGAGGCGCATGCCCACTCGCACGATCATTCGCACGACCACGCCCACCACGACACCAGCGCCAATACGGTGTTCGGTTTCTGGGTGTACCTGATGAGCGACTGCATCATCTTCGCCGGCCTGTTCGCCGCCTTCGCGGTGCTGCGCGGCGAAGTGGCGGGCGGTCCGTCGGGCCGGGAACTGTTCGAGTTGAACTACGTCCTGGTCGAGACGTTCCTGCTGCTGTTTTCCAGCCTGACCTCGGGCATGGCGATGATCTCGCTGCACAACGGCCAGCGCGCCCGCCTGCAGTTCTGGCTGGCGGTCACGTTCGCACTGGGTGTGGCGTTCATCGGCATGGAAATCAACGAGTTCCATCACATGATCGCAGAGGGCGCGGGTCCCGAGCGCAGCGCCTTCCTGTCGTCGTTCTTCACGCTGGTGGGTACCCACGGCCTGCACGTGGCCAGCGGCCTGCTGTGGATGGCCGTGCTGATGTGGCAGATCTCCCGCAAGGGCCTGACCGCCACCATGACCAAGCGCCTGGCCTGCTTCGCCTTGTTCTGGCACTTTCTGGACATCGTCTGGATCGGCGTGTTCACCGTGGTCTACCTGATGGGAGCGATGTAAATGGAACACAGCAACGTCTCTACCGCCGCGCATGGCTCACACGGCACCACGTCGGCCGGCGCCAGCCACGGCAGCGTCAAGTCCTACGTGATCGGCTTCGTGCTGGCGGTGATCCTGACCGTCATCCCGTTCAAGCTGGTGATGGGCGGCACGCTGGAAGCCTCCACCACGCTGGCCGTGATCCTCGGCCTGGCCGTGGTGCAGATCGTCGTGCACCTGGTCTACTTCCTGCATCTGGACAGCTCCTCGGAGCAGCGCTGGAACGTGATGGCCCTGGCCTTCACCGCGCTGATCCTGCTGATCGTGGTGGCGGGTTCGCTGTGGATCATGCACAACATGAACAGCAATATGATGGTGCACTGAAGGGTTATCCCTCCGGCGCAAGCAGCGTAACGACAAAGGCGGCCTTCGGGCCGCCTTTGTCGTTTCCGGTCTTCGGCATGGCGTTCGGGCTGGTGGCGGGTCAGCAAGGGGTGCAGGCCTGGCGTCACGAGGGTGGAAACTCGGCTAAGTCCTTGAATTCATGTTGTATACAACGAATTGTGATGAGATGGCATTCTCGGTTTCCGGGCAGGACTTCGCGAGGAGTTTGGGCCGTTTTCGGCACTCAATATCCATGTTTACCCTCAGATCATTGCTTTGGCATTGCCTCCCTCGTTCCGAATGAATACACTCTGTATCCATCAAGTGCCGCCTGGTCCTGCGCGGCACGGCAAGCCCCCACAGAGACAAGCATCATGGATACGGACAACGACAACCTCAGTGACAGCAAGGCCGGCGCCAGCGCCTCGCAGGCGGTCCGGGCCCTGCTCGGATTGCGCGAGCTGATCCTCGGCGGCGAGCTGCCGGCCGGCGGGCGCATCTCCGAGCTGTGGGTGGTCGACCGCCTCGGCGTGTCGCGCACGCCAATCCGCGCGGCGCTGATCCGCCTGCAGGAAGAGGGGCTGGTCGAGCCGATTCCCTCCGGTGGCTTTGCGGTGCGTTCCTTCGCGGAGAGCGAGATCAGCGACGCCATCGAACTGCGTGGCACCATGGAAGGCCTGGCCGCACGGCTGGCCGCCGAGCGCGGCGTGGGTCAGACCATCCTGAACGCGCTGCGCGACTGCATCGCGCAGATCGATATCGCGCTCACCGGCGAGCTGACCGCGGTGAAGTTCTCCCAGTACGTCGACCTCAACGAGCGCTTCCACCAGTTGCTGGCCGAAGCGGCCGGCAGCGCGCTGGTGGCACGGCAGATCGAGAAGGTCACCAATATGCCGTTCGCCTCCGCAAGCGCCTTCGTCATGGTGCAGTCCATCGACGAAAGCGCGCGCGAGATGCTGCTGCTCGCCCAGGCCCAGCACCGCTCCGTGGTCGAGGCCATCGAACAGCGCGAAGGCGCGCGCGCCGAAGCGCTGATGCGCGAGCACAGCCGCATCGCCAACCGCAACCTCAAGATCGCCCTGCAGAACCAGCAGGCGATGTCGCAGGTTCTCGGTGGCAGCCTGATCCGGCGCGCGGGCCGAACGGCCTGAGCGCACCAGGCTCACCCACCGGCTCACCACCACTCTCATTCGCAACGCAACTGATTCCTGGCGCCTCGGGCGCCGGGAGGGGATAGTCATGTTCCTGAAAAATACCTGGTATGTCGCCTGCACGCCCGACGAACTCGCAGGCAAGCCGCTCGGCCGCACGATCTGCAACGAGAAGATGGTGCTGTACCGCGACGGCGACGGCACCGTCGCCGCGCTGGAGGACTTCTGCCCGCACCGCGGCGCGCCGCTCTCGCTGGGCTTCGTGCGCGAAGGGCAACTGGTGTGCGGCTACCACGGCCTGACCATGGGCCGCGATGGCAAGTGCGCGGGCATGGCCGGGCAGCGCGTGGGCGGCTTTCCGTCGATCCGCAGCTATCCGGCGGTGGAGCGCTACGGCTTCGTCTGGGTCTGGCCCGGCGACGCCGCGCTGGCCGACGCCGCGCTGATCCCTCATCTCGAATGGGCCGTGAGCCCAGAGTGGGCCCACGGCGGCGGCCTGTACCACATCGGCTGCGACTACCGCCTGATGATCGACAACCTGATGGACCTCACGCACGAGACCTATGTGCATGCGTCCAGCATCGGCCAGACGGAGATCGAGGAATCCGCGCCGGCCACCCGGACGGACGGCGATACGGTCGTCACCAGCCGGCATATGGAAGGCATCATGCCGCCGCCGTTCTGGGCCGCCGCGCTGCGCGGCAACGGCCTGGCCGACGACGTGCCTTGCGACCGCTGGCAGATCTGCCGCTTCGCGCCGCCGAGCCACGTCATGATCGAGGTCGGCGTGGCGCATGCGGGCAAGGGCGGCTATCACGCCGAGCCGCAGCACAAGGCGTCGAGCATTGTGGTGGACTTCATCACGCCGGAGACCGAGACCTCGATCTGGTACTTCTGGGGCATGGCGCGCAACTTCAAGGCCGACGATGCCGAACTGACCGAAACCATCCGCGCAGGGCAGGGCAAGATCTTCGCCGAAGACCTGGAGATGCTGGAAGCGCAGCAGCGCAATCTGCTGGCCAATCCCCAGCGCAGGCTCCTCAAACTGAATATCGACGCTGGCGGCGTGCAGGCGCGCAGGGTGCTGGACCGCCTGCTGCAACAGGAACAAGCGCAGTCGCGGCCGGCGGAGGGCGCATGATGCTGGTCAGGATCGCAAGCAAGACCGCCGCGGCGTCGGGCATCGCCGTGTTCGATCTGGTCGCGCCCGACGGCAGCCAGCTGCCGTCCTTTACCGCCGGGGCGCACATCGACGTGCACGTCGGCAACGGACTGGTGCGCCAGTACTCCCTGTGCAACGACCCTGCCGAGACGCACCGCTACCGGATCGGCGTGCTGCGCGATCCTGCCTCCCGTGGCGGATCGGCGTCCATGCATGCGCTCGAGCCGGACGCCATGGTCGAGATCAGCGAGCCGAAAAACCACTTTCCGTTGCAAGCCGATGCAGGGCACTCCATCCTGCTGGCCGGTGGCATCGGTGTCACCCCGATCCTCGCCATGGCCCAGCAGCTTGCGCACGCCGGCGCGTCGTTCGAGCTGCATTACTGCACCCGCACGCCGGAGCACACGGCGTTCCGCGAGCGGCTCGCCCAGGACGATCTCAGGGGCCGCACGCATTTTTACGTCGACGAGCCGGCCGGCCATCGCGCCGACCTGCCGCGACTGCTGGCCGCCCCCCAGGCCGGCACGCACCTTTACGTGTGCGGCCCCGCCGGTTTCATGGACGCGGTGCTTCGCCAGGCGAAGGAAGCCGGCTGGCGCGATGCGAACCTGCACCGGGAGTACTTCGCCGCGCCGCAGGCGCCTGGCGCCGCCAAGGGGGCATTCCAGGTGAAGGTGGAGAGCTCCGGGCTGGTCATCGATGTCGAGCCGGACCAGACGGTGGTGCAGGCGCTGTCAGCCAACGGCGTGGAGATCCAGACCTCCTGCGAGCAGGGCGTCTGCGGGACCTGCCTGACGCGTGTGCTGGCGGGCGAGCCGGACCATCGCGATGCGTACCTGACCGACGAGGAGCGCGCCGCCAACGACCAGTTCCTGCCTTGCTGTTCACGCGCGAGGACGAGCCTGCTGGTGCTTGATCTGTAGTTGCAGTGCTTTTTTATGCAGTGCTTCTTCATTAAAAAAATACATGGAGGTAGACAATGAAGCTGGACATCAGGGAAACCATCAATCAAGGCGCCATGAGCCGGTTCCAGATCATGGCGATCGCGATCTGCATCGTGCTCAATATGCTCGACGGCTTTGACGTGCTGGCGATGGCGTTCACCGCCTCGCATATCTCGGCCGACTGGCACCTGAGCGGCAAGGAGATCGGCGTGCTGCTCAGTGCCGGCCTGTTCGGCATGGCGGCGGGATCGCTGTTCCTGGCGCCGTGGGCCGACCGGCTCGGGCGCCGCCCCGTCATCCTGATCTGCCTGGTGACGATCTCGGCGGGCATGCTTTGCTCGGCGTTCGCGCAGAGCGTCACCCAGCTTGCCGCCATGCGCGCGATCACCGGCCTCGGGATCGGCGGCATGCTGGCCAGCATCAATGTCATCACCGGCGAGTACGCTTCCGACAAGTGGCGCAGCACCGCGATCGTGCTGCAGGCGACCGGTTATCCGGTCGGCGCGACCATTGGCGGCGCCATTGCCGGCGTGCTGCTGATGCACTACGGCTGGCGCAGCGTCTTCGTGTTTGGCGCGCTGGTCACGCTGGCCATGATCCCGGTGGTGCTGGCCCGCCTGCCGGAGTCGCTGGACTTCCTGATCGCCAGGCGTCCCGCCGGCGCGCTCGACAAGCTTAACAGGCTGCTCGCCGGCATGGGGCGCGATCGCATTGCCGAGATGCCGGCGCGTGCCGTGGCGCAGGCGGTTGCCGGGGGCGGGGTGCGCAGCCTGTTCGGCGGCCGCCTTGCGATGCAGACGCTGATGATCTGGACGTCGTTCTTCCTGGTGATGTTCAGCTTCTACTTCGTGCTCAGCTGGACGCCGAAGCTGCTGGTGGCGGCAGGCATGTCCGCGCAGCAAGGGATCACCGGCGGCGTGCTGCTGAACGTCGGCGGCATCGTCGGCGGCACCCTGTTCGGCTTTCTCGCCGCCCGCTTCGGCCTCAAGCCGCTGCTGTGGAGCTGCTTCGTATTGACCGCCGTCCTGCTGGTGGCGTTCGGCATGTACGCCAATACCTTGTCCGTGGCCTTCGTGCTGGCCCTGTTCATCGGCGGCGGCATCTTTGGCTGCATGGTGGGCCTGTATGCCTATGCGCCCATTCTCTATCCGGCGGAAACCCGCACCACCGGCATGGGCTGGTCGATCGGCATGGGCCGCTTCGGCGCGGTGCTCGCGCCGCTGGTCGCCGGCGCGCTGGTGGACGCGGGGTGGCCGACGTCCAACCTGTACTACGCCTTCGCCTTGCCGCTGCTGGTGGCCATTGCAAGCGTCGGCCTGCTTGGCAAATCCCCGGCGGCCGACGGGCAAGCGGTGCGCATCGCCGCGCACTGATTCGCGCTGGTCCGCACTCAGCGGTACCAAATAGAACACAGAACACGCAATAGCGTGCCGACAATTGGCGGCAGGCCCCGGCTTGCCCCGAACGCAAGAAAAAAACAAGGGGAAGACAATGAAACGAGCTTATATGGTGGCTGCCATCGCCGCAGCGGTTCCGATGGTCGCCGCCGCGCAGAACGTGACGGCATACGGGGTGGTCGATACCGGCGTGGAATACCTCTCCAATATCGGCGCGGCGAAGAACAACGTCTTTCGCATGCCGAACCTGACCGGCACGGTGCCGTCGCGCTGGGGCCTGCGCGGCACCGAGGACCTGGGCAGCGGACTGAAGGCGGTGTTCTGGCTGGAGTCCGGCTTCGCGCCCGACAGCGGCACCAGCAACCAGGGCGGGCGCCTGTTCGGCCGCCAGGCGCTGGTGGGGCTCGCCGGGAACTGGGGACAGGTCGCGCTGGGCCGTCAGTACACCATGCTGTTCTGGGCGATGGCCGAACCCGACATCCTGGGGCCGAATGCCTTCGGCTCGGGCTCGCTGGATAGCTACATCCCGAATGCGCGTGCGGACAATGCCATCTCGTACAAGGGCACGTTCGGCGGCCTGACCGCCGGCGCCACCTACAGCTTTGGCCGCGACACGGTCAACGCGGGCCCGAGCCCATCCGGCACCAACTGCGCCGGGGAGAATCCAGCGGACCAGCGCGCCTGCCGCGAGTGGTCCGCGATGCTCAAATACGACACCGCGACCTGGAGCGTGGCGGCCGCCTACGATTCGCTGCGCGGCGGGCCCGGCGCCTTCGCCGGCCTGACCCGCAGCAGCCTGACCGACGACCGCCTGTCCATCAACGGCTACGTGCTGCTCAACCGCGACACCAAGATCGGCCTGGGCTGGCTGCGCCGGGACAACCGGGCCAGCCCCACGCCCGTCAGCGACATGTTCTACGGCGGCGTGACGTATCAGGTAACGCCGGCCTTCAGCATCGACGGCGAGGTGTTCAACCTGCGCTATCACAACAGCGCCGACAAGGCCTGGCTGTTCGCGGCGCGCGGGGTCTATGCCTTTACCAAGCGCACGTCCGTCTACGGCACCGCCGGATTTATCAACAATGGCGGCAATCTCGCGCTGTCCGTCAGCAACGCGGGGACGGGCACCAATCCGGCGGCTGGCGGCAACCAGTTGGGCGCCATGGTTGGGATGAAGCACGTCTTCTAGCCGAGACCGGCGGTTGGGGCGGGTCCCATGCTTTTGCTTTGTCGTGCGGGTTGTTGGCTTCGCCAAAAGTTGAAACAATCGGCACGTTCGCAAGCGGCGGATTTGCTACGGCCCGAGCTATACTGTGCGAGTCTCTTAGACAGCAGAGACCGGGTCTGACAGCCCGAAAACGTAGGCGGACGGCTGCCGCAAGGCGGTCATTTCATTTGCCCACGTAGGAGGCATATTCATGCCCCAATCTTTGCTCGCCCGTACCGGGCACGCCGCAGTTTCCAACGTCCTCAGCCTCACCAAGCGTCAGCGCGCCACCCATTCGGAGGCCGCCCATGTGTAAGCACAGCCGCTACGGCATCACCGCCCAGTACACTGGCGCCGACATGTTCCTGACCGCCCACACCCCGTGCGAGAGCCCGTTGAGCCTAGCCGCCGAGAAAGCGGCGCAGCTCCACGCGTTGCTGTCCATGGTCAGCGATCATGCCTCCGCTTCCGCAGGCATGCCTGGCGCATCCGGCAACCTGAACGAGGAACTACAGCGCCAGCTGCTTTCGCTGGCCGCGGGGCTCGCCCAGGAGACGCTGGTGCTGAGTGAAATGGTTGTGGCAGATGGCAAGAGTGCGTGACAGCCGTCGTCATTTCAGGCAGTTTTGGCACATCCTGTCGGCATTCGGCTAATGCGCCGGGTTTGCTCCCCTCTCCCGCTGGCGGGAGAGGGGGCGGGGGAGAGGGCGGGCGTTTCCAATGGCGTCGCACGCTGGACAAAACCGCAGGCTTCGCTTCCAGTGGCTCCTGGCTGAGCCGCCCTTCTCTCCGGTCCTCTCTCCATGAAGGGAGAGGGCGCGCAGCCGTCCGGCACTTCAGGCGGCTTCGGCGCCTCCTGCCGGCTTCGCTTGGCGTGCCCGTCTCAAGCCTTGCGTTCGCCGCCCAGCGCTTCGGTCAGGTCCGTCAGCATGCTGGCCAGTTCGCCGGCCATCATGGTGAAGTCGCCGTCGAAGCGTTCGTCCTCGTCGCGGGCGCTGGCGCCTGCCTGTTCCTTGATCACGTCCAGCGGGGCCACCCGCTTGATCGTCAGCGACTCGGTGAGCACGAAGGACACGCGGTCGTTCCAGGTCATGGCCAGGCGCGTGCAGCGCTTGCCGGCGGCGATATGGCGGCGCAGGTCTTCCGCGTCCAGCGGATGGCGCACATAGCGCACCGTGGCCTTGCTCTCGGCGCTCGACTGCAGTTCCATTTCCTGGTCGACGGTGAAGCCGGCCGGCGCGGTATCGGTGGCCAGCCAGTCGGTCATGGCGGCGACCGGGGACTGGTTGACCTGCAGGTTGACCAGCGGCAGCGGGTCGATGGCCTTGAACAGCAGGCCGCGCACTTCGTCGGCCTTGGCGGGGGCGGCGGCATCGATGGCCAGCCAGCCGTTGACCGGGTCGATCCATACGCGGGTGTCGCGGCGGATGCTGAAGGCGCGCGGCAGCAGTTCCTCGGTGATCTGCTCCTTGAGCTCGCGCATCTGCTTGCGGCCCGGCTTGAAGCCCTGCTGCTCTTCCAGTTCGGCGGCGCGTGCCTTGGTCACCTGGTTGACCACGGTGGAGGGCAGCAGTTTTTTCTCGGTGCGCATGGTCAGCAGCATCTGCTTGCCGACCTGGTGCACCAGGGCGCCGTTTTCACGCGGCGAGGCCCAGCCCTGGGTTTGCATCTCGAGGCTGGTGCCAGGGAAGAAGGCGTGGCGCGCCAGGCAGGCTTCAACCTCGTCGGCGGCGAGGGACCACGGTGCGGACAGACGGTGCAGCTGGAGATTCTTGAACCACATGGGAATTCGGCCAAAGGGACGGATTCTAGCCGGTTAGCGTGTCGCATGCGGTAACAATGCGTGAACAAGCGGCGGCGGCCGGGTGGCTGCGCGGCGATGTGCGGAAAACAAGCGGGGCCGGATTGCCCGCGCAAACCGGCCCCATCTGCGCGTCGGCGCCAGGCCGGCGCCCCGCGCTGTCTCAGAGGTCGAGCTTGCTGATCTTCGAGCCTTCCAGGGACAGGCCGGCCATCAGGCCCGCATTGGTGACCACGAAGCCGACCACGGGCTGCTGGGCCGTATTGGTGTCCAGCGTGCCGTTCGCGCCGACCTTGGCTACCGCCACGGTGGCGTCCACGCCGGCCGTCCAGCCCTGGCTGGCGACGAACTTGTCGAGCGCATCCTGCGTCATGAACATCAGGATGATGGCTTTGGACTGCGCGCCGATCTGCCAGCCGACCGAGCCCGAGATGATGCGGTAATAGCCGCGGTTGGCGCTGCCCGCGCGCAGCGCGCCGTCGCCGTACTCGCCGCCCACCACGAAGCCGGCCGAGATGGTGTTGGGGAAGACCAGGATGCCGCGCGCACGGTTGGCGAGTTCGCGCGAGCCCTTGGCCGTGTCGTACAGCTTGTTGAGCGCGCCGTCCACACCGCCGTCGATTTCGCGGCGCTTGGCCGACTTGTCCGTGGGTGCTTCGGGCGTGGTGGTGCAGGCGCCCAGCAGGCCCGAAGATGCCAGTACCAGCCCAGCCCCTACCGTCAGAAACGATCTGCGTTCCATACTCACTCTCCTGATTGTTTACCTCAATCTCAGCATACTGCGTCTATGCTCCGGAGCGTCCTTCACGCCCCCATTGATCAAGGATAGGCGTAATCGGCACTTTTAGAAATGTGAAATCGCTTCGCAAGCCTGGCTTCGGGCTTTGCTGGAATGCCGCGAAGACGCGTCTCCCGTTTCTGTAGAAATATACTAAGGCTGCTGTCCAAAAGCTGTAGGACGGCGACTGCATTTTGGCGCGGACCCGTCCTACAAAAGCGTGGCGTGCGCGCGACAGCCGTGCCGGTTTTGTATCGGTGCGGAACCCAGCCGAGCGCGACCGGTCCATCGGTCATGAAATTCGTTCTCGCCCTCATCCCCGCGACGCTTCTGGCCGCCGCGTGTGCTTCGCATACGCCCGCCGACCCGCAAGCCGCCAGCGACGCCAACGCGCAGTGGCAATCGCTGCGTGCCGACTACAGCACTTGCGCCAAGGACCAGACCGATGCCGGCGTGGCTGGCGCCGCCTCGCCGCAGGACCTGGTGGGCACGGCGCTCAAGGCGTGCCAGCCGCGGCTGGATGCCATGCGCACCGCTTTTCGCCAATACCTCGATGCCCAGATGGTGTCCTCGCATGGCCGCGACAGCGCGCGCCAGGCCGCCGACCGCGTGAGCCGGGATACCGAAGCCAAGACCCGCAACTACCTGCTTCGCTACGTCGAGCGCGAGCGCTACAACGCCAGGTTGCACTAGGCGTGGGGCATGGCATCGCGGCAGCGAGGGCGTGCCTGCGCTGCTGTGGTGTAATGCGGGGTCGCCGGCGCGGCCGCCGGATCCCACCCACGCTCCCCATCCTATTGCGGTTTCCTTCCCGATGACGCTTTCCCCCGAACGCCTGCAACTTGCCCACGAGCGCTTCCTGGCCGATAACCCCGAAGTGGTATCGCTGCTCAAGGCCATCACCGAACGCCATGCGCGTGCCGCCGGCATGAGCGTGGAAGCCTTCCAGCGCTCCGAACTGGAGCGCGCCATCGGCCGCGAGGCCAGGCTGCGCCGCATCACCGCCGACGAACTGCTGCTGGTGTACCTGGGCGAGCGCGCGGCGCCGGCGCCGCGGCGCTGAGCGCCAGGGCACGCCGGGCGGCAGGGATCCCGGATCAGCCGGGTGATGCGGGCTGTGCCGGTTCCAGCGCGTGCAGTTCGCCCAGCATGGTCGGTATCAGTTCGGATACGGTGGGATGGATATGCATGGCGCGCTGCAGCACCGTGTACGGCGCGCGCGCATACATGGTGTCGAGGATGCCGTGGATCACCTCGTCGCCGCCCACGCCCAGCACCGCCGCGCCGAGGATCTCGCGGCTGCCGGCATCGACCAGGATCTTCATGAAGCCCTGCGTTTCTCCTTTTTCCACCGCGCGGCCCACCCGGGTCATCGGGCGCATGCCCACCAGCACCCCGCGCCCGGATTGCCGGGCCTCGCGCTCGGTCATGCCCACCCGTCCGAGCGGCGGATCGGTGTACAGCGCGTAGGCCGGGATACGGTCGCCGACGGTGCGGGCGGGCCCGCCCTGCGCCGCATCCAGCAGGTTGGCGGCGACGATCTCGAAGTCGTTGTAGGCGGTATGGGTGAAGGCGCCACGGCCGTTGCAGTCGCCCAGCGCCCAGATGCCGGGCACATTGGTGCGCAGTTGCTCATCGACCTGGATATAGCCGCGGGCGTCCAGCGTCACGCCGGCGCGGTCGAGGCCGAGATCGTCGGTATTGGGGCGGCGGCCCACCGCCAGCAGCACGTGCGAGCCGGCGACCTCGGGCGCGCCCTGCGCGCAATCCATTTTCACCATGACATCGCCACCGCGCTGCTCCAGTGCGATGCACTCGGCGTTCAGGCGCAGGCCGATGCCTTCGGCGGCGAGGATGTCGCGCACGGCGTCCGACACGTCGGGGTCCTCCCGCTCGATCAGGCGCGGGCCGCGCTGCACGATGGTGACCTCGCTGCCGAAGCGGCGGAACATCTGCCCGAACTCCAGCCCGACATAGCTGCCGCCGACCACCAGCAGGTGCCGCGGCAGCCGGTCGAGGCCCATCATGCCGGCATTGGTCAGGTAGTCCACCCGGTCCAGCCCGGGCATCGGCGGCGCGGCGGCGCGCCCGCCCACATTGATGAAGATCCTGCCGGCCCGAAGTAGGGTGTCGTTCACGCGCACGGTGTCCGGCCCCTCGAAGCGGGCGTGGCCGAGATACACCGTGCCGTGGTCCAGCGCGCGCATCCAGGTTTCCACGCCGTGCCTGGATCTTCCGACCACGCCGTCCTTGCGCGCCTTGACGCGCGCCATGTCGACCGTCACAGGGCCGGCGGACACCACGCCGAACTCGGCGCCGCGCCGCGCCAGCTGGGCAGCGTAGGCACTCGCCACCATGGTCTTGGTGGGAATGCAGCCATTGTTGACGCAGGTGCCGCCGAACGCCTGGCGCTCGATCACGGCCACCTTCTGGCCGGCGGCGGCCAGGCGCGCCGCCAGCGGAGGGCCGGCCTGGCCGGTGCCGATGATGATGGCGTCGTAGTCGATGGTCATGGCGGGGGCTCCTGCGGCTGGCATGAACGGGGCGCTACGGCGCTGGCCGTGATACGGCGGCGGCGCCGGCACATCACAACATCTCCAGCGGGCGCGGGCCTCGCGGTGGCGGGAAAGCGGCGTCCAGCGCGGCCAGCTGCTGCGGCGACAAGCGCAGCGCCAGCGCGCCGTGGTTCTCGCGCAGCCGTTCGCGGTGGCTGGTCTTGGGGATCGCGATGACCTCCTCCTGGGCCAGCAGCCAGGCCAGCGCGGCCTGGGCCGGACCGATGCCATGTTCCGCGGCAAATCGCGTCAGGCGGGGATTGCGCAGCAGCGTGGCCTGCTCGATCGGCGAGTACGCCATCAGCGGCACGCGGTGCTGGCGCAGCCAGGGCAACAGGTCCCATTCGATGCCGCGGCGCGTGAGGTTGTATAGCACCTGGTTCACGGCGACCCGTTCGCCGCCCTTCACGCGCATCAGTTCCTGCATGTCGCCGAGGTCGAGATTGCTGACGCCGAAGTGGCGGATCTTGCCGGCTTTCTGCAGCGCCATGAAGGCTTCGACGGTCTCGGCCAGCGGCACGCCGCCGCGCCAGTGCAGCAGGTACAGGTCGATGCGGTCGGTGCCAAGCCGGCGCAGGCTGCGCTCGCAGGCGGCCACCGCGCCGCTGCGCCCGGCATTGTGCGGATAGACCTTGCTGACCAGGAAGACTTCGTCGCGCCGCCCGGCGATGGCTTCCCCCACCAGTTCCTCGGCGCGGCCTTCGCCATACATCTCGGCCGTATCGATCAGGCCCAGGCCGAGATCCAGTCCAAGCCGCAGCGTGGCGAGTTCCTCCGCGCGCGCGGCCGGCTTCTCGCCCATATTCCAGGTGCCCATGCCGAGCGCGGGAACGGCATGGCCGCCGGGCAGACTTACAGTCTTCATGCGGGATTCCAGTGGAGGAGGCGGGGCGGCTGGCATGTGCCTTGGCGTGCGCGCATGCACCGCCCGCTTACCCACCCACACTAGGTAAGGACGGCGCGATGCACAAGGAGTGCTACGCCGTCCGCGCCGGTCATACCAGGCCGGAAGCGTAGTAGACAGAGATCACGAAGAATACCGCCAGCGTCTTGATCAAGGTGACGGCGAAGATGTCGCGATAGGATTCCCGGTGCGTCAGCCCCGTCACCGCCAGCAGGGTGATCACGGCGCCGTTGTGCGGCAGCGTGTCCATGCCGCCGCTGGCCATCGACACCACACGGTGCAGCACATCGAGCGGGATGCCGGCGGCCTGGGCGCCCTGGATGAAGGTGTCCGACATGGCGGCCAGCGCAATGCTCATGCCGCCCGAGGCCGAACCGGTGATACCGGCCAGCGTGCTGACCGAGACGGCGGCGTTGACCAGCGGGTTGGGGATGCTCTTGAGCGCATCGCTGACCACCAGGAAGCCCGGCAGGGCGGCGATCACGCCGCCGAAGCCGTACTCGGAGGCCGTATTCATGGCGGCCAGCAGCGCGCCGCCGATCGCGCTCTTGCTGCCCTCGGCAAAGCGTTCGCGCACCGCGCCAAAGGCGGTTGCCAGCACCACCAGGATGCCCAGCAGCAGCGCCGCCTCCACCGCCCAGATCGCGGTCACGGTGGCGATCTGCGTTTCCACGGGCTTGGCCAGCCCGGGCAGGGGCACGCTGTAGCTGCTGCCATACCACTGCGGAATCATGCGCGTGAGCGCGAAATTGGCCACGCCCACCACCACCAGCGGCAGCAGCGCCAGCGCCGGGTGCGGCAGATGCCCGCCGTGGCTGCGCTCGGGTTCGTTGCGCAGGTCCGTGCCGTAGCCCTCGCCGCGTGCCGCGGCGCCGCGCCGGCGCCACTCCAGGTAAGACAGGCCGACCGCGATGATGAACAGCGAGCCGAGCACGCCCAGCACCGGCGCGGCCCATGAGGTGGTCTTGAAGAAGGTGGTGGGGATGATGTTCTGGATCTGCGGCGTGCCCGGCAGCGAATCCATGGTGAAGGAAAACGCGCCCAGCGCGATGGCGCCCGGCATCAGCCGCTTGGGAATATTGCTCTGGCGGTAAAGCTCCGCGGCGAAGGGGTAGACCGCGAACACCACCACGAACAGCGACACGCCGCCGTAGGTCAGCAGCGCGCATACCGCGACGATCACCGCGTTGGCGCGCGAGCGGCCGATATAGCGGATGGCCGCGGCCACGATGGACTCAGAGAAGCCCGACAGCTCGATCACCTTGCCGAACACGGCGCCGAGCAGGAAGACCGGGAAATACAGTTTGACGAACCCGACCATCTTCTCCATGAAGATGCCCGAAAAGACCGGCGCCACGGCGGCGGGCTCGGTCAGCAGCACCGCGCCGAGCGCGGCGATGGGCGCAAACAGGATGACGCTGTAGCCACGGTAGGCGGCAAACATCAGGAAGGCCAGCGCGGCCAGGACTATGAGGAAGGACATCGGTTCTCCTTTTTGACTTCCGCGCGCGCGGTGCTCGTGGCGCCGCACGCGACAGACCAGGGTGCCGACTTTGACACATTTTGTTGCAATGCGGAATGTCCTGCCGCAAAGATTGGCCTCTCCGGGGCACGGCGGGCCCGCACCGCCCGGCCTTCCCCGGTCCCGCTGCTCAGCTGTGGTGGTAGCGGTACTCCTGGGTCAGGCCCGCGTAGCCGTAGGTGGCCGCGCGCGCGTCGACGATGTGGATGTACGAAACCGGGTGGACCTTGCCGATCAACGCGGCGAGGGTGTCGAACGTCTCCCGCAGGAACTGCGCCTTCTCGGCCTTGGTGTTGGTCTCGTCGGTCACGCTGATGTCGAGATGGAAGGCGTTGCGGTCCTGCTCCGAGAGCGATTCGCCGCCGATGATCCAGGCGTCCCGGTCGACGTATTGCACGGCAACGGCGATCACCTCGGGGCGCTTGCCGAGGATGCGCTGGGTCAGCTCCGCCACGGCGGCGGCGCTGCGGCGGGTCAGCGAGGCATCGGGTTTGCCGGAGATCTGCAGGTTGATGTGGGGCATGGCTGGCTCCTTGAGTCGGGGTTGCGGGTTGCGTATCGGGTGTTGCCGCGGGTTGGTGAAACCATTCTAGGAGTTTGCCTTCCATCGGAAAAACGGGAATTAACGATACTATCCATCGTCAATACCGAAACATGAAGGAGGCAGCCATGCGCGGCTTCGAACTGGATCAGTTGCGTACGTTCGTCACCGTGACGGATGCCGGCAGCCTGTCGGCCGCCGCGCCCAGGCTGTTTCTGTCGCAGTCCTCGGTCAGCGAGCAGTTGCGCAAGCTGGAGGAGCGCGCGGGCGTGCCGCTGCTCACCCGCGGCAAGCAGGGCGCGGCGCCAACGCCGGCGGGCCTGCGGCTGCTCGAATACGCGCGGCGCATCCTTGCCCTCTCCGAGCTGGCGCTGCAGGATCTGCGCGGCCATACGCTGGACGGCGAGCTGCGGCTGGCGGTGACGGACTACTTCCGGCCCGGCGAGATCGCCGGCATGCTGCGCCGGCTGCGCGAGCACTATCCCTATCTGCGGCTGCACGTGACCGTGATGAAGAGCGGCATGATCGATGCCGGGGCGCTGACCGATGCCTTCGATATCGGCTTATCGATGCGGCTGCCGGGCTCCCGCGCGGGCCGGAAGGGCGCGCGCGGCACGGTACTGCGCCGCGAGGCGCTGGCATGGGTGGCGGGCGAAGGCGAGGCCGGGGAGGTCGGCGTGCCCCTGCCGCTGGTGCTGCTGCCCGACACCTGCTCGCTGCATCAGTACGTGGTGCAGATGCTGCGGCGCCGGCGCCTGGACCATGTGATCGCGCATTCCGCGTCCGGCGTGGCCGGCCTGCAGCTCGCGCTGGCCGCCGGACTGGGCATTTCCTGCCTGAACGAGTCCGCGATCGGGCACGGCGTGGCACGGCTCGACGCCCAGGCGACGGCCAGGCTGAAGCTGCCGGTCCTGCCGCCGGCGGAGTTTTTCCTGCTGCCCGCCCGGGCCGGGGAGGCGCCGCTGGTTGGCAAGGTCAGGGCGGCGCTGGCGGAGCAATTCGCCTGAAATGCGCGTGAACGTCGCCAACCTCAACCTGCCAGGCGCGCGGCGCAGCGCGATGGCCGTTGCGCCACCGGATGCAAGAGCGGCATGGCGCCGGCGCCATGCCGGGTTGCGGCTGGCGGATCGACCCGTTTCAGGTGTCGGTCCACTGCCTCAGGAGGTTGTGATAGCAACCCACCAGCGAGCGCCGGGCGCCTTCGTCGGCGCCGGTCTGGTTGAGTTTCTGGATGGCGTTGTCCAGGTCGAACAACAGCGCGCGCTGCGCATCGTCGCGCACCAGGCTCTGGATCCAGAAGAAGCTCGCCACCCGCGTGCCGCGCGTGATCGGCGTGACCTGGTGCAGGCTGGTGGCGGGATAGACCACCATGTCGCCGGCTTCCAGCTTGACGCTGTGGGTGCCATAGGTGTCTTCCACCTGCAGCTCGCCGCCGTCGTAGCTGGCGGGGTCGCTGAGGAAGAGCGTGGCGGAGACGTCGGTGCGCAGCTTGCGGCCATTGTGCGGATGGATGCGTACGCTGCCATCCACATGGGCGCCGAAGGTCATGCCTTCGCTGTAGCGGTTGAACATCGGCGGATAGACGATATTGGGCAGCGCGGCGCTGATGAACAGCGGATTGCGCTCCAGCACGCCGAGGATCAGGTGCTGGCACTGCAGCGCCACTTCGGCGCGCTCGTCGATCTGCTGGTTGAACTTGACCGGAGCGCCGGAGTAGCCGGCCGAGACGCGGCCGTTCACCCAGGCGTCGCCGGCCTGGTCGAGGCGCTGGCGCACGGTGGCGAGCTGCTCCGCGTTGAGGACCTTGGGAATGCAGACAAGCATGGCAATCTCGGCAGGGTTTGGCGGCGGCGCACGGCAGGTGTCCGGCGCCGCCGTGTGGCGTGACATGGCGTCATGCCACTTTATCTCAGCTTACATGCGGTAGACGAAGGACAGCATCGCGGTGCGGCCGGTGCCGGGCACGGAGCGGCCGCCGTCCGACGGGATCAGCGCATCGAAATACTTCTTGTCGAGCAGGTTGAACAGGTTCAGGCGCACATCGTACCTGGGCTGGTGGTAGGCGATCATGCCGTCCCAGCGCACGTAGCCGCCTACCTGCACGGTATCCGTGTTGTTGGCATAGCGCTGCGACATATAGAAGGCGCCGCCACCGACTTCCCAGTCCGGCAGTACGCGGTAGCTGGTCCATGCCGTGGCGGTGTGCTTTGGCGTGTTGACCGGCGTCATGCCCTGGGTGCCGGCGGCAATACCGTTGACGATCTCGGCGTCCAGGAAGGTATAGCCCGCGAACACCTGCCACTTGTTGGTGATGTGCCCGGTGGCGCCGGCGCGGAAACCGCGCACGCGGATCTGGCCGGTGAGCGCGTAGGTGGTCGCGTCGATCTGGCTGCGCGCGTTGTCCTTGGTGATCTGGAACGCTGCCGAGGTCAGCGACAGGTCGCCGCCCATCAGGTCCCACTTGCCGCCCACTTCGTAGGACTTGTTCTTCTCCGGGGCCAGGTTCTGCTGGCCCACGGTGGCAACCAGCTGCTCCAGCGACGGATTGAACGACGTGCCATACGACACGTAGTAGGACTGTGCCTCCGTCGGCTGCCAGATGCCACCCAGGCGCACGCTGGTGAAGTTGACGGTCTGGTCGGCACTGGCCAGGCTGGTGTTGCCCAGGGTGTTGGTCGAATTGACCGAATTGGTGATGCTGGCGATGTACCGGTCGTAGCGCACGCCGCCCACCAGCTTCCATTGCTTGCTGAGCTCCACCGAGTCGTTGATGTAGGCCGCCAAGGTATTGGCCGAGGCGCCCTGCCGGTTGCCAGCCACGCTCGGCGCATTCGTCGGCGAGTTGCTGTAGGTCGGCGCCACGAGCGGCTCGCAGGCCACGTAGCCGCTGGTGCCGGCCGCCGCGGTGGCGGTCGCTGCGGCATTCAGTGCCACGCCGTTGCAACTGCCGTTGCGGTAGTAGTTCTGGTTGTCATAGCCGTCGTGGCCGATCTCGGCGCCAACCAGCACGGTGTGCTTGACCGGGCCGGTGTCGAACTTGGCGGTCAGCTCGGTCTGGTTGAAGATCGAGTAGTCGCGGATATGACGATCATGGCTTTGCAGGCGTACCGACAGCGCGTCCAGCGGCAGCGTGGTGGTGGTCAGCGGGGTGAAGCCCTTGATGCTGACCGTGCCCACGGCGTTCGGCGCGGTTTCGCGCGCGTTGGTGTTGACGTAGTTGAACTGGGTCTGGTTGCGCAGCCGCAGGTTGGGGGAGAACTTGTGATCGACGGTGGCGTTGAGCGCGGCCACGTCCTGGATGGTGCGGTCGTCGTTGTAGCCGTAGGACGTCTTGCGGTTGACGTTGACCGGATGCCCGTTGATCGCCGGGAAGCCGTAGTCCGCCATGTCTTCGTTATGCTGCACCAGCGCCGACAGCGTGATCTCCGTCGGGGTGCCGATGCCCAGGCGCCAGGATGGCGCGAGGCCGAAATCCTGCACCGTCATCTGGTCGCGCGTGGTGGGCGCGCCGTCCTGCGCCATCGCGGCGATGCGGAAGGCTGACGTTTCGCCGGTGGGCGTGTTGTAGTCGGCGGTGGCGCGCACCATGCCATTGGTGGTGACCGAGCCCGATACCTCGGTGGCGGCCTTGAGCGAGGGCTTCTTGCTGACCTGGTTGATCACGCCGCCCGTGGATCCGCGTCCGAACAGCATCGACGAGGGCCCCATCAGCACTTCCACCGAATCCAGCGCGAAGGTGTCGCGATAGTACTGGCCGCGGTCGCGGAAGCCGTCAAGGTAGATATCGGTACGCGCGGAGAACCCGTTGAGGTTGATGTTGTTGCCGATCTGGCCGCCCTCGGCCGCACCGATGGTGATGCCCGGCACATTGCGCAGCGCATCCGCCAGCGAGGTACCGCCCTGCGCGTCGATCAGCGCCTTGTTGACCACCGTCACCGATTGCGCAATGTCGTGCAAATCCTCGGGCAGCTTGCTGACCGAGTTCTTCACTGCGTTGTAGTCGTCGCGGGCGCTGCCGCCTTGCACCACCACTTCCTGCAGCGTCGTCGCGCCCCGGCTGGCTGGAGCGGCGGCAGGGGCCGTCTGGGCCACGGCGACAACGGGAGTGGCGAACAGCGCGAAAAGGGCAGTCGCGATCGGCGTGCGGCGGTTCATGTCGTTTCTCGGTTCCGGTGCGGCCGCGGCAACGAACCGGCCGGCAGTGTCGAGACAGGCGTGCCATGCGTGGTTCGGCCAACGGCGGTAAGCGATTATGTTGGGCGAGCCGGAATATAAATGCGAATGATTAGCATTGCAATTCACGTTGTCTTTTTTTCACAGACAATTGCAAATCGGCTTGAATGTTTTTAATTAAAAACATTTAGGCAGGAATATGAACTTCATGGTGCACTTTGTTTGCATAAAGCGCATCAAGAGGCATGTTTATGAAATGAAACAGGCCCGTACATGGC